>JASJBB010000155.1 GCA_030066735.1 Woeseiaceae bacterium | reverse complement strand
CGCGCTGCCCCAGGTCTGGGACGAGCTCCGGCGCAAGGTCAATGACGTGCAGGGTGATCTGCCGCCACGGGCCGGGCCGTCGATCGTCAACGACGACTTTGGCGACGTGTATGGCGTGTACGTCGCCCTGTACGGGCCGGGCTACAGCTACGCTGAGCTCAAGGAAGTGGCGCAGATGCTGCGCCGCGAGTACCTGCTCGTCCAGGACGTGGCGAAAGTCGACTTCTGGGGCGACCGGCGGGAAGCGGTTTACATCGAGATCGACCGGGATCGCGCATCGCAGCTCGGCGTGACAATGAATAGCCTGCAGGCTTCCATTCTCGACAAGAACCTCGTCGTCAATGCAGGGCGCGCCGAAGTGGGTGAGCGATTCATCGCCATCGACCCGACCGGCACGTTCGAGACGGCCGAGGCCATGGGCGACCTGCTGATCCGAAGCCAGGACAGTGATGCGCAGTTCTACCTGCGCGATGTCGCAAAGGTCACGCGCGGCTACGTCGAGCCGCCGACGAGAGTGCTGCGCTACAACGGCAACCCGTCGATAGGTATCGGGATATCGACGGTCTCCGGCGGCAACGTCGTAACGATGGGCGAGGCGCTTCGGGTCCGGACGCAGGAAATACTCGACCAGCTGCCGCTCGGTATCGAGTTCGGCGTCATCTCGCTGCAGTCCGAGGCGGTTACGACGGCAATCTCGGGCTTCCTGATCAGCCTGCTGCAGGCTGTCGGCATCGTTATCGGTGTGCTGCTCGTGTTCATGGGACTGCGCAGTGGACTGATCATCGGCTTCATCCTGAGCCTGACGATCGCGGGAACGTTTATCTTCATGGCGCCCTGGGGCATTGCGCTCGAGCGCATTTCGCTCGGCGCCCTGATCATTGCGCTCGGCATGCTCGTCGACAATGCGATCGTGGTCGTCGACGGAATACTCGTACGCATGCAGAAAGGCATGAAGGCGGAGGATGCGGCCGTCGAAGTCGTCGGCCAGACGTCGATGCCGCTGCTCGGCGCAACGGCCGTCGCCATCATGGCGTTTGGCGCCATCGGCCTGTCCGACGATTCGACCGGCGAGTTCTGCCGTTCACTGTTCCAGGTCGTGCTGATCTCGCTGTCGCTGAGCTGGGTTACGGCCGTGACGGTCACGCCAATCGTCTGCGTCATGTTCCTGAAGCCGCCGAAAGAAGGCGAGGCTACGGACGATGCGTACTCCGGTGGCCTGTATCAACGCTATCGCGGCCTGCTCGAAACGGCGATCCGCTTCCGCGGCGTAACCGTCGCGATCGTGCTCGGCGTATTCGCCGTGTCGATGTGGGGCTTCCGCTATGTCGACCAGAGCTTCTTCCCGGATTCGACACGACCACAATACATGCTCGACTTCTGGCTGCCCGAAGGCACCCACATCAACGAGACGACGCGCCAGGTCGCCGAAGTGGAACAGTGGCTCAACGAACAGGAAGGCGTCACGAACGTGACCAGCCATATCGGCGGCGGCGCGATGCGCTTCATCCTGACGTACTCGCCCGAGAAGCCGAGCAGCGCGTATGCACAGTTCCTCATTGACGTCGAGGACTACACGCTGATCCCGGCGATGATCGACAAGGCCGAGCGGGAGATTCCGGAACGGTTTACCGATTCGGCGGTATTCGGCCGGGCATTCATCCTCGGGCCGGGCGGCGGCGGCAAGATCCAGGCACGCTTCAGCGGCCCCGACACGACCGTGCTTCGCCAGCTTGAGAAGGAGACGATGCGAATCCTGCGCGAGGATGGCGGCGCCAAGGGTATCCGCTCGGACTGGCGCAACCAGGTGCCCTTCATCCAGCCGGTCCTCGCCGAGCTCGAGGCTAACCAGGCCGGGGTGGAGCGACCGAACGTGGCGACCTCGATGCGCTCCGGCTTCGAGGGAGAACCGATCGCGCTCTACCGTGACAGCGACGAGTTGCTGCCGATCATCATCCGCGCGCAGGAGAACGAGCGCAGCGACATCTCGAATATGAACAACCTGCAGGTCTGGAGCCCGGCCGCGCGGCGCACGATCCCGCTGCGACAGGTCGTGTCGGAGTTCGACACGAAGCTCAGGGACCCGATCATCCAGCGACTGAATCGCAAGTCCACGATGACGGTGCACGCCGATCCCGTATCGGGCGTGGCGAGCGCGCTGCATTCCCGCGTCCGTCCGCAGGTTGAAGCGCTCGACCTGCCGGCCGGCTACGAACTCGAGTGGTGGGGCGAATTCCGCGACTCTGCGCGTGGCCGCGCGGGCATCATGGCGAGCCTGCCCGCGTTCCTGCTGGCGATGGTGCTGATCGTCATTGCTCTCTTCAATTCACTCCGGCAGCCGCTGGTCATCTGGCTGACCGTTCCGCTGGCGCTGATCGGCGTAACGGCGGGCCTGTTGATTACCAGGCAGCCGTTCGGGTTCATGGCCTTGCTCGGATTCCTGAGCCTGTCGGGCATGCTGATCAAGAATGCGATCGTCCTCATCGACGAGATGGAGCTGCAAAAGAGCCAGGGCATCGCACCCTATGACGCCGTCGTGGGTGCGGGCGTCAGTCGGTTACGACCGGTCGCGATGGCAGCATTGACGACCGTGCTCGGCATGGTGCCGCTGCTTGGCGACGCGTTCTTCATTGCCATGGCCGTGACGATCATCTTCGGACTGCTCGTCGCGACGGTTTTGACCATGGTTGTCGTGCCCGTGCTGTACACGATCTTCTTCAGGATCAAGAGTCCGCCAGCGGCGACAAGGGATATCGTTCCGGCCGCTGGCTGATCGCAGGTCGTTTCGGATGAATAGCGGCGGGACCGGCCAGGCAAGGCGGCTTGGTCCACGGGCACTCGGAAATGAGCAGCCTGTCGTGGTGGTTGGCCGCGACTGCCAACATACTGGTCGCATGCAATTTCCCAAGGCAATAGTACTAGCGCTGTCCATCGCGACGATGGCCGGCTGCGGCGGTGGCGGTGGATCGGGCGCGGAAGGGCCACCGAACCCGCCGCCGGTGACACCGCCCGTTACGCGCGCCTTCGACCTGGGTTTCACGACCTGGCCTTACGACGCCACAGTAACGGCCGTGAATTTCGTCTACACGGAAATCTCGGCAAGGGGCGACTTCATCGCTCATCATATGGACGCCGGTGTCCCCTGGCAGGCAGCCCTCGATGGGGCCGCCTATGACCCTGCCGTTGAAGCCGAGATCCAGGCGAGGCTGGATAACACGCCGGCGAACCAGCGCAGCTACCTCGCAATCAGTCCCTTCAGCACGGGCCGGGACGGCCTTGCCGGCAACTGGGGCGCCACGGCAAACGAGCCCTTAGTGCCACCGTGGGACACGCGCGATTTCGACTCTCCGGAAGTGATAGCGGCCTATACCAATTTCGCCCGGGACATGATTACGCGCTTTCAGCCGACCTACTTCAACCTCGGGATAGAGGCCAGCGAATTGCTCGTCAACGATCTCCCGCGGTTCAACCGCTACGTAACGTTCGCCAGCCAGGTCGCGACCGCGCTGCGGGCCGACTTTCCGGATTTGCAGTTCATGATCAGTGTCGCCCTCAAATCGCCCGGTTCCGTCAGGGCTGAGACGATCGAAGCGAACATTGGCCCCTTGATTGACCTCGTCGACGTTGTCGGAATCAGCGTGTATCCGTACGTGTTCTTCGATCACGCCGACAAAGGCGACCCGCAAAACCTGCCGTCAAACTGGCTCTCCCAGGTTCAGACCATCGCCAACGGCAAACCAATAGCAATTGCCGAGACTGCCTGGATTGCCGAAAGACTCGAGGTACCGGCATTCGGCGTCGATGTCGCGGCGACCGCACAGAACCAGGCGGATTACATCGTGGAACTGTTTGCCGAAGCTGAAGCGCTCGATGCGGAATTCATCGTCTGGTGGGCGCTCGTCGATTTCGATGCACTCTGGAACGGCGCTCTCGGCCAGGATCCGCTCGCCCGCATATGGCGGGACACGGGCCTCTTCGACGAATCGCTCAACCCGCGACCTGCGCTTGATATCTGGCAACAGCAGTTGATGTTGCCCAGGTAAAAGAACGGGCTTCGCGGCTACCGCCCTGTTCCTGGCGAGTCCGGCTCGAGATAACGATCGAAGTGCTCGAGCAGCTTGCCGAACAGGTAGCGCGCGTAGTCAGGCTCACGGCTCCAGGCGTGCGTAGCGCCGGGGACGAACGCGGTATCGAAGTCCTTGCCGTTGCTGACCAGCACGTCGGCCAGCTCGGCCACCGTTTTGAAGGGCACAACCTGGTCCTGCATACCGTGTATCAGCAACAGGTGATCCTCGAGATTCTCTGCGTAACGGATGGCTTTGCGCTCGAAAATATCAGGATGCGTATCTGGCCTGCGCACGATTGCCACGTCGTCGGTGCCAAAGAATTGCGGATCGACAGCGGCGGCCGCCGCGACGCCGGCGCGGAACAGCCCGGGCTTCTTCAGGAGCGTATAGAGCGTCAGCGTGCCGCCGTAGCTGCTGCCCCAGATGCCGAGCCGGTTTGGATCGACGTAGTCCAGGGTCTTGATGTAGTCGACGGCGCTGACGATGTCTTCAATGTCATCGCCCGCGAAGTCGACGAGGAACTCCTCGCGAAATGCTCTCCCGTAGCCCGTGCTACCGCGCACGTCGACCTGCACGACGATATAGCCTTTCTGCACCATGAGCTGCTGGACGGCACCATAGACACCGGCCCAGCGAACGCGCACGGTGTTCGAGTACATGGGCCCGAAGAGAACGGGGTATTTGCGCCCGGGTTCGAGCGTTGCCGGCTCCAGGATGCGCGCATGCAAGGTGTAGTCGTCAATGCGGCTCGGGAACGTGACGTAGCGTGCCCGCGCCCACTGGCGCTCGCTGAACTCCGCTGGCGGTGACGCCGTGACGCGCAGGGCTTCACTCTCACCTGCGGCCGTGACGTAGAGTTCGGTCGGCGTGCGATCGTTAGAGTGCAGGATCGCGAGGTGCTGGCCATCCGGGGACGGATAGCCGCTGTTTTGTCCCGAAAGCGTCGTCACCTGGGTAGCGATGTCCCCGGTCGAATCCAGTTTGTAGACGTGGCGTTCGTACGGACCGGCGCCGTTCGCTGTGTAGAAGATCGTGTCGCTCACCGCCGGCACCGTCGGCGCACCCAGCACATCGTAGCCGGGACCGGTCAGGCGCTCCGGGCCGTTCTCGGGCGCAGTCGTGTCGATCTTGTACAGCCCGTAGCGGTCACCAAGGTCACTCAGGAAAACCACCGATTCGCCGTCCGGGTGCCAGGCCGACGCGAAGGAGGTGTAGATCCGGCTCTCACGTTGACCATGCCAGATCTCGCGTACCTGGCCCGCGCCCGGCTGCGCGATGTAGAGCCAGCGGTCGACGGCCGTATCCGACGCCACATCGAGCAAGAGCACCCCCTCCGGCGACCAGGCGAAACCAACGACCTGGTTAGCCGCGGGATCGGCCAGGTCCAGCATTTTCAGGCTGCCGTCTGCCACGTCGAGCAGCCCGACCGTGCGCATTTCGTTGGGATCGCCGGGGTAGCCGCGGCGGACCTCGTTCGGGTCGGTCTCCTCCGCCAGGTAGTCGGGGAAGGGAACCCGGCGCATCTGGCGCCGATCGACATGGTGCACGGCGATAGTGCGGCCGTCCGGTGACCATGCGTAGGTAGGACCACCCCAGATACCGGGGCCGATCTCACGCTCCGGTCGGTTGTAACGGCCGACCGTCAGCAACGACAGCCCGGGTATGCCCACGTCGGTTAGGCGATCGACGCTGCGGTCGTCCAGATCGACGAGCCAGAGATCGCCACCCTGAAGATAGGCCGCCCGGGAGCCGTCTGGCGCGACACGGAGCTCGTAGGCGCCCGCGCCGGTATCGACCAGCACTTCATCCCGGCCACTCTCGAGTGACGTCGTCCAGATTGCACTGCCTCGAATGCTCAGGATCGTGGCACCGTCCGGCAGCCAGGCGACATCGCGGACCGACGGGGAAACTTCCGGCCCGCCGTCGAGCCGCCGGAGATCGCTCCCGTCGTTGGACGCGACCCACAGTCCAGGTTGCGGCAGACCCATGTCGTTCCAGGTGAACGCAAGGTGGCGGCTGTCCGGTGACCAGGCCGGTGCTGATGGTGCTGTGCCGAACAGGCTCGGCGACTCGAACAGTCGGTCGAGCGTGAGCGGTGGCAGCTCGTCAGCATGCAACCGTGCAGTGGCGACGATGGTCAGAATGGGCAGGATCAGGACCGCGGCCAGCCAGGTATGACGCAGCCGCTGCCCGGGACCAGGTACGATCCCAC
>JASJBB010000154.1 GCA_030066735.1 Woeseiaceae bacterium | reverse complement strand
GCCGGAGACACGGTGGACTGGGATCACGCGATGATCGTTGCTTTCCAGCGGCCGCTATACCCAATGTGTCTGTGACGACCGTCTGCTTCTGGCAGCAGCGATAACCGCCACTTAAACTTCGCACTTATTCCTGTGTAGATTACGCCCACAATGAAGACAACGTTGCTCTCAGTATCGCTTCTCCTGCTTGTGTTTCCTGTCGGTTCTGCCGCGGAGAACGTCCCACTCGACGCGGCGGATTCGGATCCGAAGCATCTCGGCTGGATGCAGGGTTTCCCGCCGACGCCCGAAAAGTTGATCATGCAGCCCGATTCGAATTACTTCAGCTTTCCGAAGCTGCGCTGGACCGTCTGTCATTTGCGCGAGCTATTGCCCACAGAGCAAGTGAGCCGCGGCATCGGGGCACCGGTGCCGTTCGAATACGATCTTGACGAGGAAGCCATCGACGCGGTGACATTCAAGCCGATGGGTAGCCGGGAAACGATGACGTGGAAAGAGTCGCTGGCGGCAAACTACACCGACGGCATGCTCATCATCCACAAAGGCAGAGTTGTCTACGAGCGCTACTCCGGCTGCCTCGACGAGACCGGCAAGCACGGTGCCATGTCCATGACGAAGTCGCTGACGGGCCTGCTCGCCGAGATTCTCGTCGACGAGGGCAAGCTCGACGATACCGCGCTGGTCGCTACTGTCATTCCGGAGCTTGCCGACAGTGCCTTCGGCAACGCGACCGTCCGACAGGTGATGGACATGACCACCGGTCTTGCCTACAGCGAGGACTACTCGGATCCCGATGCCGACATCTGGATTTACTCGAGAGCGGCCAGCCCACTCCCCAAGCCGGCCGGTTACGACGGCCCCGACGGGTACTTCGAATACCTGCAGACAGTGCAGCCCGAGGGGACGCACGGCGACGCTTTCCACTACAAGACGATCAATACCGACGCACTCGGCTGGATCATCTCCCGTGTTTCAGGGATGGAGGTGACCGAGCTGCTGTCGGCGCGCATCTGGGGTCGGATGGGTGCCGAGCAGGACGGCTACATGACTGTTGACGGCAAGGGCACGCCGTTCGCGGGCGGCGGCCTGAGCGCGAGTTTGCGTGATCTCGGCCGTATCGGACTACTAATGCTCGACGAGGGCGAGATTAACGGCGAGAGACTGTTTTCTCCCGCGGTAGTCGCCAGTATTCGGCGCGGCGGCAGTAGACAAGCGTTTGCAGCAGCCGGCTACAAGACGCTGGAAGGCGGCAGTTATCGAGGCATGTGGTGGCTGTTCCACAATAAACATGGCGCCTTCGCAGCGCGAGGCGTTCACGGTCAGACGATCTATGTCGATCCGAAAGCAGATATGGTTCTCGTTCGTTTCGCTTCATACCCGACCGCCAAGAACGCGAAGATCGATCCGACCTCGCTACCGGCCTACCAAGGGGTGGCGGAATACCTGTTATCGCGATAGTTAGTGTGCAAAGCGGACATTCGGCTGTATGGCCGAGACGAGAATGCTACGAACCAAGTACTCGCAGGCACCGATGCGGACGTTCGCTGCGATGCTTCTACGGACTTGGTCGGGAGTTTGATCCGAGGCCGACGAAGTCGGCCGACAGACGCACGAGCATCGCGAGTGCGCCCGCAGGGTAAGCCGCGTAGCCGCGAATCAATCTCTCCGGACGCGCCATGCAAATTCATCCTCCGTTACCAACTGTTACACCGCCCCACCACTCTTTCGGACACAATCCGTAGGTAGCATTTAACGCGTACCCCAGCTCCCCGGCACGAGTGCCAGGAGCTCGACTTGAAAGGGAGCAGAGAGGATGACCCGGAAAGTAGCAACTATTCGGATCCACAACCTGCGCCTTCGCACGCTCATCGGCTTCAACCCCGACGAGCGCGTGAAAAAGCAGGATATCGTTATCAACGCCGAAATCGCCTACGCCTTGGCAGACGGTGTTTTCGAGGACCGTGTGGAGGAAGCGCTGAATTACAAGACGATCACCAAGGCCATCATCGAGCATGTGGAAGGCGGGCAGTTCCTGCTGCTCGAGAAGCTGGTCGGCGACGTGCTCGCCATCTGCAGCAACGATCCGAGCGTCCAGCGGGCCTCTGTAACCATTGAAAAGCCCCACGCACTGCGCTTTGCCGATTCGGTATCACTGACCCTGGAACATTCTGCGCAGCACGCTGCCATGCCGCGCCTATTGGAGAAAGCATCATGAGCCCTGAAGCCATTCGCCTGTCCGCCGTTGCGGATGCCGCCGCGGCGGAAAAAGAAGCCCTGTTAAGTGACGAGGCGCGCCTCGTGCGCGATACGCTGATCCAGCACGGGCTTGAAACGCCAATGATCGACAACGGGCTTTCCGCCGAGCAAAAGTACCGCCGCATCGAAGCGCTGATGCGCGAGGTCGTCGAAACGCTTGGACTCGATCTCAGCGACGACTCGCTCGCGGAGACGCCTCACCGCATCGCCAAGATGTACGTGCGGGAAATTTTCTCCGGACTGGACTACAGCGAATTTCCGAAACTCTCGCTCATCGACAACAAGATGGGTGTAAACGAGATGGTCAAGGTACGGGACATCGAGCTGGTCAGTACCTGCGAGCACCACTTTGTGACCATCGACGGCACCGCGAAAGTGGCCTACATCCCGAAAGACAAGATTCTGGGGCTGTCCAAGATCAATCGCCTCGTGCGCTTTTTCGCTCAACGCCCCCAGGTACAGGAGCGGCTCACGCGCCAGATTCTCTTCGCCCTGAAGGCGCTCTTGGGCACGGACGACGTTGCCGTCAGCATTGATGCGGTTCACTACTGTGTGAAATCCCGCGGCGTCATGGATTCAAATTCGCAGACCAGCACGACCGCGCTGGGCGGTGTTTTCGAGAAGAACATCCATACGCGGGCAGAATTCCTGAATCCGTGAATCCGATCCTGATCACCGGCGTGGGACAGCGCGTCGGGTTCCACCTGGCGCGCACCTTCATCGGTCGCGGCCAGCCGGTGATCGGCACGTACCGTTCCGAGCGAGACAGCATCGACGAGCTGGCAACGCTCGGCGTTGAACTGCACCGCTGTGACTTCTACGACGAGGCCCAGGTGCAGGCGCTCATCGACGGTGTGGCCGCGCATCACAACGGGCTGCGAGCCATTATTCACAACGCCTCGGACTGGTTGCCGGACAACGCGGACTATCCCCCAGAGGAAATCCTGCGCCGCATGATGGCCGTGCACGTTGCTGCACCGTACCGAATCAACCTCGGCCTCGCTGGCCTGCTCAAGGCAGGCGCGCCATCGGACATCGTGCACCTCGGCGACTACGTGTCCGGGCGCGGCAGTAAGAAGCACATCGCCTATGCGGCAAGCAAGGCCGCGCAGGACAACCTGACGTTGTCTTTCGCGGCGTTGCTGGCGCCCGACGTCAAGGTCAACAGCATCGCGCCGGCGCTCGTGCTGTTCAACGAGGATGACGACGCGGAATACCGCGATAAAACCCTCCGAAAAAGCCTGCTGCAGCGCGAGGGCGGTCTGGATGAAATGCAGCACCAGGTCGACTACCTCCTCGGCAGCCACTACGTGACAGGCCGCATCATTCACATGGATGGCGGCCGCCACCTGGTCTGAACGCACGGGCCGCCGCCCACGCCCACTGGCGAGCTGGCTACGAACCACGCGTTCGGAGTCACCCAGGCAGAAGGCAACTGCAAGCGCGTCTTATTGAATCGGTCGGGGGTTCGAGTCTTCTCGGGCGCGGAATGCAAGAAAGGGTGTCCTCCGGTCACAAGTTTCAAAACTCATTCCGGGCGCATCCCTAAACAACAAAGAACGCCTGATTTCGGCACGTGAAACAAAGCTGGTCTTGCCTCACGGTACTCGGTCGGAACCAATCGACTGGGCGCTATGGAATCTTGGTGCAATAATGGTGCAAAATTGCACCATTATTGCATTATCCAGGAGCCAGGATGTCCCGTCAGAGTATTTCGTTCACAGATCCCAACGCTGAGTGGCTTGACAGGAAAGTGAATGTGGAACGCGAGTACAAAAGCAATAGTGAAGCCGTCAATGACCTGATTCGTAAGGCCCGTGAAATCGAAGCGATTCGCGCGAGACTGATCCAGGCCGAGCAGGGCGGTTTCACGCAAATGAGCCGAGAAGAAATCCGCGCCGAGATACGAGAGGAACTGCGGCGCAATGGCGAACTACAGGATTAGCGAAGAGGCCAAGAAGGACTTGCGGCGCATCTATCGACGCGGTGTTCTCGAGTTTGGTGAGGTACAAGCGGATCGATACTTTGACGCATTCTTCAAACGGTTTGAAGAACTGGCTCACGAACCACATATGTATCAGGCCGTCGACGATATACGCGAGGGATACCGGCGAAGTGTTTGCGGTGTCGATAGCATCTATTTCCGTATCGTCGATGGCACGGTAGAGATCATGAGCATCCTGGGTCAACAGGACGTCAGGCAATGGCTTTAGCGAGCGGTGTTTGACCGGGCCGCGGACCCTACCGAATTGCACAAATGCGTCTCACACCTGTTGGGGTTGCGAAAATGCTCCCTTCCTGGATGCATTTTCCGTGTCATCGTTCGCAGACTTTTTCTGATCAAGCTTGCAGAGGCTTCTCATGACTCGGTCGTGACCCTCGCTCCGAAACCGAAGCGCGATCCTGCCCACCATGAACGATCGAATACAACGCGGGCAATACCACCAGCGTCAACAAGGTCGACGAGATGATGCCGCCAATCACGACGGTCGCGAGCGGCCGCTGAACCTCGGAGCCGATGCCGGTATTCAGCGCCATCGGAACGAAGCCGAGTGACGCGACGAGCGCGGTCATCAGCACCGGCCGCATCCTGACGAGAGCGCCTTCGACGATGGCATCCCGTGTGTTCATGCCCTGCGCGGTGAGGTCGCGGAAGAATGTGACCATGACCAGTCCATTGAGCACGGCGATCCCCGACAAGGCAATGAACCCGACCGCCGCGGAGATAGAGAACGGTATATCGCGCAGCAACAGTGCGGCGATACCGCCGGTTAGCGCGAGCGGCACGCCACTAAAAATGATCAGTGCGTCCCTGAACGAGTTCAGTGCCAGGACGAGGATGCCTATGATCAGCAACAGCGTGACCGGCACGACGATACTCAGCCGTTTGGTAGCGGACAGCAGATTCTCATACGTGCCACCGTAGTCGACCCAGTAACCGGGCGGGATATCGACCTGGCTCTCGATCGCGGCCCTGGCTTCCTGCACGAAACTGCCGAGGTCGCGACCGCGCACGTTCGCCGTCACGACGACACGCCGCTTGCCGTTCTCGCGATTGACCTGGTTGTTGCCGGTCACGAGTTCGACGCGCGCCAGTTCGCCAAGCGGGACGAAACTGTCTGCGCCGAGATGCACGGGGAGCTCGAGTAAGTCGTCGGCCCGGTTTCGCCGTTCCTCGTCGAGGCGCACGACAATGTCGAAGCGCCGGTCGCCTTCATAGAACTGGCTGGCGACGCGGCCACCCATCGCCGTGCTGACGACGTCCTGGACGGCAGCCAATGTCAACCCGTAGCGCGCGAGCGCTTCGCGATCCGGTACGACCGTCAGTACCGGCAGGCCCGTCACCTGCTCGGCGGCCACGTCGGCTGCGCCGGGGATTGCCGAGATCGCGGCCTCGATCGCTTCGCCGACATCGACGAGCTGCTCGAAGTCGTCGCCGAATACCTTCACCGCGAGATCGGCACGCACACCGGCGATCAATTCGTTGAAGCGCATCTGGATCGGCTGCAGGAACTCGTAGCGGTTCCCGGGAATAGGCGTGACGAGATCCTCGACATCGCGGACAAAGTCGAGTTTCGGCTTGTCGGGGTCCGGCCATTCGTCTCTCGGCTTCAGGATGATGAAGTTATCCGCCAGGTTGGGCGGCATCGCCTCGGTCGCTATCTCGGGGGTACCGATCTTGCCGAAGACCCGTTCCACCTCCGGCAATTCCTTGATCCGCGCCTCGAGCTGCTGCTGCTGACGGATCGACTGCTCGAGCGAAGTCCCGGGGATACGCAGTGCGTGCATCGCGATATCGCCTTCATCGAGGTTTGGCACGAACTCGACGCCGAGTCGCGTTGACGCCAGGCCGCTAACGATCACCAGCGCGACGGCTCCGGCGACCACCCCCCAGCGGAAACGCAGCGCGGCACCGAGCAAGGGTCGATACAGCGATCGCGCGCCCTCAACGATCGGGTTCTTCTTCTCCTTCACCGGGCCGCGGAACAGGATGGCGACGCCCGCCGGCACGAACGTGACCGACAGGATCATGGCGCT
>JASJBB010000055.1 GCA_030066735.1 Woeseiaceae bacterium | reverse complement strand
GCGACAGCCGGGCCACGTAGGCGCGGTAGATGGGCCAGAACCCGGCATGCTGCTCGGCGCTGAGACCCAGCTCTTCGCGGATAATCTGGTCCCTGCCGGCCTGCAGCTCGTTACGCGCCTGCTCGATCTCCGTCGACTGGGCCATTGCCACTCCGCCGGCCAATGTCCCCACGAGAACAACCAGAGCTTTCAACAACCTGCGATGCATATCCTTCCCCCCACGAGATATCGAACATGGAACCATTGTTGCGGTAGACTGCCCAACCAGTCTGACCCTCACCACCACTGCTGCCGCAAGGATCCGAACCGATGTTGACGTTCCAGTCTTTGACATGCAAGCGCTCGCTGCTCTTCGCAGCCGCACTGCTGCTGTCAGCATGCGCAACGGTTGAAACGCAGAGCTTCCGCGTAAACCCCGATTCCAATGTGGAGTCTGCCCAGGTCGCGACCGATGCCGATTTCTCGCGCTACGACCGGCTGCATGCCGTGGAGATGGGCATTTTCTTCCCGCAGAATGCCGAAACCCCGGCCGAGGACCTGCAGCGGATTCGCGAGACCTTTCGCGATGCGTTCCTTGCCGAACTCGAAGGATATGCCATTGTGACCGAGCCTGGCGAGGGCGCGATGACGGTACAGGCGACGCTCATCGACTTTCGCGCCGCAGCCCAGTCCGACACGATGAGCGTCCGCTCCGAGCTGCGCCCTATGGCTGCGCCGGGAAAGATCGTTTTCCTGATGGAAATGCGCGACTCGGTCAGCGGCCGCGTGCTGGCGAGGGCCGCCGACAGCGCCAGGACGCCGATGATTGCCGATGAAGCCGGCGAAACGACCGATTGGGCCAGCGTCGATGCCGCCGCCGCACACTGGGCGGCGCTCTTTCGCCAGTTTCTCGACGAGAGTCTCGGCCGCTAGCTAATCCCACGGAGTTCCCTTTGCGAGCGAAACTACATCTTTTCCTGATCCTGTCCGGGCTTTCCGGCTTGCTGCTGGCAGGCTGCGCGGGCAACTCGTCCGTCAATGCACCGGATCAGCAGGACGCGGCATTCAACAACGTGCTGGTCATCGCCGTTACCGGCGACTACAACACGCGCTCGCATTTCGAGCGCGTCGTCGTGTCCAACATCCGGAAGACAGGCACGTCAGCCGCTCCGTGGCATTCAGTGATCGGCGGCGACAAAGCGGTTACGAAGGAAGATGTCATCGCGGCTATCGATTCCCAGGGTTTCGATTCGGTGCTCGCAATTCGCCGCCTCGACGGCGACGTGCAGCTAAAGGTCAAGAAGAGCCGCACCGAGATTGACGCAACGCCCATCGGCGGACGGTTCGTCAACCTGTTCCGCTCCGACTACACCGACTACAAGAAGCCCGGATCGGTCGAATTCATCACCAACGCCCTGCTCGCCGTCGAATTCTACGGCGCCGGCTCGGAAGAGATCGTGTTCGCGTTCGACCACCAGACCGGCAAGCAATCGAACATCGGCCTGCTGATCGACCAGACGGCCGAGACCATCGTCAAACGCATTGAAAGGCAGGGCCTGCTGGCAGACTAGCGCCGCTCATCCTGTTTCTGCTGCCTGTTGCAGATATCGCCCTCTGCAGAGATACGGTCCCACAGGCCACGCGCCAGCAACGACAGTCCGCCTGTCGCCACGGCGGCGCCCGTCGTTGTCGCGGTCCGGCCGGCATCGACACCGATTCTCGGCGACTTCAGGGTGCCTCGCACTTCCAGCAGTTCATTGACGACCGTGCCGAGAGAGATGCCGATGCCCTCACGCGGCTTGGCCCGGAACGCGAGGTCGAGCCGTTCGTTTCTCAGGTTGATCTCGCCCCGGGCTATGGTCGTCATTGCATCCGTCTGGATGGCCAGGTTGTCAATCGTGGCGATTCCTTCCGTGACGGACACCTCGTAGATGCCGCATTCGAGCAACTGGTAATCGCGCGTCTTGCGCAGCGGGTTCAGCCTGCGAAATACCTCGAACAGGATGTCACGAAAAACAGCCGATCCGAAGACATTTCTGACCTTGCCAGCGCCCTGCCGAAAAGACAGGCTGCCATTCGCCGACGCCAGTATTGACCGGATCGAATTCCCGACGCCGTCGAGCGCCAAGCTGCCGTTCAACTGTGGCAGTGATTCGATATCCGCATCGCCCGGCGCAAACGCACCGACCCTGATGTCGTTGGCCTCCAACCGGGTTGAGAGCCGGTACTGGCCTTGCTCGGGCGCCAGGCTGACCCTGGCCTCGATGCTGCCATCGTTCTGCCGCAGGGAGATCGGCTCGACCTGCAATGCGCCATTCTGGAGTCGCACGCCTACCTCGACGTCAGTCACGCTCACGCTGTTCGAGATCAGTTCGCCGACCCTGAGCTTAACGTCGATATCGGCGAGCTGCAGCCCGCTGGTATCCAGCGGCTGGTCGGAAAAATAACGCCCGTCGCCGGTATCGCCGGATTCCTCGGGAGCGTCCTCATCAGGTTCCTCTACCCCGCCCTGCCCGAAACGATCCGTCAGATCCAGGTACGACGACGTCAGCGTCGCAACGAACTGCGGCTTGCCTTCGAGATTCGCATCGAACTCCCCGCGCAGGTCGTTGTCGCCGATACGAGCAATCAATTCATCAACCTCGAAACCGGAAGCCGTGCCAGCGAACTCGCCCGACACGCTGAACTCCTTGTCCGCGAACAGGGTAAAATCGCGGATCAGGCCCACCTCGTACAGGCTGGGCCCGGAGAAAGAAAAAACCAGGTCGCTGTTGTTGGAGCGCGGCCTCAGGTTAACGGAGCCATTGGCTTCGACGCGATACTCGCCAACGCTGAGCCTGGTTTCGCTCAACCGGATCTCGTCGCCCGACAGATCAAAGTCGCCGTCGATGACAACGGGCCCCGCCGGCAGGTAGTTCAGCCCGGCAATCTTGCGAACCATCAGCGAATCTTCCGCGCTCGCCGACACCGACAGCCGAACCTGCTCCGCGGCGCCGCTCACTGACCCGGTCAACGTCGCGGCGAAGTTGCCGACGGAAACATCCAGCCCCGTGGCGGTAAGCGACTCTCCGGCACGCGCTATGCGACCTGCCATCCGGAACGGATCGCCAGCAAATACCTCCAGCCCCTGTACCTCCGGCAACGCCGAGAGGTCGGGACCGGCCAGTGTGACGTCCAGGTCGAACTGCCCGCGCTCGCCGCCCGCTGTCCCCACGGTTCCGGACGCGCTCGCCTGCAACTCGCCAACCCGCGCGCTGACCCCATCGAGACGCAAGGCGCCGCTGCGCACGGCCACATCGCCGGCAATATCGAACGGCCCCGCCGGCAGGTACGGCACACCCGAGAGGAGCGCAACATTGTGGAACTCCGGTCCCGACAACCGGACGGTGCCGCTGGTGCCGACGAGCCCGGGCGCCAGAGCGACCTTGCCCTGCGCGTCGACGCGGTTCTCACCGAAGATACCCGTCCCCTGCTCGATCAGGATGCCGTCCGGATGCGATCGCACGACAACGTCGATGTCATAGGGACGCGACGGGATGCCCGCCAGGTCCGTGAAGTCCTGCAGGATCGAGATGTCGGGCCCGTCGGCCCGCAATGTAATCCGGCTCTCCGCGTTGCTACCTGTCTCGACCCGCCCGCTGACGGCGAGGAGGTTGTCACCCACCCTGGCATCGACTTCGTTCGCTTCCCAGGCAGCCCCGACTCTGCGCACCTCGCCACGAATCGAGTACGGGGCCGAAGGCAGCCCGTCCAGGTCGATGAAGGGGCCGATCATCGAGAAATCCGGCCCGTCGGCGTTGACAGCCATAAAGATATCGAGGCTGTCGAGATCGACATCGCCAGTGAAACCCAGCGCATTCTGGCCGACGCGCAGCAAGGCGTCGTTAAACCCGATGACACTGTTGTCGCGCCAGTATTCGCCCGACACCTGGAACGGCGCCGCGGCAACCGCATCGATGCCCGCCAGTTCCGCGATGGCGCCGGCGTCGGGTCCCGTAATGCTGAAGTCGTAGTTCACGGAACGGGGTAACGGGAAACTGTCGGTGGACCCGCTCGCGAAGAGGCTGATTTGCCCAAGGGTCCCGTCCAGTCGAACCCGGTGACCCACGTCCTGCTGTTGGACGTCGGCGGAAATTTGAAACTCACCGCTGGCGAACGGCGGGACCCCCAGCCGTTCCAGGGCCCGCTCTATCGCCGGCCCGGCCAGGACGGCGGTCAGCTCGACTCCTTCGAGCTGAACCACATCGGCAACCCTGCCTTCCAGGGAGAGCCGCGCCGGGCCGAGTGTCATTTCAAGGTCAGCCAGGATGTCTTGCCCGTCGACGAAATTGCGCCACGGGCCGATCTTGCCATCGGCCCAGAGCGGCAGTTCATTGACATCGCCACGCAGGTCGAGGTCGAGAATGTCGTTCTCGTCGGGGCTGATTCTCAGAAACTCGATCAGCGACAATACCGGCCGCGGCCGCCGCGGATCTTCGTAGAGGAACTCGACGCCTTCGATATCGACCTTGCGAAACGCCACCCGGTTCAGGTCGGGCGCAGCGCCGTCAGACGCTTGCGGCTGTATGCGCTCCGATATCCAGTTAATGCGGCCGCCCTCGTCGCGCAAGAGCTTGCCCGAGACATCCGTGGCGCGGAGCTCCTCGACGAGGAATGTGGACGAGAACAGCGACCACGTATTGAACGCGAATGTCAGGTGACCGACGCGGATCAGCTCGCCGTCACCAGGCCAATCCGGGTTTACGAGCGCTGCGTCCTCGGCAACGATGACGGTCGTCGGGCCGAATCGCAGCTCGAAAAGCCCGCCAACATCAAGTTCGTGGCCAATGCTGCGCGCAAGTATCTTCTCGATTTGCGACTGGTATACGCTCAGGTCGGCGCTGCGCAGGTAGACGTAAAGGCCCATCACGAGAAACGCCAGCACCGCAAGCGACCAGGCAAATAGGCGTATAATCCGGCGCAACATCAGCTTAGCTTACGCGCATGCGGGACATGATTCGACTACCGCTCATCATCGCTGCTGCACTCGTCCTCGCCTCGTGTGACACGGCCCGGCAAAAACTGGTGCTGGTCCGGCCTGACGGACCGGTCGACCAGGAAATCGTCGACAACATGGTCAGGCTGCTCGGCAATGAGTCCGCGATCGACCTTGTCCTGACCGATGCCCCCATGACGGGCGGCGAAGCGATTCTCGAAGTCGCCGAGGGCCGTGCGGACATCGCCCTGATCTCCAACGACCAGCCGTTCCGCGACGACATTGCCGCCGTGATGCCACTCTACGCAACGGTGCTGCACGTTGTGTATCCCGACCACCGCGATCCCGGCTCGTTCATCGACCTGATGCGTAACGCCCTGGTCTTCGCGGGCCAGCCGGGTTCCGCCTCGCGCCGGGTGTTCGAGCGCCTGACGGCGACAATCGACCTTGGCGACGAAGGCTTCCGCTTCGAAACCGGCCTGGAGGCCAAGATCGACCTGGCCGTCGTATTCGCACCCATCGCACCCGACCGGCTGGCCGAGTATCCGGATGTGAAACTCTGGTCGATCGGCACGCCCAAAGAGATCGGCCGGGGCGGTCCCGTCGATTCCATCGTGCTGCTGAATCCGCACTTCCGGCCGTTCGTCATCCCGGTGGGTACGTACGGCGATGCGGCCAGTGAACCCGTGGTGACCGTTGCCGTCGACAAGCTCATCATCGCGCGCGCGGACCTGGACCGGTCGGTCGTTTACGACCTCGTTAATGAGGTGCTGCGCATGCGCCCTGCGCTGGCAACGATCCATCCGGGCCTGTTCCAGAACATTTCCGGCGACTTCGACGTAAGTCGGTCCCGATTCGTCGTTCACGCCGGCGCGCAAGACTACCTGCAACGGGCCGAACCGACTTTCGTCGAACGTTACTCGGGTGTTGCGGAAGTGCTGGTGACGCTGATGGTCGCGACATTCAGCGCGGCGTTCGCGGGCATCCGGATATTCAACCGGCGCCGTAAGAACCGCATCGACCGCTTTTACAAGGCAGCGCTGGATATCCGTAATGCGGCTATGGCATCAACAGACATGGCGGAGCGCAGCAATGCCATCGAGCAATTGCGACAACTCCAGGATGACGCCTTCGCCAAGCTCGTCGACGAGAAACTCGCGGCTGACGAGAGCTTTCGCATCTTCATCACCCTGACCAACGACATCGTGATGCAGCTGGACGCAGGTTAGAATCCGAGCGTTACGTACACTACGGGCCCGTGGTGGCGAATATCGAGGCTGCCGTTCAGGCTCTCACTGTTCGATTCGAGTCGCGTTGCGTACAGGTTGTAACCAATACCGGCCCGTATTCGCTTTCCGAACACGCGCTCCAGGTCCAGGGCTGCATAATTGAGCGCCCCCTCGTGCTGGTCGAAATCGGTTCTGAACAGGTGAATGCGCGCGCGCAAAGTCGTGCGCTCGCCCAGGAACAGCGCGCCATTCAGGCCGATGACCGGCAGCGGCGTACTGGACCGTGAGCGTTCCACCTGGTCACCGGTCTCCGTTCGGACGTTGACGGCCAGTTCGGACAGGTGCATCCCGACCATGAAACCGAGTTCCTTCTGCGCATCGCGCATCAGGAAAAACGTATAACCGAATCGCAGCGAGCTATAGTCGACCTGGCTGTCGACCACAGTGCCCGCCGGCAAAAACAGGTCGCCGAACCGGAGATCGTTCTCGAGCGTCGTCGTGCCGTTGCGCACGAGATCAAAATACCCGAGTTCGAACTGGTGGTGCGTCCCGGTCCGCCATAGCGCATCGACTTCGATTGCCGTGCCGGATTGCGGGGTGCCAAGAATGTTCTCGAGATCGATCTCGATGCCCGGCACTCCGTCGGCAGTGTCACGCCTGACTTTGCTGCTGATATCGGTAAAGAATGCCGCAACACGCAGGTCGATGGTCGGCAGCGGCCGGTCGTAGTTATCGAGTGCCGTCGGATTGAAGATGTCGGCGTTGTAAGCCAGCCCGACGTTGCCGAAAAGCACGCGATCGCGCCCCACGATGGGGCTATTGGTAATTTCAGAGCCAAGCCATTCCGCACCGACCGTCGCCGTCAGCAGCCACTTCGGAGAAACTTCGTATCCAACGCGCACCTCGGCCCTGGCGTTCCAGGTCGATCCGGGCGTGTATGCAGGCCTGGTCGGCGTCGCCTCGGCCGCGCTCACCGAGTAGTAATAATTGCTGTGGTCAGCGCTCTCATAGATCGCATGCACCCGAGGCACGATGAAGCCGCGATCGAGGTCGATGGGTAATGCGAGGGACAGATCGCTGACGTAGCCGCCGTGCCGCCCCAGCAGTTCGTCCCAGAGTGTCCAGTTAATGTGCACGGGCCAGCCGCGGTAACCGATCGTCGGCCCCATTTCGATCGTCCACTTGCGATCGGCGATACCGGTGAGTTCCTCGGCCGCGCTGTTGCCGAGCCCGAGCGTCCGCGGCCGGGCAATGACGCCCAGCTCCCAGTCGTTGTCACTTACCCAGCGAATCCCGTAGCCGCCATCGCGAATCAGGATCCAGCCATCGGTCATCGACCAGTGAGTGAATGACGTCAGGTACGGATACGCGAATAACGAATTCTCGCCACCGATGAACGGGTTTTGGCGCGCCGAGACCGCGACGCCGAGCGAATAGTCGTTCATGTCGTAGCTGCGGAGAAACTCCATCAGCTTGTTCGCCGATGCGTCGCTGCTGACAACGAGGAGCGCAGTCAGGAGAATGCCGTGAAACTTATGCACACGGCGATGTTACCAGCAGACCGGCGGCCTTTTGAGCGGGACGCTGTGTTATGTTGGCGAGCAAATGCTGTGGGAGAAGAAAAACTTTTCGTGGCTGCTCATCGCCCTGGTCGTTTTTCTCGTCGTCGTGCCGGTCGCCGAGGACCTGGGTGTCATTTCCACGCGCATCATGCGCGTGCTGATGTTCTCCTGGCTGCTCACGTTCGGCGTCTGGAGCCTCCGGGGCTTCGGCCGGTTCTTTCCGATCGCAATCGGTTTCGCTGTCGCCGGCGTCCTGCTTAGCGTCCTGACCGCCGCCACGCCCGGCGACTCTTACGCACTGTCGTCATTCACGACGGCCGCTTTGTTCATCGTAATCGCTGTCTGGTGCGTTGCTACCCAGGTATTCACCAGCCAGGACATCACCATCGACCGGGTCATTGGCGCGATCACGCTGTACCTGCTGTTCGGGGTGCTATGGGCCATTGCTTACGCCGTCATCGAACAGGTAGACCGCGGGTCGTTTGCCGGCATTACCAAACCTCTGGTGCACGGCTGGAGTTCCGACTGGCTGTATTTCAGTTTCGTCACGATGACCACGTTGGGTTACGGCGACATTACGCCGGTTTCGGCCACCGCGCGAACCTTTGCCTACCTCCAGGCCGTGTTCGGCCAGTTCTACATTACGATCCTCGTCGCCGGCCTCGTGGGGGCTTACATCACGAAATATTCGCCTCCTTCCGACTGAGGTATAGTTTCGGATCCAGCGTCGGCCGGCATGGCCCCAGAATAACAAGCGGTTTTCCCAATGAATAAAGCCACCCTGATGCCAACTTCTGCAGTACTCCTCGCAACGCTTCTGACGGCCGCCTGCGAACAGGCGCCTGTGGAAACGCCTGACGTCGTGCGGCCCGTTCGTATCATTACGATCACGTCGCTGCAGGGCGGTGACACGTTGAATTACCCTGGCGAAATCCAGGGGGCCCAGAACGTCAACATCGCGTTCGAGGTGCCGGGCCGCATTATCGAGATGCCTGCCCAGGAGGGCATCGACGTCAGCACCGGCGAAGTGCTGGCCCGTCTCGATCCCGCCGACTTCGAGTCCTCGCTGGATGCGGCCGTCGCGCGGGCAAGGGCTTCGGAAGAGACCTTTAACCGCTTCTCGGAAGTCTTCGAGCGCGGCGCCATCTCGGCCCAGGAACTCGACACGCGCCGGCGCCAGTTCGAAGTGGACCAGGCGAATCTCGAATCGGCCCAGAAGGCGCTCGACGATACCGTTCTCAGGGCGCCGTTCGACGGCCGCATCGGCAGGATCTTTGTCGACAATTTCACCAACGTCCAGGCAAAACAGGAAATCCTGTTGCTGCAGGATTTGTCCGAATTCGAGGTCGTGGTCAACGTGCCGGAGCAGGACTGGCTGCGCGCAAAGCCGGGCCTCACCCTTGCGCAGCACACCGAGCGCGCGCAACCGGCTGTCAGCCTCTCGAACCTGCCCGGCCGTTCGTTCGCAGCGGTTATCACTGAAGTTGCAGCGGCCGCCGACCCGGTTACGCGCACCTTCGCGGCGCGGGCGCGCTTCGACCCGCCCGAGGACGTCGTGATCCTGCCCGGAATGTCGGCCACGGTCACGGTGCGCCTGGCGGAGAACCTACAGGACGCGCCGCTGCGTATCCTCGTTCCGGCCAACGCGGTCGTCGGCGGCAATAGTGGCGGTTCCTACGTCTGGAAGATCACCGGGGATCTGATGACAGCAACGATGGCGCCCGTCACGATCGGCCAACTCACGGGTTCGGAGGTCGAGGTGCTCGAGGGTCTCGAGTCGGGAGACCGAATCGCGGTTTCGGGTGTGCAGCACCTGACCGAGGGTATGCGCGTTCGCGAACTCGGCAACTAGGCGGGCGCGATGAAGATTACGGAATTCTGCCTCGAGAATCGCACGACGACGCTCGTGCTGACCGCCGTCATGATCGTCGGCGGCCTGGTCTCCTACGAAGGCATGGGCCGCCTTGAAGACCCCGAGTTCACGATCAAGGACGCGCTGGTCATTACCCAGTACCCGGGTGCCTCTGCCGAGGAGGTCGAGGAAGAGGTCACGGACGAAATCGAGATTGCCATCCAGCAGATGGGCCAGCTCGATGAGATCAGCTCGATCTCGTATCGGGGCCTGTCGATCGTCACGGCGTCGATGAAAGAGCATTTCGACAAGACGACCCTGCCGCAGGTCTGGGATGAACTGCGCCGCAAGGTCGGCGACGCACAGGTCAGGCTGCCGCCGGGCGCCGGTCCTTCCATCGTCAATGACGATTTCGGCGACGTCTACGGCATCTTTTTCGCCGTCTACGGGGGCGAATATTCCTACAATGAACTGTGGGACGTCGCCAAATTGCTGCGTCGCGAGCTCTTGCTCGTCGAGGATGTGGCCAAGGTCGACATTTTCGGCGACCAACCCGAAGTCATTCACGTCGAACTGAACCGCGATCGCGTGTCGCAGCTCGGCATACCCGTATCCGTCATCGCCCGGGAACTGCAGCGGCAAAATCTCGTCACCAATTCCGGCGGCGTCGATGTGGGCCCGGAATTCATCACGATCGAACCCAGCCACCTGGTCGAAACCGAGGAAGATCTCGGCAACATCCTGATCTCCGGCACCAGCAGCAACGCGCAAATATATCTACGCGACATTGCCACGATAAGCCGCGGCTACCGCGAGCCGGCCAGCAACTTCCTGCGCTTCGACGGCGAGCCAGCTATCGGCATCGGCATTTCCACGGTTAGCGGCGGCAATGTCGTGGTGATGGGCGAAGCGCTCAAGGTGCGCATGACTGAACTCGCATCCGAAATTCCTCTCGGCATGGAATTCGGCGTTATCGCCGTGCAATCCGACGCGGTGCAAACCGCGATCTCGAGTTTTGTGATGAGCCTGGTGCAGGCGATCGTCATCGTGATCGTCGTACTGCTGTTCTTCATGGGTTTGCGCAGCGGCCTGCTGATTGGGTTCGTCCTGTTCCTGACAATCTGCGGCAGCTTTATTTTCATGGACATGGCCGGCGTCATGCTGGAGCGCATCTCGCTCGGCGCGCTGATCATCGCACTGGGAATGCTCGTCGATAATGCCATCGTCGTGGTCGACGGCATGCTCATACGATTCCAGCAGGGCATGGAGCGGCGCAAGGCGGCACTCGAGGTCGTGCAGCAGACGGCCATCCCGCTCCTTGGCGCCACGATTATCGCCGTGCTGGCCTTTGCCGCGATCGGCACCTCTCAGGACAATACGGGCGAATACACGAGATCGCTGTTCACGGTCATCATGATCTCGCTGCTGCTGAGCTGGTTGACCGCGATCACGGTAACTCCGCTGCTCGGGGTGATGTTCCTCAAGACGCCCAAGAGCGACGGGGCAAGCCCGTACGACTCGGGCTTCTATCGCCTGTTCGACGGCTTCCTGCGCGGGGCGATCAAGGCCCGCTGGCTGACGATCACGGTCGTCATCGCGGTCTTCGGCAGCGCGGTATACGGTTTCGGCTACGTCGCGCAGAGCTTCTTCCCGTCCTCGACGCGCGCACAAATCATGGTCGACTACTGGCTGCCGCAAGGCTCCTCGATAACCACGAGCAACCAGCACGCCGCGGCCGTCGAGGAGTACCTGCTCGGGGTCGAGGGCGTCAAGCACGTCGCGTCGATCGTCGGCTCCGGCGCGCCGCGATTCCTGCTGACCTATACGCCCGAGAAAGCCAACAGCGCCTACACCCAGTTTCTCGTCGAGCTCGACGACGCCGACTACATCGAACCTCTTTTCACGGAGATCCAGGACCACCTCGACACACACTTCGAGGACGCCCAGGGCCAGGTGCGCAAGTTCATTCTCGGGCCGGGCGAACCCGGCAAGATCCAGGCGAAGTTTTTCGGGCCGGACCCGGACATCCTGCGCAACCTGTCCGCCGAGGCCGAAGCCATCATCGCATCGCATCCCGACGCCTACGGCGTGCGCAACGACTGGCGCGGCCGCGTCAAGGTGCTGCGGCCGATCATCGACAAGCAGCAGGCGAGCCAGTTCAGCATCTCCCGGCAGGAGATCAGCGCCGTGTTGATGCAGGCTTTCGAAGGCTTCGCGGTGGGCGTTTTCCGTGAAGGCGACGAACTGCTGCCGATCATCCTCCGGGCACCGGAGAGCCAGCGCGGTGACGTCGCCAGTATTCGCGATCTGCAGATCTATAGTTCGGCAGCCAATGCCGTGATTCCGCTGCGGCAAGTCGTAATCGGCTTCGAAACCGTGTTCGAGGACGAAATCATCCAGCGCATCAATCGCGAACGCGTGATAACGGCCCTGGGCGACCCGCGTTACGGCGAGGCGCCACCGATGCTCGGCGACGTGAGGGAAGCTGTCGAAGCCATCCCGCTCCCGGAAGGTTACCGGCTCGAATGGTGGGGCGAGTACCGTGACAGCGGCAACGCCCGGGCCTCGCTGGCCGCCTCACTTCCTGTCTTTCTGCTGTTGATGGTGTTGATCACTGAAGCGCTGTTCAACAGCCTGCGGCAGACCGCCGTGATCTGGCTTGTCGTTCCGCTGGCGATCATCGGCGTTACGGTCGGCTTGTTGGTGACGCGCCAACCGTTCGGTTTCATGGCCCTGCTCGGCTTCCTGAGTTTGTCCGGCATGCTGATCAAGAACGCGATCGTGTTGCTCGACGAAATCAACCTGCAGCGAAAGGAGGACAAGCCGGCAATCGACGCCATCACTGGCTCCGCCATCAGCCGCCTGCGGCCCGTCGGGATGGCGGCAGCGACGACGATTCTCGGCATGACGCCGCTGTTCCCGGACGCGTTCTTCGTCTCGATGGCCGTGACGATTGCGTTCGGCCTGGGCTTTGCGACCGTCCTGACTATGGTCGTCGTGCCGGTGCTGTTTGCGACATTCTACCGCGTGGAATCGGGCTAGCCGGACGAGAGGCAACGCCGCTCGATCGCTTTGGTGCGTTTTTTCGGATCGTTGATAACTTCGTAGAAGCTGTCGACGTACCGCATGACGTCCTCGGCCTCGCCCATCCCCGGCACGAGCAGCGCCGCTTCAATGGCCTCCCGGCGCTCGTTGAACAACGCGATCACAGCGTCGAGCTCGTCGTTATGGGCACACCTCCCGCGCCATAGCCGCTGCCGCACGGAGCGCAGGCGCAGCTGCTCGGCCGGTACGGCGTACTCCGTGTTGATCAGTCCTGCCTGATCGAAGTCGTAAGGCACGACCATCCAGCCCGTATCCTCTCCTGCCGGGCCCAGCACCCTGGCGTTGTGGCAGCAGTTCGATCCCGCCGGCGCTTTCCTCGCCGACCAGTCCGTGTTGCCGATCATGAACTGGAACATGGCCAACAGCGTCGAATAGGCCGGATCCAGCTGCGAGACCGCGGCCTCCGGAATCTTCTTGCGCTCGAGTTCAGTCCTGGCCGCGACCCGGCCGATCGGCTCGATGAAAAAGGCCGGTTCGGAAATTTCCAGGTCAGGGTCCTCTGAATCCCGGTAGGTGACACTGGCCAGTCGAGACCGAAAGGACACATCCGTGAGCACACCGAATGCCTCGTAGATGCCATACTCCTGCAGCAGGTAATCCCGGTAGCGCCGGCTGCTGCGGCAGTGTGTGACCATCTTCAGTGACTTCTGGCCTTCGAAAACGGTCCCCGCCGCCGCCTTTTTCTTGACTGATAATGCCAGCGGCGGGAAGCGGCAAACTTCCAGTCGCGACCGGCCGCGCGTCGACATCTGCACGGGCAGGCTCGTGACGTCCCCGTCGGCATTCCTGTAAGTCGCGATACCGTCGACAACCGGCCGGTCCTGTGCCTTGCGCATAACCTCGCGCAGGGGAAATTCGATCGTGATCTCGAGCGGCTCGTCGACCGCGAACAACGGCAGTCCATCGCCCAGTGCGACGCCTGGCAGCAAGGCAAGCAGCAGAATGCGCATGGCCTCAGGCCGCCTTCTGGAATTCGCCCGGGCTCATCCCGGTCCAGCGCTTGAATGCGCGTGCAAAATTGCTCTGGTCCGAGAAACCGACCATGAAGGCCACCTCGGCCTGCGAATAGTCACCATCGCGCAGGTACCGTTCCGACAGCACCTGGCGGGTCGATTCGAGAATATCGCGATAACTCGTGCCCTCGCCGTGCAACTGCCGTTGTAGCGTGCTGCGACTGCGGTTCAGCTTGCTGGCGATCGACTCCTGGTCGACTTTGCCCGACGGCAGGAGCTGCACGATCATCTGTCTGACTTCGTGGGCGATGGCGCCCTCGTCCAGCGACGCGGTGTAGTTGTCGGCGATGCGGTCGATGGCATCCGCGACCTCCGGGATCGCGCCTGTCAATGGCGCATCGAGCGTCTTCTTGTCGAACTCCCAGCTTTCCGGGGTCGCGCCGAACGAGACAGGGCAGCTGAAAACCGCCGTGTAATCGATCGAGCTCGCGTCAGCGGCTTGCGGCAGGGCCACACCAAGCGGACGCACCGGCGTCGCGGTCACGAAGTCGCACATGCGCAGCAGCGCCGCAAAAAACGCATCCTTGGCGACCTGCTCCGGGTTGACCAGGCGGTTTGCGCCGTCCTCAACGAGCGCGTAGCGGTCACCGAGGTCACGGACGTCCATGTGGTGGCCCAGCGTCGTCAACACGTTGAAGTAGCGGCACAGGCGCTGGAAGGCGTCGTGAAGGCTGTCGCTGGCCAGCCATGCATGCCCGAGCACGAAAAAATCCCCGGGCACGAGGCGGCGGCCGACTCTGAGCCCGAATTCCGGGTCCCCGGTGACGTCGGCGCCGCGTTTCCAGAGCTCGGTCATTTTGCTGAATGCGATCCGCTCGCCCGGCTTGTGGAACTTGTCCGTATCGATCTGGAGGTCAGCAAAAATCGTTTCAGGATCAACGTCATAGTCAATCTGCAACGTCTCACCGACGAGGCGGGCGACACTGGCGATTGTGGTGGGCTCGAAACGCATCCGGCTGCCAAGGTGAAATGACCAAGATCTGAGTGTATCGGACCAGATCGTAACAGGCCGAGCACCTATTGTGAGCACACCCAAGCGGACGACGGAGACACCACATGGCCAGCACACGACCCATCAACTTGTCACGATTCTCAATAGCGCAGGCTGCTCGCGCGCAGATTGCGACCTATCTGTACGAAGTTTACGCAAACGACAGCGGTTTGCTCAGCAATCTCGACCGCTGGACCCAGCGGCGGATCACCGAGGAGAATATGGCCAAGCTGGCGCTGGTATTCGAGTCGGACGACCCTGCCGAGGCTTGCTACCGCGATCTCATTCGCGAGCTCGATACCGAGGCCGAGACCGGCATATACCTCGCGCGCCGGGGGTCACCCGCGCGGCACCTCAAACGCGTTGTCGACGAGCCGGGCGTGTCCGGCGAGCTGTACAAGGAGATCGATACGATCGCACCGATCGCCTTCGCAGATGAGACCGCGCATTCCACTGAAGATCTGGATCTCGTCTGGGTAACCATTGAGGCTCGCCATGACCGCGCCCACGTCGACGCAGCGGTGTCCGAGATCATGATGGGGCATCTCATGGACGATGCGGATGCCGCCCGCGACATGAGCAACGCGATCCGGGCTCTGCAGTACGCGTTCCACGAGGACGTCGTACGCCGCCGCTGCGAACTGCCGAGGCTGCTGGACGACCGCGATGAGCGCGACCTGGTCATCATGGTGAGCGAAATGACCAAGCGCAGCGGCAGCTATGAGGACCGGGCCGAGGAGATTCGCCGCATGACCGAAAGCCAGTTCTAACCGAACCCCCTGAAGCCGGTCCCGGGACCGGCTGCCTGGCGGGCCGCAAGGCCCGCTTTTTTTCGCCTGCTTTTAGCGGGAGCGAGCGGCCTTCTCGTCACGCTGCTCTACCGAAAGGCCTACCAGTAAACCGATGCATGGACGAACAGGCCGTCGTATATGGTCTTGACCTCGCCGCGCCAGCCGCGCTTGTCGACGCCGACATCGAGTTCGAAGTAGTTGTAGCTGACGCCCAGACCCACGTGGTCAAAAAGCTGATAATTGACGCCTGCCGCCAGGTTCACAAGTTCGCCATCGTAATCCCCGACTTCGGCGGCAAACCAGTCGGCGCGCAGCTTCACCGCCCAGCGTTTGGACAGCGATCGCACGTACCAGGCCCCGACGTTCGGCAGCGGCGCCTTGCCATTCACCGACTCCCTGCGAAACCCCGCATCCTGCCCGTTGATGGTGGCCTGCCCCTCGATGAAGGCGCCGATTTCGAGGTAGTGGAAACCGGCGCCAATGCCGAAGTCGTGGTGTTCCGCCGAGTCGAAATTGCGGCCGAAAAACGCTCGGACGAGCGTGAAGTCGATACCGGCGGTAACGCCTGTGCCAGCGCCAAACACGAATTCACCCCATTCGACATCCTCATCAAGCGTTCGGCTGCGTTGCCCGGTGGATTCAAAATACTGGGCGCCCAGCTCCCACTTTTCGCCGAATCGCCAGGCGAAATTCATGGCAAACAGGTCGTCACGCTTTTTCAGGCCGAAGCGCTCGTCGAAGTCGATGTCCTGGCCCTGGATAGACCCGATCGGCCCGTAGACGCTCAGCTCTACCTGGCGCTCCGGCATGAACAACCCGAGGTCAAGGGAATACTTGCTCGCAAGCCACGGATGCACCTCTCGCGCCTCCTGGGCGAGCGACGATGTCGCCGCCAGCAGAAGCAACGCTGCAAGCCACACTGAACAGCGCATATCAATCCTCCTCAGAACTCGTAGCTTAGACCGATCTGTAAACGGTAGTCATCTTTCTCCGGGACTGTCCCGTCTTCGGCGGCCTGGGGATTCGCGGTGCGGTCCCAATCGAGGGAGATGTCCAGATCCAGATCGCCGAACAGGTCGCTGGAAAGCGCAGTCTTGACATGGTGCTGGTACCGGCCAGCATCCTCCTCGAGAAATCTCATGTCGATTGACAGCTCGTAGTCGAGCCACGAGGTGAGCTCAATCACGAAGTCCATGCCCAGTGTTCCGACGGCCGACCAGTCACCGGTCGTTTCGCCGGCCGCAACCGAGACGTTGTCGAGGTAATTGGCACCGATACCCGCCTGGAAATCCCAGGTTGTTCGGGGTGAATCGATCACGTGGTAACCGAGACCGGTATCAACGGTGCCCTGGTGCCTGATGTTCTGCAGTTCGTCCTTGTAATACTGTGCGGAAAACGGTCGCCAGTAGACGCTCTGGCCGGTAAATCTGTCGGCAGCGAGATTCACGCGGTGGCTGTCCTGGATGCGCTGGCCATCCGTTTCGTTTTGATAGCCCGTGTATTCCATTGTCCAGCGTGAGACCGGGGTTCGCCGCTGCACCTTGGCGCCAACCGAGTACTCCTGGATATCCGTATTACCCTCACGAAAATTGAGGCCGAACTTGATATCGCCGCGCCAGCGATCACGCTCCTGCTTTGCCAGGGGCGTCACCGAAACGAGTCGTTCCCGATCGAATTCGTATATGTCGGCTCCGCTCTCGATCAGCACTTGATTGCCCCGCACCTGGAGAAACCCGCTCACGGATTCGTGGGGCCCGGACGAAACGACGAAGATGCCTTGCCCGTAAACGGATTCGACATCATCGAGATCGACTACCAGGGAGCCAAAATGATCACTATCAATATTCATGCGATCGTCGTAGATCGCGATTATGTCTCCCTTGAGCCACTCACCGGAGCCGAGTCTCACCCAGGAATATTCACCGGGCGGCGGAGTGAATTGCTCATCCCACGGCAAGTCAGAGGCCGCGGCGTTGGCGCCGGCCAGGCACAGTAATCCGAAAAGGCATACACGCAGTGTTGCTTTCATGAATTGACTCTTTCAGTTCCGAGGTAGCTTGTCCTGCCCGGCTTTTGGCCGGGCGGAACCAGTGTAACCGACATCCGCTGGCCAGGCTGACTGCATTCCGTCCCGGGCCGCGCGGTCAGAAATGTCAGGCGACTACACGGTTGAGCCACTCCGGATAGGACAGCGACGCGGCTGCGGGCAGTTCTGCCGCCATCGACCGCAGCGAGTCGGAGGCCGCTACTGCATCCACGAGACGAAGGACCTCGTCGGCGTGGCCGAATGCTTCGAGGCACACGCTCCACCAGGTAGCGGCGTCATGCCAGTCTTCAGACTCACCCGGCAAGCGCAAGGCGGCAAGTTCGACGAAGCAACCGGGACCGGACAGCCACTCGCCGGGCCGCTTTTCCTCGATGCCACCGGCACAAGCGAACAGTCTCAGCATCCTCGACTTCTCGACCTGTACCCAGGTCTCCGGCCCCTTCTGCTCCTGCACCAGTTGCGCACCAGCGAGGCCAGACGACCATTTCACCCAGGTGGCTCGAACACCGGTAATGCCGTTGCCGTAAGCGACAGGTTCCGGGGCGCTGGTCTGCGCCTTGATCTCGAAATGGCCCTGGCGGATCTTGACGCCGCAAGTCGCACAGCCAGGCAGCAACAGGTACGAGTCGATACGGGTATCCTCTTGCCTGCTGAACTCAGAAGCATCGAACCAGGACCGGACCTTCGCACCGGGTGCCCCTTCGACAAACCAGCGGATTTCAGCGGTATGGAACATCGTCGAGTTCTGTTCGGAAGATGCTCCTAGTTACCTTGCAGGGCTGCTTCGAGGTAATCGCCAAATGTCTCCAGCACTCTAATGCGGGCAAAGTTTTTGTCATTTGCCGGGATCATCTCCCATGGCGAAACATGCGTGCTGGTGTTCTTGACCATTTCGTGCGCAGCGGTCTCGTACTCGTACCATTTGCCCCGGTTGCGCCAGTCTTCGACAGTCAGTTTCCAGCTCTTCAGGGGTGTCCGTTTGCGAGCCTTGAAACGTTTCAGCTGCTCATCCGGCGTGATATGCAGCCAGAACTTGACGAAGATCGTACCGTGCTCGACCAGTTGGTCTTCAAAGTCGTTGATCTCCGCATAGGCGCGCTTCCATTCCCTGTCACTCGCAAATCCTTCCACGCGCTCGACGAGAACCCGGCCATACCAGCTTCGATCGAAAATGGTGAGGTGACCAGCCTCTTGCAGGTGACGCCAGAACCGCCACAGGTAGTGACGCGAGGCTTCCTCGTCGGTCGGCGCGCCGTATTGCAGCACACGGTAGTTGCGAGCATCCAGCGTCGGCAGAATGCGACGAATTGCCCCGCCCTTGCCGCCCGCGTCCGGACCTTCGAAAACGAGAACCAAACTACGGTTTTGCTCGATAGCCTCCCTGTTCAGCAAGTGAATGCGGCGCTGTTGCGCGATCAACTGGCTGCGGTAATCCGGCTTGGCAAGGCTCGTTTTCATGTCGAGCACGCTGAAGACCGTCACGTGCCGGTCAGGCGGCTCCGGAATCGGGTCCTCGGCGTCTATCGCTTCCGGATCGACCAGGAGTTCGGGGGTTGGTTGGTGACCATGAACCTTCAACCGGGACTTCAGCGCCTCGAGAATAATCTCCGCGACGGTGAGGATGCGATGGTTTGTGTCCGTGCCCTCGATGATATGCCAGGGCGCGAAGTCGGTGTTCGTCTCGGTGATCGTGCGCTCGGCTGTCGCGATAAACTGGTCGTACATCTTCCAGTGTTCCCAGTCCCGGTCGCTGACCCGCCATGTGGTTTCCGGGTCTGCCTGCAGCGACTCCAGTCGCTGTTGCTGCTCCTCGCGGCTCAGGTGCATCCAGAACTTGATAATCAGCATGCCGTCGTCGGCGAGCATGCGCTCGAAAGTCTGTATCCGCTTCAGCGCGGCGAGATACTCGAGGTCGTTGATCCGCCCGTAAGCGCGATCGAGAAACGGTGTCGAGTAACGCGCTCTCAGATTGAGCGCCATGTGTCCGGCCGCGGGCAGGTCCCGCCAGAAACGCCAGAATTTCGGTTGCTGCCTGTCGGCCTCGCTCTGGGGACCGTACGCGTTGGTCTTGATCAGCCGGGTATCCATCCAGCCGTGCAGCTCGTTTACCGTGGAGCCCTTGCCGGCACCGTCGACACCTGCGAAGTCGATCATCACGCTGAAGTCGGCTGTCCGGCTGAGCAGCACCTGGGCCTCCAGCAGCTGCCGGCGGATATCCGGGGCACGCGCCTTGTACTCTTTCTTCGATACGGTTTGTCCGAGTTCGGCCGCCCTGAACATTGCTTGTTATTCTTGTCTCGCCCCCAATAGCCGCACAGTCTAGCGTTACGGACCTGTTTCGGCCATCCGTAGAACTTCTGATTGGGGATTGGCTCGCCCGCTGCGCGGGCTCCCCGCCCGGGGGATTGGCTCGCCCGCTGCGCGGGCTCCCCGCCAACTGGCGGCTGCGCCGCTGCGTTGGTCGAACAGGGTTCTTAGCCTCCACCGCACTCGGCTAGAAAACAAAAAGGCCCCGCGAGGGGGCCTTTTTGTTTTCTGGCGGAGAGGGGGGGATTCGAACCCCCGGTACGGTACCACCGCACACTCGCTTTCCAGGCGAGCACCTTAAACCACTCAGCCACCTCTCCGAATTGCGGGTTTTACTCGATAATCAGAACCTGCGGCGGCGACTCGAGGCATGGCCCGTCGTAGCCGCCCTCCTCCTGCGGCGACGCCTCGGGCAGCGGCACCTCGTCCATCGGATCCAGATCGTCAAGCCCTTCTGGGGCGACGACTTTCGGGGCGCGCACGGCGGCCTGGTACGGACCTTCGTCGCAGGCCACCAGTGTGTCGCCGCCACAACCTGCGATGAACAGCGCGGCTATGGGCAGCCAAAGACGCAGCCCACTCATGCCGCGTCCTCCAGCTTGACGCCGGCCGTGGCGAGCGCCGCCCGCATCTGCTCGTGATGTTGTTGCGAGAATTCTGTCATCGGTAAACGTAAATGCCGGGGCATCAGCCCCATCTGGTGTAAAGCCCATTTCACGGGTATCGGGTTCGATTCGACAAACAGCGCGTCGTTCAATGGCTGCAACGTCTTGTCCAGGGTCCGCGCCTCATCGATTCGGCCGTCGCGAACCAGCTTGCAGAGCTGCGCAATTGCGGCCGGTACCACGTTGCCGCTTACCGTAACAATTCCGTCACCTCCCTGCTCGAGAAATTCGAGCGCCGTGAAGTCGTCGCCGCTGTAGAGCATGAACGAGTCATCCTTCACGAGCGCCAGGATCTCCTGCAGTCGCCCGATGTCGCCGGTCGCCTCCTTGAGACCGAAAATATTCTCGTGGGTCGCGAGGCGCGCCACGGTCTCCGCCTGCATGTCGGCGACCGTTCGCCCCGGCACGTTGTACATCATTACGGGCTTTGGCACGGCATCGGCGATCGCCTTGAAATGCTGGAATATGCCCTCCTGCATCGGCTTGTTGTAGTACGGCACCACCACCAGGAACGCATCGATATCCGCCGCCGCCGCGACGCTCAGCGACATGTTGATCGTCTGCCGCGTCGAATTCGAGCCCGTACCGGCGATGACGGGCAGCCGGCCCGCGGCAAACTCGACCGCTTTCGCCACGAGCTCCGTGTGCTCGTCGCGGTTCATCGTAGCGGCCTCGCCCGTCGTACCCGCGACCACCAACCCGTTGGTTCCCGCGTCGACATGAAAGTCGATCAGGGCCTTGAGCGACGCAAAATCGACCCGATTATCGGAGTCGAATGGCGTTGCCAATGCAACCAGAGAGCCCTTGAACACTGCCTGTCCTCGCCTGTGTGAGGCGGCGATGTTACTGTTCATGTCCGGTGCTGGCAAGGCGCACTGATCACCACCTAGGTAGATTCTATATAAATGTCACAACTTATTGTTTTATCAGCTATTGGAACGGATCGTACGGGCGTCGTCGAAGACATGACCCGGGTCATCATGGACTGTGGCGGCAATATCGAGGAGAGCCGCATGACGACACTCGGCGCCGAGTTCGCCATGCTGATGCTCGTCTCGGGTAACTGGCACACGCTCGACAAGCTCGAGAAAGAACTCGAGAAGCTCGGCGTCAAGGACAACCTGACGTTCACGATTCGCAAGACGGACGAGCGCGCCGTCAAGGAAGACCGCATGCCGTACATGGTCGATGCGGTCAGCCTGGACCACCAGGGGATTGTCTACGGGCTTGCGAATTTCTTCGCGACTCATGACATCGAGATTGCCGACGTGGCGACACGCAGCTACGCCGCGGCGCACACGGGCGCGCCCATGTTCGCCGTGCAAATGGCCGTGAACATCCCGTCGTCCGTGCATATTGCCCAGCTGCGCGACGAATTCCACGAGCTGTGCGACCGACTGAATCTCGACGCCATTATCGAGCCGGCCAAGGCCTGATCAACAACCCAAGGAGACCCCTGTGAGCGGACCCGCCATGAACCGCGTCGTCGCCGATTTTCGGTGTGACGCCACCGGTGACAAGACCCTTCGCCTCAAAGACCTGCGCGGCCAGAACGTCGTGCTGTACTTTTACCCCAAGGACAGTACCCCGGGCTGCACCCAGGAGGGGCTGGACTTCAAGGAGCTGCACACGAAATTTCGCCGCCAGAAGACCGTGATTCTCGGTGTATCGAGGGACAGCATCGCGTCGCACGAAAAATTCAAGGCGAAACAGGGATTTCCGTTCGATCTTCTGTCCGACCCCGACGAAAAGTTGTGCAGGCAGTTTGACGTCATTCATGAAAAGTCCCTGTACGGCAAGAAATTCATGGGCGTCGTCCGCAGCACGTTCCTGATCGACAAGGACGGCAAGCTGCGGGAGGAATGGCGCAAAGTTAAGGTAAAAGGACACGCGGAAGAGGTCCTCGACCGGGTTAGAATGTTGAACGCCGGCTGAGCATTGGGGTCGGAGGGGTAACTGCTTGACGTTTTGAGAATTTCCGTTGATTGCTGACTTCGCCAAACGCGCATTGTTGCTGCTCATGACCACGTTCGTCGTGCTCGTGAACGGCGCGGGTGCCGACGAAATCAGGATTCCGGACATGGGCAGCCCTGCCGATGCGATTCTGAACAAGTCCACGGAGTCGCAGATCGGCCGCGCCATCATGCGCAGCATTCGTAACAGCGGCATGGTCGTGGAAGATCCGCAGGTCACCGAGTACATCAACGACATTGGCCACCGGATTGCGGCGCAGACCAACGAGGGCGACCACGAGTTCACCTTTTTCGTCGTCCAGGACTCGCGCATCAATGCGTTCGCCCTGCCCGGGGGCTACATTGGCGTGCACACGGGCCTGATCGAAGCCACCCGCAACGAATCCGAACTCGCCGGCGTGCTCGCCCACGAGGTTGCCCACGTCACCCAGCGTCACATCGCGCGATCCATCCACGCCAGCAGCCGCCAGAGCATCTTGTCGACGGCCCTGATGCTGGGGGCCCTGATTCTCGGCGCGGCCAGTGGTGATTCGGACGTTGCGCAAGCTGGCATGGCCGTCGCCCAGGGGACGGCTGCGCAACAGCAAATCAACTTCACGCGCAGTAACGAGCACGAAGCGGACCGCATCGGCATCAGCGCGCTGGCCGGAGCCGGTTTCGACCCCCACGGCATGAGCTCCTTTTTCGAGGTCATGTCGCGCCAGCAACTGAGCGCGCCCGATCAGCGCATGCCCGAATTTCTGCGCACTCACCCGGTCACCTCAACGCGAATTGCCGAGGCGCGCACGCGCGCGGCCGAGTACCCGCGTGTTCGCACCGACAATTCGATCGGCTACGGCATCACCCAGGCGCGACTGCGGGTCGCCGCCTTCGATACGCCGGAGAAGGCCGTCGAGTATTTCGAGCGCCGTGACTACGCGCTGCAAAACGACATCGAGCGCTATGGCCGGGCCGTCGCTTACCAGCGCGCCGGGCGCCATTACGAGGCAAGCCACATCTTTGACGATCTCGTCGAGTCCGACAAGAAGGTCATCGCCTACCACATCGGCCTGGGCCAGACGCAGCTGGCGCTCGAGCGCTACGCAACCGGACGCGCGACGTTCGAACGCGCCGTGGAGCTGTTTCCGCGGAACGTGCCACTCGTGATCCACTACGGCGAGATGCTGCTGCAGCTTGGCGAAGCGCAAGCGGCGCATGCCATGCTGCTCGACCTGATGAACAACGTGCCGCCTACCCCCGAACAGGTCCGGCTGATCGCCCGGGCGGCGTCCATGGCCGGCGAGAGCGCCGAAGCCTACTACTACCTGTCGGAATATCGATTGATGACCGGAGACCTCGTCGGCGGCGTCAATTACCTGCGCCAGGCCCTGGCCATGCCGGACCTGCAGGAAATCCAGCGCATCCGGTTCCAGGCGCGCATCGACTTCATTCGCGAATTCATGACCGAAGAGCAGCTCACGCAGCTGCAACGCAGTCGGCCAGCAGGTATCACGGCGAGAACCGGCAGCTGATGGCCACCAGCAGCCATTGCAGGCGCGCATCGGCGTGGCTACTCATCCTCACGGCCGCGTTTGCCCTGTCCGGCTGCGTCTCGCAGGAGCAAATGGCCGACGAGAGCTCCGGCTATGTCGAGTACGATCCGCTCGAGCCGCTCAACCGCAAGATCCACTCGTTCAACATGGCCGCAGACCGTGCCGTCATGCGGCCGGTGGCTCGCGGCTATCGCAAGGTCATCCCGGCGCCCGTACGGCGCAGTGTTACGAATTTCTTCAGTAACCTGCGGACGCCGGGATCGGCATTGAACAACTTCCTGCAGGGCAAGCCGAAGCGCGGCTTCAGCGAGCTCGGCCGGTTCCTGTTCAACAGTACACTCGGTCTCGCCGGTCTGTTCGACGTCGCCGGCCGCGCCGGCATGGAGCGTTACGACGAGAACTTCGCCGAGACGCTGTCGGTCTGGGGCGTGCCGGACGGGCCGTACGTCGTGATCCCGTTCTGGGGCCCGAACATGATGTCGGATGCCGTGGCATTGCCGGTGGATTACTACTCAGACGTCTGGACGTACTACGACAACTCGTCGGTGCGCGACAAGGTCTGGGGAGTGCGGCTCATCGACCTGCGCTACCGGTTACTGCCCACCGACTCCATTGTCGAGGACTCGCAGGACACCTACGTGACCATACGTGAGGCGTTTCGCCAGAATCGCCGCTTCCGCGTCTTTGACGGCAATCCTCCGATCGAGGAAGAAGAAGAGAACTTCTACGAAGACGAACTCTTCGACGAGTTCTTCGAGGACGAGGCCGCTGACAGCGCGCCCGACTCAGGCGCGCAGAACTAGATCAGGTCCTGGACCTCTGAGGTCCGGGCAATGGCCAGCAGGCTTTCCGGGACGTTTCTGAACCGAATGTCGGCGCCGCGAGCTGACGCCTGCGACTTCCACTCGATGATCAGTGCGAGGCCCGCGGAGTCGGCCTTGCCGACCCCGGCGAGATCGATCTCGAGTGCACCGTGCCGGGCGAACGCCCTCTCGCTCTGCTTCAGGATGTTCTGGGCCGTCGTGAACGACATGGCGCCTTGCAGCGCGAAGCGCCCTTCCCCTTTGTCCTTGAGTTCGAAGTCACTCACCGGCGGTAAGCCCGGCGTCTCGCTCGAGCCGCTGGATAACGGCCTCCAGGCTGGTCGCGCGAATCTCGGACTCGAGTTCCTTGCGGAAATTGATGACGTAGGAGACGCCTTCGATCTTGACGTCAAACATGCGCCAGCGTTCCTCGCGATTGACAAGCGTGTAGTCGACCGGAATCTTGCTGCCGTCATCCAGCCGCACCTGCGTCCTGACGACCGTCGTGCGTTTTTTCGCATCGCCCTTGTACGGCAGGATTTCGACCCGGTCCATGTCGAACTCGACCACACCTTCGGCATAGCGCTGCAACAGGCTCTCGTAGAACGCATCAATAAAGCGCCGCTTTTGCTCGTCGTTGGCCGAACGCCAGTGCTTGCCGAGCACCGCGGCCGCCGCGAAGTCCCGGTCGAAGCGCGGCAACAGTATGCCGTCGATAAACTCCCTGAGCGCCGCTTCGTCCGCGGAAAGCTCGTCCCGCCGGGTATCGAGGCCTTCGGTCAGCAAATCTACCGCCTCCTCGATGACCTCGTTCGGCGCGTTGGCCTGCACGGCCGGCGACGCCGACAAGAGCAGCGCGCCCAGGAGAATTACCGTTGTTCGAAGCATGTTGATTCCTTGCATGACCTATTCTTCAGACTCGGTCTCGTCGCCGGATGTTCCACCGATCAGGAACTTGCCGATAATATTCTCGAGAACGATGGCGGATTGCGTGAACAGGATCTCACTTCCATCCTCGAGACTCAGCGGCGAGCCGCCTGCCGTGAGGCCGACATACTGGCTGCCGAGCAGTCCCGCCGTAAGGATGCTGGCGTCCGAGTCATCCGGAATCTCGTCGTAACGGCTGTCGATGACGAAAGTCACGACCGCTTCCAGCGACTGCGAATCGAACCTGATATCCGTGACCCTGCCGATGGTCACCCCGGACATCGATACCGGCGCGCGCGGTTTCAGGCTGCCGACGTTTTCGAAGCGCGCCGTGACCTCGAACGTGTCGTCCACATTGAAGTCATCGCTTCCCGTCGTCTGCGTCGTCAGGAAAAACAACGCACCGATGCCGAGCAGCGCAAAAAGGCCGGTACCGAGTTCCATTGTTCGTGTCTGCTGCATAGTGCACTCTCAAATGTACATTGCGGTGATCATGTAGTTGAAGAACAGGACGGCGATCGACGTCACAACCACGGTGCGCGTCGTCGCCCTGCCCACTCCCTCGGCCGTCGGGGTGGAATTGTAACCTTCCCATACGGCGACCAGGCTCGCGACGACGCCGAACACAACACTCTTGGTGATGCCCTCGGAGACGTCTTCCCAATCCATAACGTTTTGCATTTGCTGCCAGTAGGCGCCGACGTCGACGCCATACTGCTCAACGGCTACCAGGTGCGCCCCGAGCAAGCCCACCGCGGTAAATATGGCAGACAGCAGCGGCATCGCAACCACACCCCCCAGGAACCGGGGTACGGCAACGTAACGCACCGGGTCCACGGCCATCATCTCCATGGCGGACAACTGGTCGGTTGCCTTCATCAGGCCGATCTCGGAAGTCAGCGCGGTGCCGGCACGTCCCGCGAACAGTAACGCGGTAAGAACGGGGCCAATACCCTTGACCAGGCCGAGGCCGGCGAATATGCCGGTGGTATCTTCGGCATTGAATTGCTCGAGGCTCGAATGCGCCAGCAACGCCAGTACGGCGCCCACGAACAGGCCGCTGATCATGATGACGACGAGCGACAAAGCGCCCGCGTTGTAGACCTGGTAGACGACGAGGCGAAAGCGCCGGAGCACAACCCCTGGCGTAAACTGCAGCATCCGCAGCAGGAACAGGCACATTCCGCCGAAACTGTGCAGGAACCGCTCGAAGGTCATCCAGATGTCGCGAAACACGGCGGCTAGTCCTGGGAAGGTCCAAGCAGCTGCTGGGCGTAGTCGGGCGCGTCGTAGTGGAACGCGACCGGGCCGTCGGCCAGCCCCAGCATGAATTGTCGAACGAGCTCGGACTGTTCATTCTTGAGATCTTCCGGGCGGCCGCTTGCCGCCACCCTGCCATCGGCGATCACGTAACTGAAATCGGCGACTTCGCCAATCTCGTGCACGTCGTGGCTCACCACGACGCTGGTAATGCCCAGCGCGTCGTTCAGTTGCCGGATCAGCTTGGCTATCACGCCCATGGAAATCGGGTCGAGCCCGACGAAGGGCTCGTCGTAAATCAGCAGCGCCGGGTCCATGACGATGGCCCTGGCCAGGGCCACACGGCGCGCCATGCCGCCCGACAATTGCGACGGCATCATGTAGGCCGCCCCGCGCAGACCAACGGCGTGCAGCTTCATCAGCACGACGTTGCGAATCAGGCGCTCGCCCAGGTCGGTGTGCTCACGCAGCGGGAACGCCACGTTTTCGAAGACGCTCAGGTCCGTGAGCAAAGCGCCATTCTGGAACAGCATGCCCATGCGCTTGCGCATCGCATACAGCTCCAGGCGGCTGTAACCCGAAATATCGTCACCGGCGACGAATACCTGGCCCCGGTCGGGGCTCAGCTGACGCGTGATCAGCTGCAGCAAGGTGGTCTTGCCGGTTCCGCTGGGACCCATGATGGCCGTGACGTCACCCTTGCGGATCGTCAGGTCCAGGTCCCGGAAAATCGACCGGGAACCGCGCGAGAACTGCACATCGCGGACTTCGATGAGGTTATCGGACAGGGTCTTTTCTCCGTGGCGGGCCGCGCGAAGGATAACAAAAAAGCGCGGGCTCTATAGTCTCGTGAACCAAATAGGACTAAAATGGTCCCTTATTGTTCCTGAAGCGGACCTGAACGTGCTCAGAATAAGTAAACTCACCGATTACGGCACCGTGGTGCTGGCCCACCTCGCGAGCAGCGACGGTGGAGTCCGCAGTGCGGCGGAGGTCGCCGATGCCACCGGCATCGCGATGCCGACGGTGCGTAAGCTGCTCAAATCACTGGCGCGTGCAGGGCTCGTCACGTCGACCCGCGGCAAGAGCGGCGGCTACCAGCTGTCGCGCCCGGCGCACGAAATCAGCGCCGCCAGCGTTATCGACGCACTCGAGGGCCCGGTCTCGATTACCGAGTGCAGCGCGACGGACAGCAACTGCGACTACGAGGACGTCTGCAACGTGGGCAATGCGTGGCAGAACATCAACGTCGCAATCCGGCGTGCGCTCGAAGACGTGAATCTCATCGACCTCACGCGCACCAATACCCCGGTTCCCACTTTCAATTTTGCTGGCCTGCCCGTGCGGGTGGAGACAAAGAACTAACGATGGCAACTGAACAGGAAAATCTCGAACAACTCGTCAACCGGCGCTACGAGCACGGCTTCGTCACGGACATTGCGACCGAGAGCCTGCCGCCGGGCCTCGACGAGGGTGTTATTCGCGCGATCTCTGCGCGCAAGAACGAGCCCGAGTTCATGCTCGAATGGCGGCTTCGCGCCTACCGCCAATGGCTGGACATGAAAGAACCGGAGTGGGCGCACGTGCACTACCCGCCCATCGACTTCCAGGACATTTCGTACTTTGCGGCGCCCAAATCCGACGAGGACCGTCCCAAGAGTCTCGACGAGGTCGATCCCAAGCTGCTCGAAACCTACGACAAGCTGGGAATTCCGCTGCACGAGCGAGCGCGGCTGGCCGGCGTTGCCGTCGACGCGGTTTTCGACAGCGTCTCGGTCGCCACGACCTTCAAGGAAAAACTCTCGGAAGCCGGGGTGATCTTCTGCTCGTTTTCCGAAGCCGTGAGGGAACATCCGGAACTGGTGCGCAAATACCTCGGCAGCGTGGTGCCGCAGCGGGATAACTTCTACGCGGCGCTGAACTCGGCGGTATTCAGTGACGGCTCGTTCGTCTATGTGCCCAAGGGCGTGCGTTGCCCGATGGAGTTGTCCACCTATTTCCGCATCAACGCCGCGAACACCGGCCAGTTCGAGCGCACGCTGATCGTTGCCGACGAAGGCAGCTACGTCAGCTATCTCGAGGGCTGCACGGCCCCGATGCGTGACGAGAATCAGCTGCACGCCGCTGTCGTGGAACTGGTGGCCCTCGGCGACGCGGAGATCAAGTACTCGACGGTGCAGAACTGGTACCCGGGAGACGAGGAAGGCAAAGGCGGCATCTACAACTTCGTCACCAAGCGCGGCGACTGCCGCGGCGCCAACTCCAAGATTTCCTGGACCCAGGTCGAAACCGGTTCGGCTATCACGTGGAAGTACCCGAGCTGCATCCTGCGCGGCGACAATTCGGTCGGCGAGTTTTACTCGGTGGCCGTCACCAACAACTACCAGCAGGCCGACACGGGCACCAAGATGATCCACATCGGCAAGAACACGAGCAGCACGATCGTCTCCAAGGGCATCTCGGCGGGCCGGGCGCAGCAGGCCTACCGCGGCCTCGTCCGCGTCATGCCGCAGGCGCAGGGCGCGCGCAACCATACGCAGTGCGACTCGCTGCTGATCGGCAAGGAGTGCGGCGCGCACACCTTCCCGTACATGGAAATCAAGAATCCCGGCGCGAAAGTCGAACACGAGGCCACGACGTCGAAGATCTCGGCCAACCAGTTGTTCTACTGCCGCCAGCGCGGCATCTCGGAAGAGGATGCCGTCAACCTGATCGTCAACGGCTTCTGCAAGGAAGTCTTCAAGGAATTACCGATGGAATTTGCCGTCGAGGCCCAGGCGCTCCTGAGCGTCAGCCTCGAAGGCGCCGTCGGCTAGGAAATCGACATGCTACAAATCAAAGACATTCACGCCACTATCGGCGGCTCCGAAATCCTCCGCGGCCTGTCCCTCGACGTTGCCGCGGGCGAAGTCCACGCCATCATGGGGCCGAACGGCTCCGGTAAAAGCACGCTCGCGCAGGTGGTAGCGGGACACAGCGACTATGAAGTGACGGCGGGCAGCGTCACCTACAGGGACATCGACCTGCTGGATCTCGAACCCGAGGAACGGGCTCGAGAAGGCATCTTCCTCGGCTTCCAGTACCCGGTCGAGATCCCCGGGGTCAATAACGCGGTGTTGCTGCGCTCGGCGCTCAACGCGAAGCGCAAACACCAGGGTCTCGACGAGATCGACGCTTTCGAATTCCTCAAGCTGGCCAAGGAGAAGATGGCCATGCTCGGCATGGACCCGAAATTTCTCAATCGCGGTGTCAACGAAGGCTTCTCGGGCGGCGAGAAGAAGCGCAACGAGATCCTGCAGATGGCCATGCTCGAACCGAGCCTTGCCATACTCGACGAGACCGACTCCGGCCTGGACATCGATGCCCTGCGGGCGGTCGCAGAAGGTGTGAATGCCCTGCGCTCGCCGGACCGCGCCATCGTGCTGGTGACGCACTACCAGCGGCTGCTCGACTACGTCGAGCCGGACCACGTGCACGTACTGTCCGAGGGCCGCATCGTTCGTTCCGGCGACAAGACGCTGGCGCTCGAGCTCGAAGACAAGGGCTACGACTGGGTTCGCGAGGCGGCAAACGGATGAAATCCCCGGCACTCGAATTCGACGCCCTGGCAGCGGCGGTCAGCGCCCTGCCGGACAGCGGGCTGACGGCAGCCCGGCAGTCGGCCCTGGAGGAGCTACGCCGTGACGGCATGCCCGGCGTTCGCGAGGAAGACTGGAAGTACACGGACATCTCGGCGCTCGTCGACATTACCAACAACTGGCTGGCAGGCGGCTCGACGGCAGCTTCCACCGCGGCGGAGCCTGCGGCCGGCCTCGAGGCGCACTGGATCACGATCGCCAACGGCCGGGTCGACGAAAACTCGATCGAGCCGTTGCCCGAAGGGGTCACCGTTACACGGCTTGCAAACATCCGGTCCGACCTGGCCCAACTGGGCCGCCTCGGCGCCTTCAACACCGCCCTGCTGCACGACGGCCTGCATATCTCGGTCGCCAGCGACGCCGTTCTCGACAAACCGATCGGGCTGCTGCTGTCTGATTACGCCGGAGGCGGCGCCTGCGTCTCACAGGTCCGCGTGAACATCGAACTTGCGCCGGGCAGCCGCGCAAGCTTCATCGAACACCAGGTCTCGAGCGGCGTTGGCGACCTGTACGCCAACGTGGCGGTCAATCTCGCAATAGGCGACAACGCCGGCGCCGACTACGTCCGCATCCAGGACCGCGCACCGCAGCACAACCAGACCGGTTACCACGGCATCGAGCTGGGACGCGATGCCCGCCTGAGGCAGGCATCGTTCGACCTCGGCGGCAGGCTGATCCGTGACGACCTCGTCGTGAATATTGCCGCCCCGGGCGCCGAGGCCGAGTTTGGCGGACTCTACCTGGTTGGCGACGGCCAGCACGTCGACAACCACACCCGGGTCGATCACCGGGTCGGGCCGGCCGTCTCGCGGCAGGAATACCGCGGCATCCTCGCGGGCAGGGCGCGCGGCGTCTGGAACGGCAAGGCCATCGTGCACGAGGGCGCCGATGGCACCGACGCGGAGCAGTCCAACCACAACCTGTTGCTCTCGCAGAGCGCCGAGATCAATGCCAAGCCCGAACTCGAGATTTATGCCGACGACGTCAAGTGCAGCCACGGCACGACGGTCGGCCAGCTCGACGAGATGGCGCTGTATTACTTGCGCACGCGCGGCCTCGACAAGAGCGACGCACGGCAAATGCTAACGCGCGCCTTTGCGCTGGCCATTGTGGGGCGCTCACCCATCGAACAGATTGAGCAGCTGCTCCTCGACGCCATCGACGCGCGCCTGAAGGGGCTGCTCCGGGAGACCGGCGCATGAGCCAGCCACAAACCCGCTCGCAGCCGCAGGTCGCCGACTGCCGCCGCGACTTTCCGGCGCTGCAACAGCAGGTTAGCGGCCATCCGCTCGCTTATCTCGACAACGCCGCGTCGGCGCAGCAGCCGCAAGCCGTTATCGATGCCGTCGCACGCTACCACGGCGAGGATCACGCCAACGTGCACCGCGGGGTGCACACGCTGAGTCACCGCGCGACCGAAGCCTACGAGGGAGCCCGCGACAAGATTCGCGATTTCGTCAACGCGGCCAGCCGCAGCGAGATCGTGCTGACCAAGGGCACGACCGAGGCGATAAACCTGGTCGCGCAGAGCTTCTGCCGGCCGCGGCTCGGGCCTGGCGACGAGATCCTGATCACGCACCTGGAGCACCATGCCAACATCGTGCCCTGGCAGCTCGTCTGCGAGCAGACCGGCGCCACGCTGGTCGTCGCACCGATCAATGAGCGCGGGGAACTCGAGCTGGAAGCATGCCTGGGCCTGATGTCGGAGCAGACCCGCATGGTCGCCGTGGCGCACGTCTCGAATGCTCTCGGCACGATCAACCCGGTCGCCGACATCGTTGCCGCGGCCAGGGAGCTCGGCGTTCCGGTGTTGCTCGACGGCGCCCAGGGTGTACCGCACATGGCGATCGACGTGCAGGCGCTCGGCTGCGACTTCTACACCTTCTCGGGCCACAAGATGTTCGGCCCGACGGGCACGGGCGTGCTCTACGGCCGCGAGACGCTGCTGGACGCAATGCCGCCCTACCAGGGTGGCGGGGACATGATTCTCGAGGTGTCGTTCGAGGGCACGACCTACAACGAGTTGCCTTACAAATTCGAGGCCGGGACGCCCAATATTTCCGGCACGATCGGCCTGGGCGCCGCTATTGACTACCTCAACGGTGTCGGTCTCGACCGCATCGCCCGTCACGAGGACGAACTGCTGTCCTACATGACGCGGAAACTGGCCGACCTGCCCGGCATCCGGTTGTTCGGCACGGCCGCCAGCAAGGCCAGCGTCCAGTCGTTCCTCGTCGGCGACATTCACCCGCACGATCTCGGCACGATACTCGATCACCAGGGCGTGGCCATTCGCACCGGTCACCACTGCGCGATGCCGGTCATGCAGTTCTTCGGCATCCCCGGCACGGCACGGGCGTCGCTGGCCCTGTACAACACCGAGGCGGATGTCGACCAGCTCATCGCAGCAATAACGAAAGCGCAGAGACTGTTTGCATGACCGCCGTCGACATTCTTCAGGGCGAGGACCTGCGCGACCTCTACCGCGAATTGATCCTCGACCATGCGCGCAACCCGCGGCATTTCCACAAGCTCGAGACGGCCACGCATAGCGCCGAGGGCATCAACCCGCTGTGCGGCGACAAGCTGCACCTTTACATCACCATCGACGATGCAGGCGTCATCTCCGAGGCCGCCTTCGAAGGCAGCGGCTGTGCGATCTCGGTCGCCTCGGCCTCGCTGCTGACCGACCTCGTAACCGGACTCGGCAAGCAGCAGGCGCTCGATTGTTTCGCCGAGATAACGGGGCGGCTCACGGCGCCGGACGCCCATCAGTCGCGGGACATCGGGGTGAACCTCGACAAGCTTCGAGCCCTGGACGGCGTGCGCGACTACCCGTCCCGGGTCAAGTGCGCCACGCTCGCCTGGCATGCGCTTAATTCGGCCATAAACGAACAACAAGAACCGGTATCGACGGAGTAACGATGTTTGGACACATGCACGAAGAGATCACGATCTCACGAGATGTGAAGGCGGTCATCATTCCCGCAGGTGAAGAGCTGCTGTTGCGGGAAGGAACGTCGGGATTCATCACCCAGGCGCTGGGTGGCAGTTTTACGATCTACGTCGAGGGCAACCTGTTCCGCATCGCCGGTCGTGACGCCGATGCCATCGGCAAGGACCCGGTCCCGCCGCCGGAGGTCCCGGACAACGCCTCCGACGAGGATATCGTGGCTGTGATCTGGGACCAGCTCAAAACCTGCTACGACCCCGAGATCCCGGTCAATATCGTGGACCTGGGCCTGGTCTACCGGTGCGACGTAACGCCGCTGGGTAACGGCGAGCGCAGCGTGAGCGTGGACATGACCCTGACCGCGCCGGGGTGCGGCATGGGCGACATCATCGTCCAGGACGCACAGGAGAAGATCGCGGTTGTCCCGACCGTATCGGACGTGCGGGTCGAGCTGGTGTTCGACCCGCCGTGGAACCAGAGCATGATGTCAGAAGAGGCGCGCTTGCAGACCGGGTTGATGTAAAATCGCCCCGTCATGAGATCACTGACCATTGTTCGCCACGCCAAGTCGAGCTGGAAACACCAAGGCCTGTCCGATCGCGAACGCCCGCTGAACAAACGCGGCGAGCGCGACGCGCCGATCATGGCGAAGCGCGTAGCCGAGACCGGTGTCCGGCCGTCACAGATCATCAGCAGCCCCGCAGTGCGAGCCTGGACGACCGCGAAGATATTTGCCCGCGAGCTGGGCTACCCGGCCGAATTCCTCCAGCGCGAGGACGGTTTGTACCTCGCCTCGCTGGACAACCTGCTGGACGTCGTCGCGACCCAGGATCCCGGTTTCAATCACCTGATGCTGTTCGGCCACAATCCGGGCCTGACGGATTTCGTGAATTACCTCGTGCCGGGCCTCACCAGCAACCTGCCGACGGCGGGCGTCGTCTCGGTCAACTTCGAGTGTGACAACTGGATGCTCTATGACCGGCCGCAGACCGAGCTGGCCGTGCATGATTATCCGAAGAAGGTGCGTTAGGACAT
>JASJBB010000054.1 GCA_030066735.1 Woeseiaceae bacterium | reverse complement strand
AGCCGGTAGTACCGCGTCGATGCGGTTCAGGTTCTCAATTCTCGCCCTCGTCGCCGGTATCCTGCTGTCGGTCAATATTCACCGCGGCAGCCTGCCTGGCGACTCGGCGACAGCACCCGTTCCGCCGCTTGCCACCCCGCAGTTCACGATCAGCTTCGGTCCGCAGCGGCTTTCGATCGCGGGAACCAGCGCGTCATCCGTCCACGAGGCCGAGCTGCAGCGCCTGGTGAGTGAACAGTTCGGGGATACCGAACTGCGTGCGGATTTCCGGCCCGGCGTGGTTATCGGCAAGGATTGGGAAGCAACGAGCAGCGGGTTGCTCCATGCCGTCGCGTCGATGGCCTCGGCCGAGGCGCGGATGACGGCGGACCGTATCGAATTACGCGGCGTAACGGCGGACTCCGCCGTGACCACGACGCGCGTCGATTTCCTGCGCGAGCAGGCTCCGCCGCACACGGAACTGCACACCGACATCATTGTCGTCCGCCCAACCGAGTCGCTCGATGAATTGTGCCGCAAGGCCTTCGCAGCCCTGGTCCTGGGACCGGTTTCGTTTGCGCAGTCGAGCGCCGAATTGCGCCCCGCATCGTTCGCGACCCTGGACCGAATTACCGACTTCGCCCGGGACTGCCCGTCCGTGACCATTCTCATTACGGGCCACACGGATGCGCGGGGCGACGAATCGTGGAACCGGCAATTGAGCCTGGCGCGTGCGCGCGCCGTAGCCGACCGGATTGCACGATTCGGCATCGACCCGCAGCGACTGCTCGTGGCCGGGGCGGGATCCGCCGAACCCATCGCCGACAACGCGACCGTTCATGGCCGCGAACTCAATCGCCGGATCGAGTTCGAACTGCGTTAATCGGACGGCGCCTCGAGCCCTTTGAGCTCGACTTCGAATACGAGCGTTGCGCCCGGCGGAATGACGTTGCCCGCCCCGCGGTCGCCATAGCCCATTTCCGGGGCAATCGTCAGTTCGCGCGTCTCGCCCAGCAGCATTCCTGCCACGCCCTGGTCCCAGCCCTGGATAACCTGGCGTGCGCCGAGTGTGAAGTGGAAAGTCTCGCCGCGATCCACCGAGCTGTCGAACTTCGTCCCGCGGTTGCCGTCGACTTCGGGGTCGTGCAGCCAGCCCGTGTAGTGCACCTCCACGTAATCGCCCGCCTCGGCCGCGCGGCCGTAACCCCGGCTCAGAATTTTCGCGGACAGACCCGGGGTGATCTCGAACGCCTCGGCCTCGGTGTTGGCTGTTTCTGTCACTGCCTGCTCCTCCGCGGCGGGTGCCGCTGTGCTCTCGTCAACCGGCTCGGGGCTCTTCTGCCCGCAGCCGCCGATGGCAACGGCCAGTACAGCCACGCTTGCTGGGAATATGAATCTCATGAAATCAACCTTTCGTCTTGTTGGTCGGGTCGGAGCCCTCGAAATCGAGTGACGCCGAATTGATGCAGTAGCGCAGGCCCGTAGGCTGCGGTCCATCTTCGAATACATGACCCAGGTGCGCTCCGCATGCCGAACACAACACCTCGTCGCGAATCATCCCGTGGCTCGTATCCCTCTCGATGCGCACGGCGTCGCCGGCCAGCGGCAACCAGAAACTCGGCCACCCGGACCCCGAGTCATACTTGTGATCCGACGAGAACAGCTCCGCATCGCAGCACACGCAACGGTAGGTGCCGTCCGCCTTGTGATCCACGTACGCGCCGGTAAACGGCCGCTCGGTGCCCTTGTTCTGGGTAATCTCGTACTGCTCGGCGGTCAGCTTGCCGCGCAGCTCTTTGTCCGGTGCGTTGGAATTGCTCATGGCCCGTTTTAGCCCGTGCCCGCGGCCGAATCAAGTTCGAGCAGCAGCGAGTTCATGCGGTGCACATAGGCTGCCGGATCGTCCAGCTGCGAACCTTCGGCCAGCAGTGCATGGTCGAGAACGATATGCGCCAGCGCATCGAAGCGGCCGTCGTCCTGTTCTCCGGCCAGCCGCTCCACGAGCGGGTGCTCGATATTGACCTCGAGGATGGGACGCGACTCCGGCAGTGACTGCCCGCTGGCTTCGAGCACGCGGCGCAATTGCGGGCTTAGTTCGTTTTCGCCCGAGACCACGCAGGCCGGTGACTCGGTGAGACGGGTGCTGGCATGCACGGCCTCGACCCGCTCCTTGAGCGCCTGTTTGACCTTCTTGAGCAGCGGCTTGTGCTCATCGTCCATCGCCTCTTGCGTCATCCGGCCCTCGGCGCCAGGCAGCTCGAGCCCTGCGCGAGCCACGTCGACGAGCGCCTTGCCGTCATATTCCTGCAGGCCGTCGACCAGCCACGGGTCGATCCGGTCGGTCAGCAGCAGGACCTCGATGCCCTTGTCGGCCAACTGCTCGATGTGCGGGCTCGACTGCGCCGTCGCATGGTTGTCGGCAAGCAGGTAGTAGATCGTGTCCTGACCCTCGATACAGCGGCCGACGTAGTCGTCGAGCGACTGGTCCTGCTTGTCGGTCCCGGTGTGAGTAGTGGCAAAGCGCAGCAGCTTCGCGATCTTGTCCTTGTTGGCGTGATCCTCGACGAGGCCTTCCTTGAGTACCTGGCCGAACTCGGCCCAGAAGCGGGCGTAGTCGTCGGCGGAGTCCTGACCGAGCTTCGCGAGCATGTCGAGCACCCTGCGCGTCAGTGCACCGCGCATCGCGCCAAGTTCAGGGCTCTGCTGTAACAGTTCGCGAGACACGTTGAGCGGCAGGTCGGATGAATCCACGACGCCCTTGATGAAGCGCAGGTACAGCGGCAGGAACTGCTCTGCGTCGTCCATGATGAATACGCGCTGCACGTAGAGTTTGAGACCCCGTGGCGCTTCCCGGTTCCAGAGATCGAACGGCGCCGCCGACGGGACGTAGAGCAGGCTGGTGTATTCCCGCTTGCCCTCGACGCGGTTGTGACTCCAGGTCAGCGGATCGCTGAAATCGTGGGCAAGGTGCTTGTAGAACTCGCGGTATTCGTCGTCGTCGATGTCGGCGCGCGAACGCGTCCACAGTGCGGTTGCGTCGTTGACAACCCGATCTTCCTCGTCGCCGGAACCCGCCAGCGACACCGGGAACGCAATATGGTCGGAGTACTTGCGGATCAGGGTCTCGATACGCATCGGTTCGCAGAATTCGGTCTCCGCGCTCTTGAGATGCAGTGTCACCGAGGTGCCGCGTTCGGCGCGTTCGATCGTCTCAACCGTGAACTCCCCGGCGCCGTCGGATTCCCAGCGGACTCCTTCGCCAGCCGGCTGGCCGGCGCGCCGCGACTCCACGGTGACTTTGTCGGCCACGATGAACGCCGAGTAGAAGCCGACGCCGAACTGGCCGATGAGGCGCGCGTCGTGCTGCTGGTCGCCGGTCATCTGCTGCAGAAATTCGGCCGTGCCCGAGCGGGCGATGGTGCCCAGGTTTTCGATCAGTTCCTCGCGCGACATGCCGATGCCGTTGTCGGTAATCGTCAGCGTCCTGCTGTCCTTGTCGACGGCGATCCGGACGGCGAGGTCGCGGTCATCGGCCAGCAACTCGGGGGCCTCGAGCGCTTCGAATCGCAGCTTGTCGGCCGCATCCGATGCGTTCGAAATCAGCTCCCGAAGGAAAATCTCCTTGTTGCTGTACAGCGAGTGGATCATCAGCTTGAGAAGCTGGCGAACCTCGGTCTGGAATCCCAGGGTCTCCCGGGCGGTTGCGGTGCTCACGCGAATATCCCTCATCTTGTCTGCAACGACAGGCAGACACGATAGGGCCTTACAGGCTTATTTCAAGAGGCGGCGAGGTGACCGTGTGATACAGCAGGAATACAAACAACAGGATTGCCGTCGCCAGAGCCAGCGGCGGGTGGACGAGCGCCAGACCGACAGCGGCTATTGGCAGCGCAACCGCCAGCGGGCCCAGGAGCACCAGCAAGAGGATCTTGCGAAAGCGCTCGCACGCCATCCTGGCCATGAAGACCAGGTCGTCGAGATCGTCGAGTAGCTGGGCGAAGCGTTCCACGGATGTCAGCGAACGATCGACAGCACAGGGCCGCCACTTTGCGGGTCGCCCGCGTCGGAATCCGTTTCATCCAGAGCAGCAACGTTCGACTGCTTCGCATGGGCGATGGCCCGATGAAACAATTCCCAGCGTTGCCGTGCCGATTCGTCCTTGAGAAATACCACCGGCGATTCTGCTTCCTTGCACTTGTTTGACATACTCTTTTTTCAAGCCGTCAGGTGACAGTAAGTGTGACTATAGTGAGGCGAATTAACAGCCTCCGTGAGACAGATCACAGCTTCATTTACAACTTGTGAAATTTTGGTCGCAATCTCCAAAAATCAGACGCAGTACCGGTCCGCTGCGGCGACTCCGTCAACAAAAAAAACGCCGGCGTTGCCGGCGTTCTTGCTATCGGTGTCATCGCGTGCGCGACTACTCGGGCTCGTCGGCATCCCAGTTGCGTTTTACCTGTTCGGTCCAGCTTCGATAGCCTTTCCAGGTATACAGCGAGGGGTCGATGCCGCTGCGACGACCGCGCGGCGCAGGCGCCTTGGAGATCCACTGGCGATATTGCTGCCAGCCATCCGCGTCGTTGGCTGCGGGCTGGGACGGGGTTACCGTTCCGGCGTCGGCAGTTGACTCGCCATCCGTGTTGAAGTCTTCCTGCCATTTGAGATGTTTGCTATCCGGCATCACTCAATGCTCTGTCAGTCCTTTGAGTACATGCTATGTGCACCCCGGCGCTAATCACAGGAACTGCATCACAGTGCAGAACGTGATTTTTCACATAATTTTCAGGATGTTAGGAGGTTTTTTTACTTAATTAGCCGGCCCGGGGCCGCATGGCGACTGGCGTTTTGACAATAACGCGTCAACTCACCCGGTAGCACGGCACATAATCATTCCCGGAGATTTTCATGCGCTTTTGCTCGACGAAGGCCGCGAGCAGGTCGTCGAGCAGCCGCATAATGCCGGCCGAACCTTTGATCTCGAACGGCCCGTCGCGCTCGATCAGCGCCGCCGTGTCTTCGCGAACATTGCCCGACACGATGCCCGAGAACGCCCGGCGCAGGTTGGCTGCAAGTTCGTGGCTGGGCAAGTCCTCACGGATATCGAGCTCACGCATCGACTCGTGCGTGGACACGAACGGCCGCTGGAAATCCTCGGTCACGGACAGGTGCCAGTTGAAGTAGTAGGCATCGCCCTGCTCTGTCCGGAAATTACGGACCGCGTCGAGTCCCTCGCGTATCTGCCGCGCCACCTCGGGCGGATCGTCCATCACGATCGAATAACGCTGCCGTGCTTCTGCCCCCAGCGTCGCCCCGACGAATTCATCGATCTGCCGGAAATACGGTTCCGCCGATGCCGGCCCGGTCATGATGACCGGGAACGGCTGTGCGCGGTTTTCCGGATTCAGCAGGATGCCCAGCAGATACAGGATCTCCTCGGCCGTACCGACGCCGCCCGGGAAGACGATGATGCCGTGGCCCACCCGGACGAATGCTTCGAGCCGCTTTTCCATGTCCGGCATGATGACCAGGGAGTTCACGATCGGGTTTGGCGACTCGGCCGCGATGATGCCCGGCTCGGTGATGCCAACGTAGCGGCCGTCGCGAATGCGCTGCTTGGCATGGCCGATCGTGGCGCCCTTCATCGGCCCCTTCATGGCGCCAGGCCCGCATCCCGTGCAGACGTTGAGTCCGCGCAGTCCCAGCTCGTAACCGACCAGCTTCGTATAGTCGTATTCTTCGCGGCTGATGGCGTGCCCGCCCCAGCAGACCGCCAGGTTGGCATCGGCAGGCAGGCGCAGCAGTCCGGCGTTCCTGACGATGTGAAACACCGCATCCGTAATTCCGGGACCCGATCGCAGGTCGAAGCGACCGCTATCGATGATGACGTTGCGCGTGTAGACGATGTCCCGCAGCACCGCGAACAACAACTCGCGAATGCCGCGGATCATCTTGCCGTCGACGAATGCGTCGCCCGGCGCTCCCCGCAGGGACAACTTCACGCCGCGGTGTTGCTGGATGAAACCGAGCTCGAAATCCGGGTAGGTATCGAGCATTGTCTGGGCGTTGTCGATCTCGCTGCCCGAGTTGAGGACCGCGAGCATGCAGCGCCGCAGCAACCGGTACAGGCCGCCCTCGCCGCTCGAACGCAGCTGGTCGACCTCGAGCTGTGACATAACTTCGAGACTGCCCTCGGGGCGCACCTCGGCATCGACGGTGGTGGTCAGGGCCGGATCTCGATCGGTGTGTTGTCCGCGGTCATGAGCCAGATGTCGATCATGTCGGAATTCGACACTGCAATGCAGCCGTTGGTCCAGTCCTGCGTGCGGTAATAGGTCTCGGATCGTGTGGGTTCGTTCGGCTGGCCGTGAATCATGATGGCGCCGCCCGGGTCGACGCCCCTGGCGCGCGCCTCACGGATGTCCTGGCCGTTGGGATAGGACACGTGGATCGACAGGAAATACTCGCTGTTCGGATTCCGCGCATCGAGCAGGTACTGCCCCTCGGGCGTGCGAAAATCGCCTTCGTATTCCTTGTCCCCCAGCGGGCGAATACCCAGCGCAATGTCGAAGGTGCGAAAAGCCTCGCCATCGATGAGCAGGTGCAGCTTGCGATCTGATTTATCGACGAGAACTCTTTCAGCCGTCGGGAAGCCGCTCGCCTGCAAGCCGCCGTCCAGCAACGGCAACAGCAGAATCATCACGATACCCAGGCTACGCATGCGCTGAGGTTAGCAAAACTTCGTCATCAAAAAAAAGCGACCGTTACACGTTCTTGCCCACGATCCAGCCGATCGCGAAGCCGATCGCGCCCGCAACGAGCGTGTAGGCGGGCAGGAATCGAAACAGGCCCTCCGGATTCGAGGCGTCGCTGAACAGGCCATTGAGATTGACCGAGTAGGCATAGTGCAGGTAGATCGACAGGCCGAGCGCCGGGATGGCAAACCCGAGGGTTCCGAGCGGCAGGCGCCAGCCGGAACCCGTCCAGGTGCCGTTGCCGCGGTGCAACGTCAATGCGCACAGTCCAACGAGAACGAGCGGCGGCAGCAGGTTGCGCGCAACCCAGGGGCCGCCCTGCTGAACGTCGTTGAACCAGGCCGCCGCCGCGACGACGAGCATGACGACCGGCGCGAGCCGAACCAGGAACAGCCGCGTCACGGATCAACCCGTTCCGGCCGGCGCCAGAACGGGAAACTGCACGGTCGTGCCTGGCCGGACACTGTGGGGGTCGACTTCCGGGTTGTACTGCCGAAACAGCCATACCGGGACGTCGTAGTCGCGCAGCGCCAGGACCCAGATGGACTCGCCGCGCCGGATCACGTGATCGGCGACGCCGGTGATGACGTTTTCGCGGAAGAAGCTGTCCTGCTGCGCCCGATGGTACGCAACGCGACGATCCTCGAACGTCTGGGCATCGATCGTGCGGAGATCGAGCTTGATGCGCTGCCCGACCTCGACGGGCGTCCGAAACGCCAGTCCGTTGATGTCGCGCAGGCGCTGCGTCCGGATGCCGAGCCAGTCTGCGTAGTGGCCGAGGGTCTCGAGCGGGTGCACCTCGATCGAATTGTCGGGCGAGACGCTGTAGTCGCTCGGATCCGACAACAGCGCCGTCTGGATCGTACCCAGCAGCGTTGCAGCGAGATCGCCCGCCATCGCCCCGGGCGTCTGCTCGGCAACCACTGCCGGCGCCTCGACAGCCGGCGCATCGGCGGCCGCGACCACGACCGGCGCTGGTGGCGGTACAGCCGGGGCCGGACCAGCCGCTGGCAGGCGCAGCCTCTGGCCAGCGCGTATCCGGTTCGAGCTGCTCAGGTTGTTCAGCGCCACGAGCGTCGAGACGTTCGTCTTGTACGTTGCGGCTATTTGCGAGAGCGTGTCGCCGCGAGCGATCGTGTGAAAGAGATCGGGCAGCTGTTCCGCCTGCCAGCGATCGGCGGGAATGCCCGCGAGCAGCGCATCCACGGGCGCATCGAGCCGGTCGGCCGGAAAGCGCACGTTCAGTCCCCTGGGCAGGTGTTTGCTGCCCTGCCAGATCGTCGACTGTAGCGCCAGGTTGTGCGCTGCGAGCTGTCGCGACGTAATGCCGAGCGCGTCGCTCAGGTCGTCGGCAGCGATGTAGCCGTCGAGCTTGAATATCGCGTAGTTGGTCGGCGTTTCCAGCGCCACGCCGGGAAAATACGTCTGCGCGTTCTGGTCAACGTGCTTCGCCGCAAGAAACGCGACGTAGAAATTGCGCGACGCAAACCCGAAAGTCCTGCCCTTGTAGTTTCTGAAGATGTCGCTGTAAGCGTTATCGCCAAACTGCCGCATGGCGCGGCGCACGCCGGCGAGGCCATGGTTGTAGGCCGTAATGGCCATCGGCCAGTTGCCCGCGATTGAGTAGTTGTAAGCCAGCAGCCGGCCCGCAGCTCGCGAAGCCGTCCACGGATCGTTGCGCTCATCGAGCACGTGATCGATCTGCATGAAGCGCCGTCCCGTACTGCGCGTGAACTGCCAGATTCCGGACGCGCCGACGTGCGAGCGCGCCTCGGGGTTGTACGAGGACTCGACGTGCGGCAGCGCCGCGAGTTCGACCGGCACGCCCAGCGCGCGAAACTCGTCTTCTATGTAGGAACGCCATCGGCCCGACCGAACGAGACCTTCGCGAAACCGGTCTCGCAGGCCCTGCTGATAGCGGACCTGGCGCACGGCCGAAGTCAGCGTGGAGTTGCTGACGTCCTCTGGCCACAACGCCAGGACCCGCGCTTCGTCGTCGCTGAGATTGTCGCGTTTGCCGTTGGCCAGGGTGCGCAGGATCGCCTGGTAGTGCTCGCGGCGTTTGGCGACACGCCGCTGGCGTTCGCGTCGATCCAGCGCGGCCGGCAGATCGATGCGCTCGTACACCACCGCCAGGTTTCGGTTGTCATGCAGCACGCCTTGCGCGGTCGTGTAATGGCTGAAAATGTCGATCCAGAAGTCGACGTCAGGTTGCAATCCGTCAGGAACGGGGAAAAGATCGTCCGCTGCCGCCGGCACGCCGATGAACAAAAGGAAAAACAGGCCGAGTCGACTTTTTCTTGTCATTTACTTTAATTCAAGTTTCAATCGTAAATTCTTGATTAGTTCACGGAAAAATCCGCTGTAAAAGGCTATTTTGCACAATGCCTCAAGTTCGCGCACTTGTCATAACGTTCTGGATATTAATCGCCGGCCTGGCGCAGGGTGGCGAGGTATCGGTCGATCCGGGCGATAACGGCGCGGACATCGTTGAGGATACGACCGAAGACGCAGACTCGCGTTCCAGCGAAGTTGCTGTCGCCGCCGAACACCTGGTCGATCCGGCGCCCGCCGAGGCGGAGTCGCCGGACGTGCCGCTGGCCGACGCCGTGACCGCGGCCGCGGGTGCCGCCGAGCCCATGATGCTGCTTGGCACCGAGGTTGCGCCGGGTACGGCGCAGCGGCTGTCCTGGTCCGCAACCGAGTTGTTCGAAGGTGTTCCGGTTTCGACCCCCGTACTGGTGATCAACGGCGCCTATCCGGGTCCGACGCTTTGCCTGACAGCGGCCGTCCATGGTGACGAACTCAACGGCATCGAGATGGTCCGCCGCGTCATGCACGACCTCAGTCCGGGCAAGGTTTCGGGCGCTGTCATCGGGATTCCCATCGTCAATGTGCAGGGATTTCGCCGCGGGTCGCGCTACCTGCCCGACCGCCGCGACCTCAACCGGTACTTTCCTGGCAACCCGAACGGCAGCGCTGCGGCACGCATCGCTCACTCTTTCTTTGCCAACGTCGTCTCGCATTGTGACGCCCTCGTCGACCTGCACACCGGGTCGTTCGAACGCGCCAATTTGCCGCAGATCCGGGCCGACTTGCGTAACCCGGACGTCGTAACGCTGACGCAGGGCTTCGGTTCCATGGTGATTCTGCACAGCACACCGGCCGTCGGCACACTGCGCTACGCGGCGACGCGTGCCGGAATTCCCGCCGTTACCCTGGAAGCCGGCGGGCCGTCGCAGCTCGAGCTCAACGAAGTCAAGCACGGCGTCAAGGGTATCGAGACGCTCGTCAACACGCTCGGCATGATGCGCAAACACCGTCTCTGGGGCGACCCGGAACCGGTGTACTACCGCTCATCCTGGGTGCGTGCCGACAATGGCGGAATTTTGCTGTCGGACGTGAGCCTCGGCAGCTCGGTGCGCAAGGGCGACCTGTTGGGCACGATTACCGACCCGATGAACAACGCGCGCACCGAAGTGCGTTCGCCGTACGCGGGCCGGATCATCGGCATGGCGCGCAACCAGGTCGTCATGCCCGGGTTCGCAGCCTTTCACGTCGGCATCGAAACCGACGAGACGCCGGCCGAGGACGTGACCGGTCCGGCTGTATCGCACACCCATGACAGCGGTGATTACATCGACGGCATGTCCGAATAGGTTTAAGCTGCCACGGCGATGTCCGAGAGCCGCAAACCTTTACACCGCTACCTGACTCCTGACACCTGGCCGACCTGGATCGGTCTCGGGCTGTTGCGCGTGGCCTGCTGGCTGCCGCACCGTGCGGCGCTGGCCGTCGGCCGCGCGATCGGTTGGGTTGCGTATCGCATCGGCGGCGAACGGCGCGCAATCGTGCGGCGCAATATCGAACTCTGTTTCCCCGACCTGTCGCCCGACGAACAGGAGGATCTCGTCCGGCGGCACTTTGCGGCGCTCGGCATGTCGATGATCGAGATGGGACTCGGGCGCTGGGCGTCCGATGAGCATCTGCTGTCGATGTCGGAGATCGAAGGCGTCGAACACGTTCTCGAAGCCATCAACAACGGCAAGGGCGTCATCCTGCTGGCCGCGCATTTCACCACGCTGGAAATCAGCGGCCGGATCCTCAAGCTCAATATTCCGCCCTTTGATGCCGTTTACCGCCGCAGCCGCAGCGACTTCACCACCGAGGTCCTGCGCTCGGGCCGCGAGCGCTCTGCCGCCGCGACTATCGAGAAACGCGACATCAAGAAGATGGTGCGCAGCCTTCGAGAGGGCGGCATCGTGTGGTACGCGCCGGACCAGAGTTACAACCGCAAGGGCGCCGAGGTGATCCCGTTTTTCGGTATACCGTCGATGCACACGACCGCGACCTCGACGCTGGCGCGGCTCGGCAGCGCGGTGACCATTCCGTACTTTCCGCGGCGGCTCCCGAACGGCCGCTACCGGTACACGATCGATCCTGCGCTCGAGGAATTTCCGAGTGGCGACCCGGTGGCAGATACGCAGCGCTACGTCGCTATCCTCGAGGAGCAGATCCGGCAGTGCCCCGAGCAGTACTTCTGGGTGCACCGCAAGTTCAAGAACCTGCCCGAGGGTTATCCGGACTATTACTCGGACCTGGACGCCTCGAAGTAGCCCTCGAGAAACTGCTCCCAGTTGTGCTGCCTGAAGTGCAGCCGCGGATCCAGCGCGACGATTTTCCGCAGCGATCGGTGCAGGCGCTCCAGCGTCCGCTGTTGCCAGGGACCCGGCGACAGCAGCCGGCCGCGATCGAAGTCGAGCATCCACAGGTCGCCATCGTTGTCGATCTGCAGGTTGTAGGCATTCATGTCGGCGTGAAAAACGCCCTGCTCGTGAAAGCCGTATACCGCGGCGCCGAGGGACTGCCAGAATCCCTCCGCCGGGGCGTCGCCGGCAATGTACTCGGATAACGACACCACGTTCGGTATGCGCACCGTGATGATGTCGGCGGTATAGAAGGGCCCCTTGCGGCGGTACCTCGCCGCCGCGGGGCGCGGCACGCGCAACCCCTTGTCGGCCATTTTAGCCAGCATGCGCCACTCCACGAACGGCCGCGTGCTCTCCTCTCCGGTCCATACGTAGGTGTCGCGCACCAGCTTGCCGATCAGCCCGCCGCGGACGTAGTGCCGCAACACGAACTGCCGTGGCACGTTGCCCACGAACATCGTGTTGCCCCGCCCGGCCGATCGCAACGAGCCGGTTACGGGCTCGGCGTGCAGCCAGCCGGACGGATGGAAGCGGTCTGCGCTGATCTCACGAATGACCTGGCGATCGTACAGGATCGCCCCATCCGGCGTTTTATCGACCGTTTCCGTCATTTAATGCCTGTTTTTCGATATTTCGGAACATTTGATGAAACTTTGCGGGAAAATCTTCTCCCGGGAGGCCTTCGGCATTTCGCAAATCTTCATTTTGCACTTTTTCAGATTTTCACCGCATTTTAACGATTTTGCACCGTTATTCGCTCGAAATGTCGACAACCTTCACGCGAATCATCCAGGAATCGGCAGTGGGCGGCGCCATGCGCGCCAGCAACGCCCGCAACCTGTCGTTCGGTGGACAAGATAATTACAATTCGGCGTTTTTTGGAACAAAATCGGGCACTTTATCGGCAAGATATGCCAATCAGCTCTCTTCATCCTCGAGAAAGTACCGCGCGCCGCAATACGGGCACTTGGCCTCGCCGGTCTCCTGGACCGGCAGGAAAACCTTGGGGTGGGAATTCCACAGGTACATGCCCGGCATCGGGCATGACAGCGGCAGGTCCCCGGGACGTACCCGGTATCGATGCTGCGCGTTGGCTGGGATCAGGTCCTGATCAACGGTGCCGGCTCTGCTGGTCACAATGCTTCCTGTAGCTGGGTGTCGGGTGTTGCGAATTATAAGACCTGTTTCCACAAGTCTTCTACATAGCGACGCTCGGCTGCGAACTCGTCCTTCCCGACCAGCGGTTGCCTGTCGTCGAGCGCCAGGTGATGCAGGCTGCGCCGGTAGTCCCTGTAGACATCCTGCAACCGGTTGGCAATGTCGGTCTCGATGAACCCGCCCGCAGCGAGGGCGTCGAGTTGGCGGATGTTGTCCGAGTAGAAGTAGACCTCCGGATCGGCCGCGGCGTTCGACAGGACGAGGTACTGCACGATGAACTCGATGTCGCCTATGCCGCCGGCGCCCTGCTTGAGATCGAATACGTCCTCGCCGCTCTTGTCCAGGTTGGCCCGCATGCGTTTGCGCATGCCCTGCACGTCATCCTGAAGGCTGTCCCGCCGGACGCGCTGCGACAGCGTCTCGGCCCTCACCCGGTTGAACGCGGCCGCGATGGCCGCGCTTCCGGCCACCGGGCGGGCGCGCAGCAAGGCCTGGTGCTCCCAGGTCCACGCATTGTCTTCCTGGTAGCGCTCGAACGCCTCGATGCTGCTGACCATGACCCCGGACTGGCCGTCGGGCCGCAGGCGCGTGTCCACCTCGTAGAGCATTCCGGAGCCCGTCTGCGCGGTCAGAAAATGCGACAGGCGTCGCACCAGGCGCGTGAAAAACACGGCGTTGTCGAGCGGACGGTCGCCCGTCGTTTCGCGCCGCGTCCCGGTCGAGTCGTGCAGGAACACGAGGTCGAGATCAGAACCGTACGACATCTCGAGCCCGCCGAGTTTGCCGTAGGCGATTATTGCGAAGCCGGCCTTGTGTTGCTTGCCGTCCAGTACGTAATGCGGCTCGCCGTGTTTGCTCGTCAGGTCCTGCCAGGTAATGCGGAGGACTTGCTTGAGTACCGCCTCGGCGAGCCACGACAGGCTGTCGCTGACTTTCATGATCGGCAGGTGTCCGCCGACGTCCGCGATAGCGACCCGGAACTGGTTGGCGCGCTGGAACTGGCCCAGCGCGGAGATCCGGGCCTCGGTATCGCCGGCGTCACATTCGGCAAGCCGCGCAGCGAGTTCGGCATCCAGCTCGTCGAGCGCCAGCGGTGACGAATGCACGGTCGGGTCCAGCAACTCGTCGAGCAGCACGGGGTAACGCGCGATCTCCTCGGCGATGTAGCTACTCTGGTCGCACAACCTGACGAGTCGCGTCAGCACGCGCGCGTTCTCGTTCAGAAGGGCAAGATAGGCGCTGCGGCGCAGAATGCGCTCGACGATGCCCAGCACCCGGCTCAGCGCGGTCGCAGGTTCGTTACAGTCTCGAATCTCCAGGATCAGCTGCGGCATGAAAACCTGCAGCCGCTGGCTTGCCACTACGTCCACCTGGCGCGTCGCCGGCGCTGCGGCGAACGCCGCGAGCTGCTGCGCAATCGGCCCGGCGCCGGCAAAACCCTGTTGCTCCAGGGCCTGCTCCCAGAGCTCTTCCGCCGCGGCGTTTTCCCACAGTTCGGCAAGCCGCAACCGAGGCGCTTCGCCCGATTCCCGGGTATCGCGAAACGCGATGGCGCCGAACGCATCGCTGACCGTCCTGCGCACCTCGTCGATCCGCGCCGCGAGCGCGCTCCAGCTCGCGAAACCCATGGCCAGTCGCAGCCGTTCCCTGTCCGTATCGTTGGCGGGCAGGTCATGGGTTTGGCGGTCGCGAATTGCCTGGATGAAGTTCTCGAGCCGGCGCAGAAACCGGTATGCATCGGCCAGCGCATCCGCCTCGACCGCATCCAGGCCATGCCGGCCGACCAGCCGCGGCAGAACGACGAGCAGCTGCCGTTCCTGCAGCTCCCGGCGCGAGCCACCACGCACGAGTTGCAGCGACTGCGCGATGAACTCGATCTCGCGAATGCCACCGGGACCCAGCTTTACGTTGTCGGCCATTTCCCGTTTCTCGACTTCGACCGAGATCATGCGGTGCATCTCGCGCAACGATTCGAATACGCCGAAATCGAGGTACCGGCGAAACACGAACGGGGTAATCAGTTCCTGCTGCAACTCGTCCGCAATCGCCGGTGACGGCTCTGGACCAACGATACGTGCCTTCACGTACGCATAGCGCTCCCAGTCGCGCCCGTGTTGTAACAGGTACGACTCCAGCGCCGCGAAACTCGTAACCGGCGGGCCGCTGTCGCCGAATGGCCGCAGCCGCGTGTCGACACGGAACGCGAAACCGTCTGCTGTCACCTCATCGAGCAACGCCACAATGTGACGCGATACGCGCGTGAAATACTCCTGCGCGCTGACGCTCTTGCGACCGTCGCTGTCACCTGCGTCCGGGTAAACGAATATGAGATCGATATCGGAGGAGAAATTCAGCTCATGACCGCCGAGCTTGCCCATGCCGAGGATGACCAGGGACACGGGCTCGTTGGCCGCGTTTCGCACTACGCCGTAGCGGTCGTGCATCTGGCGTTCACCGAAGCGCGCGGCCGCATCCAGCAGGCCGTCGGCCAGCTCCGACGTCAGCGCCAGGGTCTCTTCGAGCCGCGCCTGCCCGCTAACCTCGCGCCACAGCAGATGCAGCATCCAGCGGTGACGGAAGCGTCGAATACGCGCCTTGGCCGTATCCATGTCGTCGATGCTCGTTGCGACGTCCGCGACGAATTCCTGCAGCGCGCGACGATCCGGCGGCTCGCAGAAAGCGTCGCAGTGTGTCACAAACCAGTCCCAGTCCCGCAGCACCACACCGGCCGCGAACTCACTGCAAGCCACGAGCCGGACCAGCCGGTCGGCGACGTCGCCGGACAACGTCAGTGGTGCATGCTGCGACTCGAGCCGCTCGAACCAGAGCGCGCTCGGCTCCTGCAGCGCTCCTGGCAGCGCCGCGATTGCGTCGGAATAGGAGTTCGAAACCGTGCCCGCCATGCCCCGAGTCTATTGGCCCGGCCGCGGGACTACCACCCTTGTGGTCCGGTTAGCCGGTCGAGGATTTCTCGGTACCGGCCAGGGAGGCCAGTGCCTCTGCAAGGGGTAGTGGCTTGCCGAACGTGTGCCCCTGCGCATAGTCCACGCCAAGTTCGGCAATGAGGTCGCGGGTCTCTTCGTTCTCGACATACTCGGCCACGGTCTTCAGCTCCATGACCTTGGCAACCTGGGTAATGGCCGCCACCATCGATTCCGAGATGCGGTTGTCGGTAATGTCGCGAATGAAGCTGCCGTCGATCTTCAGCGCATCCACGTTGAAATTCTTCAGGTAAGCAAACGAACTCAGCCCGGCGCCGAAGTCGTCCAGCGAGATCCGGCAACCGCGGTCGCGCAGTTCATTGATCAGCGCCTGCGCCTTTGCAAGGTGGGAAACGGCCGCAGACTCGGTAACCTCGAAGCAAAGTCCCTTCGCCGGGACGCCGTTCTCGCGCATTTCCTCGTCGATGAACTCGAGGATCTCGTCGTCGCTCATTGACTGCCCCGACAGGTTGATCGAGAACAGCGCCCCGCTGGCCTCCAGCGCTTCCTTGTGGTCGGCAAGCTGGCCCAGCGTCTTCGACGTTACCCAGCGATCGATCTGGGGCATGAACTTGTAGCGTTCGGCAGCCGAGAACAGCGCCGTCGACGGGATCAGCTGGTCGTCGCTGTCTTTCATGCGCAGCAGGATCTCGTAATACGGCGGGGCGTTGTCATCGCGCAGGCTGACGATTGGCTGCGCGAGCAGTTCGAACAGGTCTTCGTCGAGCGCCTGCTGAATCTGTGCCACGAGTTGCATGTCGTCATGGCGGCGAACCATGCTGAGATTCTGGTCGTCGAACACTTCGATGCGATCACGACCGTGATCCTTGGCCGCCTCGCAAGCCATGCGCGCCGTGGTTAACGCGCGGCCGATGTCGTCGCGCCGGGCACTGAACTCCGCGATGCCGATACTCGTTGTAATCTGCAGCGACTTGTCGCCCTCGAGATAGCGCAGCGCCTGGCTCTTGTCGCGCAGCTTCTGCGCCAGATCCACGGCCGATTCCTGGTCGGAATGCGTCAGCAGAATACAAAAGTCGTCGCCCGTCAGCCGCGACACCACGGCACGGCGCGACAGGTCCTCTTCGAGCAGGCGCGCAAAACGCACGATGACCTTGTCGCCCGCGTCACGACCGAACGTATCGTTGACCAGCTGCAGGTTATTGAGGTCGAAATAGATGAGCTGATGGGCATCGTTCGAAGACGCGAGCGCCTTGGCCGATTCCTGCAGCTGCGCCTCGAAGCCGGAGCGATTCATCAGGCCGGTCATGGCATCGAAGGACTGCTCGATAACGTATTCGATCTTGCGCACGATGTGCGCCATGAAGCGGCGCTCGCCCTTGCTGAACTCGCCGCCATCGACTCGTCCCAGCTGCGCCATGATGCCCTCGAGATTGCCGTGCCGGTCAAGAATCGGGCTCAGCAATGTCTGGAAGCCCGATTCCGGAGTGCTATCTTCGCCTTCGATCCCGGGAATCTCGAATACTGCGGGCCAGCGATTGTCCTCGAGCTTCGGCAGCATGTGATCGATAAGGTAACGATCGAGCACCTTGCGATTGACGTTCTTCCAGCTCGAGTGTGTGGCGCTGACGCGAATGCGCTTGCCGGGAATCAGCAATACGCTGTAAGCGATACCCAGGTAGCGGCCACTTTGTCCGACGAGCTGTGCCAGGCCGGCATGGCTGCGCGAGGTACCGTGGATCTTCTCGTCGACCTCGTAGACGAGGGCCAGTTCCTTCTCGGACTCCGTGGACTGCCGCTGCACCTCTTCGAGCTGCATGCCGACGATCAGGCTTTCGCCGATCAGGTCGACGGCCGGCCGCAGGATGTTGGTCAGCATCTTGGGATTGAATGACGATGCCTTGCCCGCGTTACGGGAGAACACCGCCACGAGCAGTCCCAGCCGGCCACCGTCGTCCGCTCGTACCGGCAGTAGCAACAGCGTACGACCCGACGTCAGTGTGCGGCGAATATGCCCTTTGTCGCCCGACTCGGCGATGATCTCGTCCGGCAGGTCGGTGACGAAGTTATCGATCTCGTAGTCGTCCGCGCCGTCGGAACTCCAGACGCACTCACGCTCGGCATCATAGAAACAGAAACACTGCGCGCGCGGGACGAGCGAGTGCAGCAGACCCTTGGCCTTGCCAATGTTCCTTATTGTTTGCAGGTCATGCAGGTCGGCAGACAACACTCGCTCCGCGGTCTGTTGGCAGGTTGCGAACCATCCACGATGCCAGTGTTGCAGCGGCGCCGCTGTGACCAGTGTCTCAGCTGAAACCGTTCCCGCTATTGATTTGGGTCAATCGGGCAAAATATTCCCATTTATAGCGCTGCCAGCCACTCGTCGTCCGAGCCTTCGGGCACACCCTCGAACAGGGGAGTCGACAGGTATCGTTCCCCGGTGTCCGGCAACATCGCCAGGATGACCGACCCTTCCGCCGCCTCCGCCGCAACATCCAGCGCTGTGGCCAGGGTCGCGCCGGCCGAGATCCCGGTAAAGATGCCCTCTTTGCGGGCCAGCTCGCGCGAGACTTCGATGGAGCGATCGTCGGAGACGGCCCGGAGTTCGTCGAACACCTCGCGATCGAGCACGTCGGGAATGAAGTCCGGTGTCCAGCCCTGGATCTTGTGCGGACTCCATTCTTTGCCGGCCAGCAACATGGCCGCATCGGGCTCGGTCGCAACGATGGTGACGCCGGGTCTTGCCGCCTTGATCGTGCGGCCCGCGCCGCTCATCGTGCCGCCGGTGCCGTAGCCCGTTACCCAGTAGTCGAGGCGCCGGCCGGCGAAGTCGCTCAGTATCTCCGGCCCGGTTGTGCACGCGTGAAAGTCCGGGTTCGCGGGATTCTCGAATTGCCGGGCCAGGAACCAGCCGTGCTTTGCGGCCAGCTCCTCCGCTTTTTTCACCATGCCGCTGCCGCGTTCCGCCGCCGGCGTGAGAATGACCCTGGCGCCGAGCCCACGCATGACGAGGCGCCGTTCGACCGAGAAAGAGTCCGCCATGGTCGCAACAAAGGGGTGGCCCGTCGCGGCGCACACCATCGCCAGCGCGATGCCGGTGTTACCCGATGTGGCTTCGATGACGGTTTGTCCTGGCGCGAGTTCGCCTTTTTCTTCAGCGTCGTTGATGATGGCGTAAGCGAGCCTGTCCTTGACCGACGCCATCGGATTGAAAGATTCGACCTTGACGTACAGGTCGACATGGTCGGGACCCATGCGATTGAGGCGTACGATCGGCGTGTTACCGATGGTCTGCAAAATGTTGTCGTAGATCATCCTTCAGCCCTCGTTGTTCTTTTCGCGTTGACGAATGGTAGTTCGATTGCACTACGGTCAGCATACACCGCTTGTTTCTGGCGACATAACCATGTGTTATATGTAGCCGAATTTTCAGCACTCGGGTGAAACCCATGCCGGGGCGAGCGGTCACATTAAGAGACGCAACGACGCAACTTTCAGAATGAAGCTACAACAACTGAAGTATTTGCTTGCGATCGTCGACAACGGGCTGAATATAACTGCAGCGGCCGAAAGGCTGTACACGTCTCAGCCGGGGGTGAGCAAACAACTCAAACTGCTCGAGGAAGAACTCGGGTTGCAGCTCTTCGTGCGCAAGGGAAAGAGCCTCGGCAGCATCACCGCTGCCGGCGAACAGGTGATCGAGCGCGCACGCCTGATCATGGCGGAGGTCGAGAATATCCGCAGCCTCGCCTCGGACTACTACCACGAAGAAGAAGGCACGTTATCGATCGCCACGACCCATACGCAGGCTCGCTACGTGCTGCCGGATGTCATCCGCGAGTTTCGCGAACGCTTTCCCCACGTCAGCCTTAACCTGCACCAGGGCACGTCGGAACAGATCGCCGACATGGTACAGGCGAACGAGATCGACTTCGCCATCGCCACCGGGTCTCACGAACTTTTCGGCGACCTGCTGCTCGTTCCCAGTTATCACTGGGACCGGAAGATCATCGTCCCCAAGGACCATGAGCTGACGACGCTGGACCGCAAGGTAACGCTCGAGGATCTCGCCGAGCATCCTCTCGTCACCTACGTCTTCAGCTTTGGCGGCCAGTCATCGCTGAAACGCGCCTTTGCCGACCAGGGACTCGATCCCGACGTCGTGTTCACGGCGCGCGACGCCGACGTCATCAAGACTTACGTGCGCATGGGACTCGGTGTCGGCATCGTCGCAAGCATGGCCGACGACTGTTCCGATGGCAAAGACCTGGCCGCGCTGGAGGCGGAAGGCCTGTTCCCGCGCAGCACGACGTGGATCGGCTTTCGCAAGGACGTCGTGCTGCGGCGCTACATGCTCGACTTCGTGCAGCTGTTCGCACCGCACATCACGGCGGACCAACTCGAGAAGACCCGGCATGTGCGTACCCAGAACGAAATCGACAACCTGTTCAAGGATGCGCGCCTGCCGGTTCGCGGCGGCTGCAATGACGACATTATCGAGGCGGCCTGACTACGAGGCCGCCTCACCATTCTGTGTTCAGCTAGTAAATTCGAATGCCGCCGTGGCGCTTGCGGCTGCGGTAGTCCGTCCACCACAGGCCGAACAGCAGTCCACCGACCAGGCAGGCTGCCGCCACGCCGCCCACCCACTGCAGCGGGACAAGCAGGCGGTTCTGCGCCTGGCGCTCGCGTAGCTCCGCATTCTCCTCGGCCAGCTCGGCGGCACTGGTTTCGCTCGTGTCCAGCCGCGCCTGCAGGTCGTTGTTCTGTGCGCGCAGCGAATCGATCGTCGCCGCCGGCGCCGCGAACGCCTGCCGCGTTTCCTCGAGTTCCCCGGTGAGCCGATCGACCTCGGCCTGGGTCTCGGCGACGATGAGTTTCGCGGGTTTGTCGCTAACCAGGAAGCCGGCCTTGACGTAGCCCTGCGTGCCATCCGGCAGCTGGACATTGGCGTAGTACTGGGTTCGCGACAGCACCTCCATTTCCTGCCCGCTTTCGAGATTGCGGAACGGCCGGTCGCTCGTGTCGGCGGCCTGGTGCAGGCCGAGCCGCAGCGTATCGGTGACGTAGGCGGTCTCTGCAAACGCCGCTACCGGCAACAGCAGCAGCCAAAGCATCTTGCGCATCGATGTTCTCCCAAACGATCCTGCGAGAGTCTACTACAGCCTATTGCTCATAGAGCCATCGCAGCAACGCTTCCTGGGTTTCGTCGCCGTAACCGCGGTGGATGTCGGTGTGATTTTGCAACACGACCACGCTGAACCTGCGCCCCGATCGCGCCTGCAGGTATCCCGCGATACCAGCAACGTGGTCGAGTGAGCCGGTCTTCAGGTGCGCCGATCCCTCGAGCGGCCCCTCGCGCATCCGGTACCGCAAAGTGCCGTCCAGCCCGGCCAGCGACAATGACGAGACGTACTCGGGCATGTACGGCTGCCGCCAGGCGAACGCGAGCATGGCGGCAAAATCCGCAGCCGTAATCCGCGCATCGCGCGACAGGCCCGCACCATTGTCGAACGCCAGCTCGGAAAACTCGAGCCCCTTGCTGCGCAACCAGTCGGCGACAACCTTGCGGCCGCCGGCCTCGGTGCCGGGCGGACCGAGAATTTCGGCGGACAGGGTGTAGAGCAATTGCCGCGCCATGACGTTGTTGCTGTGCTTGTTGACGCGCGTGATGACATCGGCGAGCGGCAGCGAACGAAACTCGACGACCGGCTCCCTGTCCTCGGGCGCGGTCGCTACATCCCAGCCGCCCTCGAACGCGCCGCCCGACTCGTGCCACATCGACCGGAATAAGCCGTAAGCGAAACTGCGGTGACTGAGCGTGGCCCGATCCATGGCATAGCGCTCGCAGCCGCTCGGGAACGCGCCGCTGAACGTCATGCGGCTCACCTGCTCGTCGGTCGTTACGGTAATGCCACGCTGGTAACCGCGGCAGGGACCTGCGATCAGCCGGAGGCGGTTTTCGATCTCGAGGTTATCCAGCGGCGGGTCGGTCCAGATGTCGACCTTGCCGGATTCCTCGGCAGGTGCGAACCAGTAACGCACGACCTTGTAATTCATCAGCAGCGCGTTGGGCGCGACGTTGTACGCCCTCAGCGGCTGGCGGTCGAATGCGCCCGGATCGTAGTCACCAACGTCGAAGTAACTGTCGTCCAGCAACAGGTCGCCTTCGATCTTGTCGATGCCGGCCTGCCGTATGCGGCGCAACATTTGCCAGACCCGCTCGGTCACCAGGAACGGGTCACCCTGGCCGCGCAGCAGCAGGTCGCCCTGCAGCGTCCCGTCCACAACCGGGCCGAGGGCGAAGATGTCGGTCTGCCAGGTATACGTCGGTCCCAGCAGGTCGATCGCCGCCAGGGTCGTCAGCATCTTGATCGTGGAGCCAGGGTTGCGCGGCAGCGTCGCGTTCCAGTCGACCAGCACCTCTCCCGACTCCAGGTCCTGGACGTGAATGCTCGTGGATTCGGGCGGTACATTGCGGTGGCTCAGCCTGCTGGCCACGGCCGGCGGCAGGTCGGCGGCAGCGACAGGCGCCGCGGCGCAGGTAGCCAGGGCAAATGCGAGCAACACCCGGTTCATTGCCGTGCCGGTCTCCTGAGTCCGAACGCGCGTATCCGGTCGGCGAGCGTGGTCGGCTTGACGCCGAGCAGCTCGGCCGCGCCATCCGGTCCCGATACGCGCCAGTTGGTCTCGCGCAGGGCGTTCAACAGGTTTTTTTTCTGGAAATCGCGCATCTGTTTCTCGGTGAGTATGCCGTCCGGTTCGGCGGATGCAACGTTCGCCGGGCGCGGCTCGTACTGGGCCACGTTCGGCATGGACAGGTCCAGCCGCAGCACATTGCCCGGTGACAGAATCACCGCTCGTTCGATGACGTTCTTGAGCTCCCGGACGTTGCCCGGCCAGTCGTACTCGAACAGCTTTTCAGCCTGGGAACGGGTCAAGGTCAGCTCGGGGCGGCCGAAATCGGCCGCCGCGCGTTCGAGAAAGTGCTGCGCCAGCTGCACGATGTCGTCGCCGCGCTCACGCAACGGGGGCACATCGACGGGAAATACGCTGAGGCGGTAGAACAGGTCTTCGCGGAACTCGCCGTCGACGATCAGCTGCTCGAGATCGCGGTTGGTCGCGGCGATAACACGCACATTGACCGACCGGGTCACGTCGTCGCCCACCCGCTCGAATTCGCTCTCCTGCAATACGCGCAGCAGCTTGCCCTGCAGTTCCAGCGGTATTTCGCCGACCTCATCGAGGAAGAGTGTGCCACCGTCAGCCAGTTGGAAGCGGCCCACGCGGTCTCGATGGGCGCCCGTGAACGCGCCTTTGACATGGCCGAAGAACTCGCTTTCGAACAGCTCCTTCGGGATCGACGCACAGTTGACTTTGACGAGCGGCCCGTCGGCGCGCGCGCTTTGCCCGTGGATGGCATGCGCCACCAGTTCCTTGCCAACGCCGGATTCGCCCAGCAAGAGAACGCTGGCGGGCGTCTGGGCGACAGCCTCGACCTGCTTGAGCATTCTTTGCAGCGCCGGACTCGTGCCGACGATGCGCCCGAAGTTCATCGCGACATTGACTTCTTCGCGCAGGTAATCGCGCTCTCGCTCGAGTTCTTCGCGCAGGCGGGCGTTCTCGGCCAGGGCGTTGCGCAGCTTGCGCTCGGTCCGAAGGCGCTCGGTAACGTCCTTCGACGCGACCAGCAAGCGATCGACCTTGCCGCCGGCATCGCGGTGACCGATCGCGGAAACAACCAGGTCCAGCACCCGGCCGTCCTTGGTGACGACCTGGCGGTCCTCGTTGTCGTAATCGCCGCGCTCGAGCAGCTCCTGCATGTGACCGCCCGCAAAGCGGCGGCGCTCCGCCTCGGTGAAAAAGTCCGTGATCGGTCGGCCGAGCACTTCGTCCCGCGAATAGCCGAGCTTGTCCAGCCAACGGTCGGTTACCGTGACGATGTTGCCGTCGCCATCGACGGTGTGCAGCATCGCCGGTGTCGTTCGGTACAGCTCGCGGTACTTGTAGTTGGCGCGCGCCTGGTCGCCGTATTCCCGGTACAACGCGATCGTGCGCAGGAACGTGCCGTCCGGATCGTATTCCACGATGGAATTCGTCGTGCAGTCGACAACCTCGCCCGACGAGGCGACGAAACCGATCGGCTTGTTCTCCAGCTTGCCCGTGCGTCGCAGGGTCGGCAGGAATTCTTCCTCGATGCGGCGCGCGGATTCCGGGGTCACGAATTCACTGGGCTTGCGGCCGACCATGTCGGCACGGTCATAGCCGAGCCGCGCGAGGAACGCATCGTTGACGTCCTGGTAGCTGCCATCCTCGCCGATGGACGTCGCCATCGCCGGTGACTTGCGAAACAGCCACTGGTAGTCGTCGGGTTTGAGCATCGCCGCAGTATATACGGAATCTCGTGACTTTCAACACGATTTTCCGTTATTTACGAAATTTCGTAATCACTGTTTTTCCTATAACCTGCTGTTTTTAATGCAATTCCAAGGTTGGCACGGCCTGTGCACTAGGTACTAGTGGTATCAAACATTACACGTCGCTTGGGCGGCGTTCGCTAACTAAGGAATGTGATCATGAAATCTGGAAAGCTGGAAAACAGCCTGGCGCTGATCGGCGTTCTGATCGTGCTGTTCGCGGTCTCCGCTGCGGTCGGCACGGCGCTCGCCGATGAGGTTGAACTCCTCGAGGGCAACTTGAAAGTCGAGGTTTCGACCTCAAATTAACGACTCTGGTGGCTGGGCGCAGGAGTCTCTCCCCCCGAAATGCCTGATCGCCCGGTCGCCATCGATGCCAGCAGGAATGCTGGTGGATTAAGGGCATGGAAGCCCGGCGGCACCCCCCTGCCGTTTAATCCTGGGCGCCGGAGTCCTCCGTGTCGGAGGCCCGCTGGATCGCAATCGAATTCAGCACTCCGGCGCCTTTCTTTTTTCAGTTCTGCACGCGATCGCGATGATTCTCCGCGCGCCGGGCGCGACTGTTCGCCATGCCGTTGCTGATGGTCTCGCGCAGCCGCTTCAGCCAGCGCCGGGCCCAGGTGAATTCGATCGCCAGGATGGCGAGCCCAACCGGGATCACGACCAGTGCAGGTCCGGGCGTCACGATCATGACGATGCCGAGCAGCACGACGGTCGCGCCTACGACGGCGATCACGATGCGTCGCGCAGCCTTGTAGGTCAGATGTAGTGTGTCCTGGATCAAGATTTCTTCCCGGTCACGAGATGCGCCTATTCTAACGCGCGCCGGCGTTTTGTTTTATGACAAGCTTATCGTAGGCTTTGTTGCATGCAATTCCAGCGCCTGTCATTGCTCCTGGCCTCCTTCACCCTTGCCGGTATTGCGTGGCCGGGCAGTCAGCCGACTCTCACGATTATAGTCCCGCCGGCCGTGGCGCCGGTTCAGCCGTTGGCCGAGGGCCGTCGTCTCGTCCGCCTGCCGGCGCTGGAGTTCGAGTTCGGTATCGAGGCCCGTTGCGGCCCGGAGCAGGCCGTCAGGTCCATTTCGATCAGCGTTGCCGATACCCGCAAAACCCTGGAAAGCGACGATATCCCGGAGGTCTCGATTGTCAGTACAGCCGTCACGTTACCCGCACGGCAGCTCGCGCCGGTTGCCGTCGATGGATTCTGCCCCGAGTCGCAGGTTGCCGGCAGCAGCCTGTTGCTGCGCGATGCCGTAACGGCGCAGGTTTCCCTGCGCTGCACGGGAGAGGACGGCGACTCGATTACCTACGCGTCGCAACCGCTCGACGTGACGCTCGTGTGTGAAATCGATCCGGACGTTCAGGGCGTCGCGCCGGCATCGAGCGACATGTGAAGCTCGAGAAACGCCAGGGTTTTCTGCCAGGCGTCGTCGGCAGCCTCCGCGTCGTAGGCCCTGCCCGACGGGTTGGCGAACGCGTGTTTCGCACCGGGGTAGATATGAATCTCGTGGTTCTTGCGCAGGCGATTGAGCGCGGATTCGAATTGCCTGACCGAGTCGACGGGAATGCCCCTGTCCTCGGCGCCGAACAGACCGAGTATCGGCGCGCTGACTGGCAGTAATTTCTCCACGTCGTCGGTAACCTGGCCGTAGTAAATCACGGCGGCATCGAGTTCTTCGGGGAACATCATGGCCGCGCGCAGCGACCAACCACCGCCGAAACACCAACCGAGCGAGCCGACCCGCGGCGCGCCTGCCGTCTGGCTGACGAACTCGTAGGCCTGGCGCAGGTTCTCTTCGGCCTGGACCGGGTTCTCCACGACTTTCAACATCTGCTGGCGCGCCTGCTCCGGAGAGGTCGCGGTGGAACCCGCGAAAAGATCGACGGCGAGAACGATGTAGCCCTCGCCGGCCAGCCGGTCAGCCATGGCGCGGATATTGTCGTTCAACCCCCACCATTCATGGATCATGATGACCGCCGGCAGCGGCTCCACCATGTCTTCGGGAAACGCGAAATGGCCGTAGACGAGTTCGTTGTCGACCTCGGCATAGGGCAGTCGTTCGGATATGACGGGACGCGCCGGTGCGACCTCCGTGGCCGGGCTCGGCTCGGTGGTGTCGGCCGCATGTTCGCGACTCATTGCATCGGCGTTCGCGCGCCCGGCAGCTTTGTCAGCGTCGTCGCCCGGCGGCGACTCCTTTTCGCACCCGGCCAACGCGAGGACCGCAAGAGCGACCAGCGCGGGGATCTTTTGACTAGTGGTCATGACGCGCTAAGTGTACAAGCGTTACTTGTCCCAGTCATCGTCGTCGTCCCACTCGCGCAGCTTGCTCTTGTCGACCTCGCGCCACTGCTGTTCGCTGCGGCGCATGTGTTCGACGACTTTCGCGATCGTATAGACGACGACGGCTGCGATAATGACCAGAATGGGGAGAAGTCCTTCGGGCATGATTTCGGGCGGTAGCGATGGATCAGGGGAAGTTTAGCATCGGACAAGAGCGATCGATCGTGTCGCGGTCCGTCGCTTTCTTTCGCGAATCGTTGCGCGACAGCGACAGGGATTACACCAAGGGCCCGATTCGCCGGGCGCTCGGGTTGCTGGCCATCCCGATGATGCTCGAGATGTCGATGGAGTCGATCTTCGCGGTCGTCGACATCGCTTTCGTATCGAGGCTTGGCACCGACGCGATCGCGACCGTCGGCATTACGGAAGCACTGATCTCCGTGCTGTACGCGATCGCCGTCGGCCTGGGCATGGGCGTCACGGCCATGGTGTCGCGTCGCATCGGCGCAGATGAACGCGAGGCGGCGGCGCGGGTCACCGGTCAGGCGATCTGGGTCGGCGCCGCCCTGTCACTGCTAATCGGCGTCCCCGGCGCATTCTATGCGGCCGACATGTTGCGCCTCATGGGCGCCAGTGAAGGTGTCGTCGAGACCGGGACGGGTTTTGCGGCCGTGTTGCTTGGCGGCTCCGCCAGCATCATTTACCTGTTCCTCCTCAATGCGGCTTTTCGCGGCGCCGGCGATGCGTCGATCGCCCTGCGTTCGCTCGTGCTCGCCAACGGGCTCAACATCGTTCTCGACCCGTGCCTGATTTTCGGACTGGGACCGTTCCCGGAGCTCGGCGTAACGGGCGCGGCGTGGGCGACCACGATCGGCAGGAGCGTCGGTGTCCTGTACCAGCTCTGGCACTTGCTGGACGGCCGCGGCAGGCTGGAGTTTCATTTCCGGAATCTTGCCCTGCACCCCCGCATGCTGGCCCGAATGCTCGTGATCTCGGCCGGCGGCATCAGCCAGTTCCTGATCGCAACCTCGAGCTGGATCATCATCATGCGCATCGTCGCCATGTACGGCAGCCCGGCCGTGGCCGCGTACACCATCGGCCTGCGCATACTCGAATTCGTCTGGTTGCCGTCGTGGGGGCTGGGCAATGCCGCGGCGACCCTGGTCGGCCAGAATCTCGGTGCCGGCCAGCCGGAGCGCGCCGAGAAATCCACGTGGCTTGCCGCTCGCTACAACATCGTGTTCCAGACCTGCATCGGTATCTTCCTGCTGACGACGGCGCCGTTTATCGCCGGCCTGTTCACGAACGAGCCGGAAGTCCTGCGCATCGGCACGGACTGCCTGCGAATCCTGGCGATCGGTGCACCCGCGTATGCAATCGGCATGATCGTCACGCAGGCCATTAACGGCTCCGGCGACACCTACACACCAACGGCCATCGACTTCATAGGATTCTGGGTCGTCCAGATTCCACTGGCCTACTGGCTTGCGACTGCCGGAGGGCTCGAGCAGAACGGGGCATTCTGGGCGATCACGATCGCCGAAACCCTGGTGACCGTTCTCGGCGTCATCGTCTTCCGCAGCGGCCGGTGGAAACGCAAGATCGCCTGACATGCGCCCCTGAAGTACTATCCGGGCAGCATGCCCGACGCACCGCTCATCGAGATTCGCAATGCCACGATATGGCGCGGCAATACGCTTGTGTTCGAGCGTTTGAACCTGGTCATCGAGCAGCACGAGCGCGTGGCAATTCTCGGCCCCAACGGTTCGGGCAAGACGACGCTGCTGAAGACGATCAACCGGGAGCTTTACCCGGTGGTCGCCCCGGATGCGAGCGTCAGGATTCTCGGCCGCGAGCACTGGAACGTGTGGGAGCTGCGCAGGCAAATCGGCATCGTGTCCCACGACCTGCACCAGCGCTATACGCCGAGGACGACCGCCGTCGAAGTTGTGGTATCCGGATTTTTCTCGAGTATCGGCGTGCACGGCAATCTTGCGCAACGCGTCAGCGAGCAACAAATCGATGCGGCTCGCGCAGCACTGGACCGGCTGGGTATCGGCGGGCTCGCGGATACGCCGCTGCAGTCCATGTCGACCGGGCAGCAGCGGCGCTGTCTGCTCGGCCGGGCGCTGGTACATGATCCTGCAACCCTGATCCTGGACGAACCTACCGAGGGTCTCGATTTCGCCGCGAGCTTCGACTACCTCGACCGGATCCGCGACCTGTCGTCGAGCGGCCACAACATCGTGCTCGTCACGCACCACCTCAACGAGATCCCACCCGAGGTCGAGCGCGTCATCGTGCTCAAGTCCGGCCGGATTGCGGCGGACGGACCCAAGTCCGACGTCCTTGACGGACCGCTGCTGAGCTCGGTTTACGAAACCCCTGTCCGGGTCGCGGAGTTCGACGGCTACTACCTCGCCTACCCCGGCGAATTTTACAAAACGTGACCTGTTACGATTATTCTGCCGTGGAAAGTCCTATGCTGGAGCCATGTTCGTGCTGATCCGCATTCTCGCTACCAGCCTGCCCCTCATCGCATTGCCGGCACTCGCGGCAGACTCACCGGTGCCGACGGGAATAACGAGCGTCGGACCCGCCGCATTCCTGTTCACGATCGCCGGTGCGTTGTTGCTGACGCTCGTGCTGCGCTCGGTCGCCAGCCACGTGATGCGCATTGTCACGGGCCGCATTGGCGCGATCCGGATCCGGCGCGCGCTGGAAGCACGCAGCCCCGACGTCCTGCACGATTTCATCCTGCCGGGCGCTTACGGCGGCCTGGTCAAGATCGATCACGCCATCCTGACGGCCGGCGGCATTCTCTGCATCCAGACCAAGCATTACAGTGGCATCGTGTTCGGCGAACACGACGAGCCGCAGTGGACCAACGTAGACGGCACGACGCGCAAACGCTTTCTCAACCCGACGATCCAGAACGAGGGACGCACGCGAGCCCTGCAAAACGTGGTTCCGGACGTCCCGGTCGACAATGTCGTCGTGTTCACGGGCAACGTGGAATTTCCGACGCCGCCTCCGCACAACGTCATCAGGCTGGGGCGCCTCAACAGCTTTATCGACAAGCACGTGTTCGGACCGAGCAAGGTCAAGGACTGGGACGCGGCATGGCTGACGGTGAAATCCGCGGCGCTGACTGACGAGGCTTCTCGCAAGGACTTGCAGGCGCAGATCGCCTGATCTCCGGCAGGCCAATCGCCTGACCCTGCCCAGCCGCCATTCCTTTATACTCTTGCGCAAAGAGTCGCGGAGTACCGCAGCGATGGACGCACCCCTGATTTCATCACCGATTGGCGTGCTTGCCGTACTGGCATTCGTCGCCGCCTTCTTTTTCGCCATCGCGGAGAAGACCCAAGCCAAGCTCTTTCAATACCTGCCGCCGCTGCTCTTCATCTATGCGACACCGGTGTTTCTCAACAACTTCGACGTGATCCCCAGCGATTCGCCGGTCTATGGCGGCCTGAGCGCCTACCTTTTGCCGGCGTTCATCGTGCTCATGCTCATCAAGGTCAACGTGCCCGCCGTGGTACGCGTGATGGGCAAGGGCGTGCTCGTCATGCTCATGGGGACAGCCGGCGTCATGGTCGGCGCAGTCGTTGCCTACCTGTTCGTGCACAGCAAGCTGTCGCCCGACGCCTGGGCGGGCTACGGGGCGCTGGCGGGCAGCTGGATCGGCGGCACCGCGAACATGGCCGCCACGGCCGAGATGCTCGGCACGTCAGCGGAACAGTTCGGGCTCGCGGTCATCGCGGACAACGTGATCTACATCGTATGGCTGCCGTTGCTGCTGATGTCGCGCGACTTCGCGGAGCGTTTCAATCGCTGGGCACGGGTGCCGGCCGAGCGCCTCGAAGCCATGGACGCCGCCGCCGAACTGCACATCGAGGACGATCACGCGCCGACGATGCCGCAGTACCTGTTCCTGGTCGCCATCGTGATCGGCGTTACCTGGGCCGGCACTGCGCTTGCGCCGGTCATCGCCGGCTGGATTGCCCAGAGCGCCCCGGTGCTCGAGGATGTCTTTGGCGTGTCCACGGTGCGCATACTGCTCGTCACTACGATTGCGCTATTGCTGTCGACGACGCCGGTTTCGAAGCTCCCCAATTCGACCGCAATGGGCACGGCCATGATCTATATCTTCGTTGCCGGCATGGGCGCCAGGGCATCGGTCGAGGGGCTCGACCAGGCCGGCTGGTTCGTCGCGGGCGCCTTCATCTGGATTGCGATCCACGGCCTGTTCTGCCTGGCCGGCGCCTGGCTGTTCCGGGTCGACGTGCACAGTGTTGCGATCGCGTCGGCCGCCAATATCGGCGCCGCGGCATCGGCGCCGATCGTCGCCGCGCATCACCGTCCCAACCTCGTGCCCGCTTCGATCCTGATGGCGCTGTTGGGTTACGCATTGGGCAACTACCTGGCGCCGCTCACGGGGCACCTGGCAAGGATGGCCGCAGGTCAGTAATGGGCGACCTGTCCCTGGCAAGTATCAAGCGCTGGGCACGGCGTGCGGCAATTGTGACGACGTCCGTCGCCGTGGTGGGCACGGTAGCCGTCGTCCTGCTCTGGCGGGACCGGGTGTCGCTGGACGAGGTCACCTGGCCACCCTACCCGTTCATCGAACCGCGCATCGACGCGGTAACAATGACCTGGCTCGGCACGACGACGATCCTGTTCGACGACGGCGAAACGCAGATCCTGATCGACGGCTTTTTCTCGCGACCGTCGATCTTCGACGTTGTCCTCAGGCGACCGGTCAGCAGTGATGCGGCGACCATCAACTTCGTCATGGACGAGTACCGCATGCGCCGCCTGGCAGCCATCATCCCCGCGCATTCGCATTGGGACCACGCGATGGACGTCGGTGCACTGGCCAACCGCAGCAGCGCATCGATCCTGGGCTCGGAGTCGACCGCCAACATCGCTCGCGGCGCCGGCGTGCCCGAAGACCAGATTCTCGTTGTGGAGCCCGGCTCCAGCTACACGTTCGGCAACTTCGTCGTCACGATGATGGTTTCGCCCCATGGCCCGGTCGGCTGGGGCGGAAACGTCCCGATGGCCGGGACGATCGATGAACCGCTCGAGCAGCCGGCCCCGGTGCAGGCTTACCGGGAAGGGCGGAGCTACTCGATTGTCATCGTGCATCCGCACGGCACGACCGTGGTCCACGCGAGCGGCGGTTTCACACAACATGCGCTTGACGACGTAGCGGCGGATGTCGTCATCCTGGGCGTCGGTCTGATCGAAGGGCTGGGACGTGAATACACGGAGAAGTACTGGCAATCGGTCGTGACGAGCACCGGCGCCAGGCACGTCTTCCCGGTGCACTTTGACGATCCGACACTGCCGTTCGGCGACGTCGCCCCGTATCCGCGAGCGCTGGGAAATTTCGTTACGACCGCGAGGTGGCTCGAACGGATCCGCGACACGTGGGATACGGACACCCGGCTGCACCTGCCGGAATTCGGCAAGACGCTGATCCTGTATCCGCTGGAAGGACCCGAAGCCTAGTCGGGTAACAGCTCCGCGAGCGGGAACTGCCCCGCGATCAGCGCCTCCTTGCGCTCGCGCTGCAACTGCTTCACGCGGTACTCGTATTGCTGCGCCGTGGCGCGGTCACCCAGGCAGGCGGAAAACTCGAGCTGCAGCGGCCCCTTGCCGCGCAGGTAGCGCGCGCCCCGAACCCCGGTTTCGTGTTCGCGAATGCGCCGGTCGACATCGGTGGCGATGCCGGTGTAAAGAGAGCCGTCGCGGCAGCGCAGGATGTACAGGCTGTAGTCGCCTGCGCTCAAGACCGTCAGGCGTTGCCGCCCGTCATCGTGTCGCCCAGCACGCGAAAGGCGCCGGCCTCGATACTTGCGCCGTTTTCGGGCGTATCCGCCCAGGTGAGAACGATTTCATTGACGCCGCCCAGCTCGTTGGCAGGTTCGTGCAGGTGCAGTGTCAACGTGTTGCCCATGAGTGCGGCCTCGCGGATCAGGTTGTGGCCGCCGAATTGCTGCTCGTTGATCTCGATGTACGTGGAAGAATCGAAGTCCTCCTCGATCGTCCGCATCAGCAACAGGTAGTCATCGATGTCGCCTTCCGCCGTCGTGCGGGCGAAGAACAGCATCACCGCGTTGTCGCGAACGTCGAACGCTACGGTGTCGTAACTGCGGCTGGGGGCCATCGATACTTCCTGATTCGGGTGAAATTCCAATCTACGCCAATTGTCATCCCCGCGCCACATGGCCGCGCTTGCCGAGCCTGATGCCTTGGAGTAACGTGATTCCCATGATCACACTCAACATCAACGGCGAATCCCGCACCATCGACGTCGACCCAACGACTCCATTGCTATGGGTCATTCGTGACCACGTGGGCCTCATGGGCACCAAGTTCGGCTGCGGCATCGCCCAGTGCGGGGCGTGCACGGTGCACCTCAACGGCAATCCGGTCCGCTCCTGCGTCACCCCGGTACGGGCCGTGGCCGGCCAGGAAATCACGACGATCGAGGGCCTGGGCCAGGACGGCGAACTGCACCCGGTCCAGCAGGCCTGGATTGACGAGCAGGTGCCGCAATGCGGTTACTGCCAGTCGGGCCAGGTCATGGCCGCCGCCGCGCTGCTCGAGAGCAATTCCACGCCCTCGGATGCGGATATCGATCGCGCCATGGCCGGCAACATCTGCCGCTGCGGCACGTACCCCCGAATCCGCAAGGGCATCAAGCGCGCCGCTGCGGTCGTCAATGCGCTGGCTGTCGAGGAGACCGGCAATGGGTAAGTGGACGCGTCGCGCATTCATTACGACCGGCGTCCTGGCCGGTGGCGTCGTGGTCTTCGGCGTTGCCATTCGCCGTGGGGACCGGTCTGACAAGGTCCACGGCCTCGTGGCCGACGAGGGCGATACGCTGTTCGACGTCTGGCTGAAAATTTCACCCGACAACACGGTTACAGCGATCGTGCCGCACGCCGAGATGGGCCAGGGCGCCCATACGACGCTGGCGATGATGCTGGCCGACGAACTGGACGCCGACTGGTCGCAGGTCGAGATCCTCGAGGCGCCCGGCGCCGCGGAATACGCCAACTACGCGCTGGCGCGCGGCTTCGCCGCCGGTGACGCAGACTTTCCGGCCTGGCTCGTCGACACCGTGGACGGCTTCTTTTTCCGCGCTACGCAGGCGATGGGCCTGCAGATAACCGGTGGCAGCACGTCCGTGAAGACCACCGGGCAGCTCGCCATGCGCATCACGGGCGCCGCAGCCCGCAGCGCCCTGCTGGCGGCGGCCGCCGACGAGTGGCAGGTACCGGTGGCCGAATTGTCGACCCGGGACAGCATGGTGCTGCACGAGGCCAGTGGCCGCACTGCCACTTACGCCAGCCTCGCGCCGGCGGCAGCTCAGCAGTCGTTGCCCACCAAGCCGACGCTCAAGAACCCGGACGAATTCCGGCTCATGGGCACGTCGCAACCGCGCAATGACATTCCGGGCAAGGTCGACGGAAGCGCCATGTTCGGCATCGACGCCGCGCTGCCCGGCATGAAGCATGCGGCAATCAAGGCGGCCCCCGTGTTCGGTGGCGCCGTGACCAGCTTCGATCCCGCATCCGTGCAGGACATGCCGGGCGTGCGCAAGGTCATCAGCCTGGACAATGCCATCGCGGTCATCGCTGACGGCTACTGGCAGGCCAGGAGCGCCCTGCAGGCGCTCGACGTCGAGTTTGACGACGGCGGCAACAGCGAGGTCGAACAGGCCGGCATCTTCGGCCAGTTTGCAAGCGACCTTGATCGGTCCGCCGCTGCCGGCGACGAAGAGATCGATCTCGAGTCCGGCGACGCGCCGGCGGCGCTCGAGGGCGCGAGCCAGCTCGTCGAGGCCGAGTACCGGGTGCCCTATCTCGCGCACTCGCCGATGGAGCCCATGAACTGCACGGCCTGGGTGCACGACGACCAGTGCGAACTCTGGACCGGCTCGCAGAATCCGCTCGGTTTCGCCAAGGATGTGGCCGCGGCGCTCGATATGGAACTCGAGCAGGTTGTCGTTCACAACCAGTACCTCGGGGGCGGTTTCGGCCGGCGCGCATTCTCCGACTACGCCGTGCAGGCAGCGCGTCTCGCCCGGGAGGTGCCGTACCCGGTCAAGCTTCTCTGGTCGCGGGAGGAAGACACCCGTCACGACCATTACCGCCAGGCCAGCATCAGCCGGTTCCGCGGCGGGCTCGATGCCGACGGCAGGCCGGTCGCGTGGCACAACCACTACGTCAACAAGTACGACCCGGAGGAAGCGCCGCACATTCCTTACGCGATCGACAACCAGCGCATCGTCTACACGGCCAGCGCCACCCACGTGCCCTGGGGTTTCTGGCGCAGCGTCGACCATTCTCTGCACGCATTCTTCACCGAGTCGTTTATCGATGAACTGGCCGTTGCGGCCGCGAGGGACCCCTACGAATACCGCAGGGAGCTGCTCGAGCATGCACCGCGGTTCCGCGCCGTGCTCGATCTCGCCGCTGAAAAGGCCGGATGGGGCGAACCGCTGAACGACAACCAGGGGCGCGGCATCTCGATACACCGCTCTTTCGGCACGATCGTCGCGGAAGTCGTCGATGTCGAGGTGATCGACGGCGAACTCACGGTACCGCGCGTCGTCTGTGCGGTGGACGCCGGCTATGCGATGCACCCCGATGGCATGGCCGCGCAGATGGAAAGCGGCGTCGCCTACGGCATGACGGCGGCCTTGTATGGCGATATTTCGATTCGCCGCGGCGCCGTTGCCCAGTCGAATTTCCACGACTACCCGATGCTACGCATGGACAAGGCCCCGGCGGTCGAAACGCACATCATCAACAGTGGTGAGGCGCTCGGCGGCGCCGGCGAACCCGGCACGCCCCCGATCGCGGCGGCGCTGGTCAACGCGATTTTCGATGCGACCGGCGTGCGTATTCGTGAACTGCCCGTGGGCCAGCACGATCTCACGAGCCCCGCGCTT
>JASJBB010000153.1 GCA_030066735.1 Woeseiaceae bacterium | reverse complement strand
CCTGCCGCGATCGAACGATCGCTGGCGACGCCGACGATCAGCGCCTTCTTACCGGCCATAAAGCCCATTCTTTTTTCCCCTCGTTGGAGCGGCTCGTGGCCGCGATCGCGCCCATGGGGCGCTCCTACAGTATAGTTTTTATGAAGACTGGCGGGTCACGTCGACGTACATCGTCAGCCGCGTGCCCGGCCTGAGTATCTTGTTCTTGTCGATGTTGTTCCAGCGCGCGATCTGGTCGATGCCGACCCGGAACTTGCGCGCGATCACGTACAGCGAGTCGCCGTTTCTTACCGTGTAGCGCACCTTGCGCGTCGTGTTGCCGAGAGCTGTCGTCGGCGACAGCCGCGGCGACTCGGCGACTACGTCGCGATCGGTCCAGACCACGAGCTTGCGGCCGACGGGCAGCGGGTCGCCCGGCGCCATGCCGTTCCAGGCGCTGAGCTGGCGTGTCGAGACGCCGTACTTCTGACCGATGGACCAGAAGCTCTCGCCCGAGCGCACGACGTGGTCGATGCGGTTGTCGGCGCGCTGCCGGTTCTGTTTCTGCGCGAGGCGCACGTCGGCGCTCTTGGAGTAGGCCGACAGCGGCTTGGTCGCCACCGGGATCATCAGGTACTGGCCGGCGCGGATCGTGTTGCTGCGCAGGTTGTTGGCCGAGCGCAGCGCCGACACCGTGGTGTTGTACTTGTTCGCAATCACCGAGATGGCTTCGCCGCTCCTGACCTTGTGCCGCTTCCAGCGCACGAGTTCGCTGGCGGGCACCTCGGCCAGGGCCGACTCGAAGGTCGCCACGGCCTCGACGGGCAGCACGAGCTTGTGCGGACCGGCCGGGTCCGTGGACCAGCGGTTGTAGCCCGGGTTGTAGGTGTACACCGTGTCGACGTCGACGCCGGCCAGCTCGGCGGCCAGGGCCAGGTCGATCTGCGAGCCCACGTCGGTGACCGCGAACTGCGGCTCGTCGGCGACGTGCGGCAGCGTGATGTCGAAGCGCTCTGGGTCCTTGACGATCTCGACGAGCGCCAGCAGCCGCGGCACGTAGGCGGCGGTCTCTTTGGGCACCCGCAGGTTCCAGAAGTCGTCCGGCTTGCCCGCGGCGCGGTTGCGGCGCACGGCCCGGCGGACATTGCCTTCCCCGGAGTTGTAGGAGGCGACGGCGCGCAGCCAGTCGCCCTCGTTGAATTCGTACAGGTACTCGAGGTAGTCGAGCGCGGCGCGCGTGGATTCGACGACGTCGCGGCGGCCGTCGTACCACCAGTTCTGTTTCAGGCCGAAGCGCGTGGCCGTGCCCGGGATCATCTGCCACAGGCCCGCGGCGCGGCCGTGGGAATAGGCAAACGGGTCGTAGGCGCTCTCGACGATCGGCAGCAGGGCGAGTTCGAGCGGCAGGTCGCGGCGCAGCAGCTCCGCGGTTATGTGCGGCAGGTAGCGCTGCGCGCGCGTGAACACGCGGTCGAGGTAATCCGGGTGCTCGACAAACCACTTGCGTTCGGCGTCGATGCGGCGGTCCTGCTCGGGCGGCAGCTCGAAGCCGTAGCGCAGGCGGGCCAGCAGGTCGTCGGAGGCCGGTTCCACGGTCTCCAGCTGGTCCCAGAGCCCGTCCAGCGGCGAGATCAGCGTCAGGGCAGGCGGCTCCTGGCGGGCGGCGGCCGGCATTTCCTGCCCGGCCAGCGGGTTGGCGGCGGCCCCGGACATCGCAAAAAAGGTGACGGTGGTAGCGCCAACAGCCCGAAATCTCTGCAATAATCGTGTTTTGACGAGCAACATCCGGAGTACTTTACCGGCCCCGGGGCGCGGTGCAAGTTTCGGGACCGCAAATCGAGACACAGGACCACATTTTGACGTGACGCACTATCCCGACTCGGTACGACAGTGGCTGGCAACGCCATTTGGGGAGGCGTTGCTGCAGCGCGAGTCGCGCGTTGTCGAAGAGTCGCTCGACGGCATCTTTGGCGAGCAGTGCCTGCAGCTCGGGCTGTGGGGCGAGGCCAACCTGTTCCTGAGGCACGCCCGCACGCAGCGCAAATGGCTGGTCGACGAGGGCGCTGCCGACGCCGGCGTGGCCGCGATCGGGCGCTTCCATCGTCTTCCGGTGCAGGACAACTCGATCGACTGCGTCGTCCTGCCGCACGTGCTCGACTATTCAGACCGGCCGCATGCGGTCCTGCGGGAGGTCGACCGTGCGCTGACGGCGCATGGCCACGTCATTATCCTCGGTTTCAAGACGGGTGGCCTCTGGGGCGTCAGGCGCCTCGTCCCGGGAGCAGGCCTGCCGCCGGATGCCCACCACCTTGTCCCCGAGCGCCGCCTGCGGGACTGGCTGCAGCTGCTCGACATGCAGATTCACAGCAACGTGCGCTATTTCTTCCGCTGGCCGTTGCCGCTCATTCGCGGCGCGGCGTCGCCGCGGTGGGAGACTCGCGGGCAGCGCTGGTGGCCGGAGCTGGCGGCTTGCTATATGCTCACGGCCCAGAAACGGGTCAGCACCCTGACGCCGGTCAAGCCGGTGTGGCGCCGCAAGCCGAAGGTGGTTGCCGGGCTGGCCGAATCCACCAATCGAGTCTCGCGGATTACGCGAGGAGCGCGCATCCGCTTTGACGCAAAAGATAGTTGAGATCTACACCGACGGCGCCTGCAGGGGCAATCCGGGGCCGGGCGGCTGGGGCGCCGTGCTCATCGCGGGCAAGCATCGCAAGACGATGCATGGCGGCGAGCACGACACCACCAATAATCGAATGGAGCTGACCGCGGCCATCGAGGCGCTCAACGCGCTCAAGGGCTCGCGCGCCGTGCGGTTGCATACCGATTCCAGGTACGTCATGCAGGGCATCACGGAATGGATGCCCAACTGGAAGCGGCGCGGCTGGAAGACAGCGGCGAAGAAACCGGTGAAAAACCAGGACCTGTGGCAAGCGCTCGACGAGGCCATCGCCAGGCACGACATCGAGTGGCGCTGGGTGAAGGGTCATGCCGGCAACGCGGGCAACGAGGAGGCCGATGCCCTCGCAAATCGTGGTATAGATGAACTATGAGACAAATCGTCCTCGACACCGAAACCACGGGCCTCTCGACGAGAGAGGGTCATCGAATCATCGAGATCGGCTGCGTTGAGCTCGTCAACCGGCGTATTACGGGCAATCACTTCCACACCTACCTGAACCCGGACCGCGATATCGACGAGGGCGCGGAAAGGGTGCACGGCATCAGCCGCGAAGACCTCGAGACGGCGCCGCGCTTTCCGGAAATCGTCGATCGGCTGCTGGATTTCGTGCGCGACGCCGAACTCGTCATCCACAACGCCGAGTTTGACGTCGGGTTCATTGACCATGAGCTCGGGCTCATGCAGCACGGGCGCCCGCAGATCGCCGACCACGCGAGCGTGCTCGATACCCTGATGCTGGCCCGCAAGCTGCACCCGGGGCAGCGCAACAGTCTCGACGCGCTATGCAAGCGTTACGAAGTTGACGCATCCAGCCGCGAGCTGCACGGCGCGCTGATCGACGCCGATCTGCTGGCGCGCGTGTACCTTGCGATGACGGGCGGCCAGACCGCGATGACGCTGGAGGAAGCGAGCGGCGCAGCAGTGGCTCGCGGGCGCGACCGCGGGGCGAGCGCCAACGGCCGCGACGGCGGGCGACGCGCCGAACTCGACCTGATCGTTATCGAGGCCACGGAAGAAGAACGCGCCGCCCACGACGCGTTCATGGAAAAGATCCGCGCGCAATGACAGGGCAGCGCTAAACGTCTAGAATCGCCCGTTCGATCCATTAAAGGACCGCTAAATGGCACACACGACAGCAGAAGCGTTGCGCCAGAATTTCCTCGGCAATTCGCCGATCTGGTACAAGCAGACCATCATCGCGTTCCTGATCCTGAACCCGATCCTGGCCTACTACGACCCGTTCGTTGCCGGCTGGGTGCTTGTCCTGGAGTTCATCTTCACGCTGGCGATGGCGCTGAAGTGCTACCCGCTGCAACCTGGCGGCTTGCTGGCGGTTCAGGCAATCGTGCTCGGGATGGCGACGCCGGCGATGGTCTTCCACGAGGCCGAGGCGAATTTCCCGGTCATCATGCTGCTGATGTTCATGGTCGCGGGCATCTACTTCCTGCGCGAGATGCTGCTGTTCGTGTTCACGAAGATTCTGCTCGGGCTGCGTTCCAAAGTCGCGCTGTCGCTGGTGTTCTCGTTCGCAGCTGCATTCCTGTCGGCGTTTCTCGATGCGCTCACGGTAACGGCCGTGATCATCTCGGTGGCGACCGGGTTTTACGGCATCTACCACAAGGTCGCGTCGGGCAAGAAGTTCGACCATGACCACGACCCGACCACCGACGACCAGGTGGTTGAACTGCACCGGGCCGATCTCGAAAATTTCCGCGCGTTCCTGCGCAGCCTGATGATGCATGGCGCCGTGGGCACGGCGCTGGGCGGTGTCACGACGCTGGTCGGCGAACCGCAGAACCTGCTGATTGCCGAGATCATGGATTGGGACTTCGCCGAGTTCTTCCTGCGCATGGCGCACATTTCCATGCCGGTGCTGGTCGTCGGCCTGATCACCTGTGCCATGCTCGAGAAGACCAAGAAATTCGGCTACGGCACCGAGCTGTCGCCGCGCGTGCGAAGCATCCTCGAAGAGTTTGATCACGCGATGGCCGAGAAGCGCACCAAGTCGGAGTGGGCGATGATCGGCGTTCAGGCCGTCGTCGCCGTGCTACTGATCATCTCGCTGGCGTTCCACCTCGCGGAGCCGGGCATCGTCGGCCTGATGGTCATCGTCCTGGCGACGGCCCTCAACGGCATCACCGAGGAGCACCGGCTCGGTCACGCGTTCGAGGAAGCCATGCCGTTCACGGCGCTGCTTGTCGTGTTCTTCGCAATCGTCGCGGTAATCGACACGCAGGGCCTGTTTACGCCGGTCATCGACTGGGTACGGACGTTCGATGGCAAGGAGCAGCAGGCGCTGTTCTATCTTGCCAACGGCTTCCTCTCGATGATCAGCGACAACGTGTTCGTGGCCACCGTGTACATTACCGAGGTCGAGGAACTGTTCCTGAATGGCGAAATCGATCGCGCGACGTTCGACTCGCTGGCTATTGCAATCAATACCGGCACCAACATTCCGAGCGTCGCCACGCCCAACGGCCAGGCCGCGTTCCTGTTCCTGCTGACCTCGTCGCTGGCGCCGCTGATTCGGCTGTCATACGGCCGCATGGTCGTGATGGCCATTCCGTACACGATCACGATGAGCATCACGGGATTGCTGGCGCTGTGGTATTTGCCGCCGTTCATATAAAGAAGGGGCGCATTGTCGTTTGAACTCGACAACCTGCGCGTCGGCGTAGTTGGTCTTGGCTATGTCGGCCTGCCCATTGCGGTAGAGTTCGGAAGGCTTTACCCGACGGTCGGCTTCGACCTCAAGGCCGACCGCATCGCCGAGCTCGAGGCGGGTTCGGACTCGACGCTGGAGACGACCGACGAGGAGCTGAGGAATGCACAGCACCTCAGCTTCACGACCGATCCGGCCGGGCTGGCCGACTGCAATTTCTACATCGTGACCGTGCCGACCCCGATCGGCGATGGCAACCGTCCGGTCCTGACGCCGTTAAAGAAGGCCAGCGAGACGCTCGGCAATGTCCTCAAGAAGGGCGACGTCGTCGTGTACGAATCCACGGTCTATCCCGGCGCCACCGAGGAGTTCTGTGTACCGATTCTCGAGGCGGTCTCGGGCCTGACGATGAACGCGGACTTTTTCGTAGGCTACAGCCCCGAACGCATCAACCCGGGCGACAAGGAGCACCGGCTGCCGTCGATTCTCAAAGTAACGTCCGGGTCGACGCCCGAGGCGGCCGATTACATCGACAGTGTCTACCAGACGATCATCGCGGCCGGCACGCACAAGGCCTCGAGCATCAAAGTGGCCGAGGCCGCCAAAGTGATTGAGAACACGCAGCGTGACGTCAACATCGCGCTGATCAACGAGCTCGCCATGATCTTCGACCGAATCGGCATCGATACCGAGGAAGTGCTCGTTGCGGCCGGCACCAAGTGGAACTTCCTGCCGTTTCGCCCGGGGCTCGTCGGTGGCCACTGCATCGGTGTGGACCCGTACTACCTGACCTACAAGGCGGAGCAGCTCGGCCACCACCCGCAGATCATCCTGGCTGGCCGCCGCATCAACGACAACATGGCGCAGTTCGTGGTGTCGCAGGTCATCAAGAAGATGCTCGGCAAGAGCATCCAGCCCGCCGACTGCCGCGCGCTCGTGATGGGCCTGACGTTCAAGGAAAACTGCCCGGACGTGCGCAATACCAAGGTCGTCGACATCGT
>JASJBB010000152.1 GCA_030066735.1 Woeseiaceae bacterium | reverse complement strand
ACGAGCGACGGGCTCGACTTCAAGGCAATGCTCGACCACGCGAAGCGCGTCGGCGGGCCGAATCTGCGCAAGCTGACGTTTCACGAGCGTGGCTTCATGCTCAAGGATCTCGCGATCTACCTCAACGAGCACAAGCGGGAGTTCTACGAGCTGTCGACCCAGACGGGAGCGACGAAGCGCGACAGCTGGCCCGACATCGACGGCGGTATTTCCACGGTGTTCGTATTCTCGTCCAAAGCCCGGCGCGAGATGCCGAACGATCACGTGTACCTCGACGGCCCGCCCGAGTGGCTGTCGCGCGAAGGGACCTTCGTCGGGCAGCACGTCTTCACGCCCAAACTCGGCGCCGCCATTCACATCAACGCCTACAACTTCCCGTGCTGGGGCATGCTCGAGAAACTGGCGCCCACCCTGCTCGCCGGCGTGCCGGCCATCGTCAAGCCGGCATCGAGTACCGCCTACCTGACCGAACTCATGGTCCGGCGCATTATCGAGTCGGGCATCTTGCCGCCGGGATCGCTGCAGCTGATCTGCGGCGGAGTCGGCGACCTGTTCGACCACCTGACCTGCCAGGACACGATCGCATTCACCGGCTCGAAAGCCACAGCCGAAAAGTTGCAGGCGCATCCGCGCGTGGTCAGCGAGTCGGTGGCCTTTACGGCCGAAACCGACTCGCTGAACATGTCGATACTCGGTCCGGACGCCACGCCCGGAACCCCCGAGTTCGACCTGTACATCAAGGAAGTCGTGAACGAGATGACGTCCAAGGCCGGCCAGAAGTGCACGGCCATCCGCCGCATCATTGCGCCGGCCGCGATTGCCGGCGACGTCACCGCGGCGCTCGCGAAGGCGCTCGGCGACGTGCGCATCGGCAACCCGGCGTTGCGGGAAGTCGGCATGGGAGCGCTGGCCAGCCAGGGGCAGCGTGACGAGGTCCGCGAGCGCGTGGGCGACCTCGCGGCCGAAGCCGAGGTCGTCTACGGCGGCAGCGACGATTTCGAGGTCGTCGACGCCGATGCCGGCAAGGGCGCATTCTTCATGCCCACGCTGTTGCATTGCGACAAGCCGCTGACGGCGAAAGCCGTTCACTCCGTCGAGGCCTTCGGACCGGTGAGCACCGTCCTGCCTTACGACAACCTGGACGAGGCTATCGAGCTCGCACGGCTCGGCGAAGGCAGCCTGGCCGGTTCGATCATCACCAACGACAACGATGTTGCGCGCGAGCTCGTGCTCGGCACCGCGGCGTATCACGGTCGCATGGTTATCATTAATCGCCACTGCGCCGCCGAATCGACGGGGCACGGCTCACCGCTGGCCCACCTCGTGCACGGCGGCCCGGGGCGCGCCGGCGGCGGCGAGGAGATGGGTGGCGTGCGCGGTATCAAGCACTACATGCAGCGCACGGCTTTGCAGGGGTCGCCCGAAACGCTGTCACACATCGGCCATCGCTGGATTCGCGGCGCCGACCAGAAAGACCCCGGCGTGCACCCGTTCCGCAAGACCTTCGAGCAGCTCGAGATCGGCGACACGTTCAATAGCGGGCCGCGTGAGGTCACGCTCGATGACATCGAGCACTTTGCCGAGTTCACGGGCGACAACTTCTATGCGCACATGGTCGAAGAAGACGCGAAAAAGAATCCGTTCTTCGAAGGTCGCGTCGCCCACGGCTACCTGATTGTCTCGTTCGCCGCAGGCCTGTTCGTCGATCCCGACTTCGGCCCGGTGCTCGCCAACTATGGCGTCGACGACCTGCGCTTCCTGCAGCCGGTCAACCACGGCGATTCGCTGAAAGTGCGCCTGACCTGCAAGCAAAAAACGCTGCGCGGCGACACGGGCTATGGCGAGGTGCGCTGGGACGCCGAGGTCACGAACCAGGACGACGAAGTCTGCGCCCAGTACGACGTGCTGACGATGGTTGCCACCGACGCACACTGGGAATCAGTCAGGTAGAATCGCCGGTCGTCTAGCCCCGAGGAAGTCTGCGTGGATTTCACGCTTTACTGGTTCATGTTCCCGGTGTCGATCGTCGTCGCCACCTGCGCGATGCTGAGCGGCATCGGCGGCGCGGCGCTGTTCACGCCGATTTTCATCCTGGTGTTCCCGCTGCTGGGCGAGGAGTACGTGCTGGCGTCGACGATGACGGCCGTCGCGGCCGCCCTGTTCACCCAGACCTTCGGTTTCCTGTCCGGGTTTATCGGCTACTACCGGCGCAAGCTCATCGACTACCAGCTTGCCTTTCGCATCCTCCGGGTCTCGATCCCGGTCGCCATCCTCGGCGCGGTCGTTGCGAACTACGTCGCTGGCAGCGTGCTGATTGCGAGTTACGCGATCCTCGTCGCCGTGCTCGCGTTCGTCATGTGGCGCAACCCGATCAAGCCCGGCGACCCGGAAGTGCATCTCGAGGGCCGGGTCATCATCGAGAAAACCGATTCGCGCGGGCATACCTACAGCTATGACCGTCCGAAGCTCGGACTCGCCAGCCATGCGGTCACGGCCGTCGGCGCATTCCTGACCGGCATGGTGTCGGTCGGTATTGGCGAGGTCACGATCTCGAACCTTACGCGCAAAGGCATCCCGATCGCGGTGGCGGCAGCGACGTCGGTACTTGTCGTGATCCTGACGATCGTGTTCGCAACGGCGACACTGTTCGCAGAGCTGATCCAGGCCGGTGGCTGGACTGCTATTCCATGGAACTTGCTCGTCTACGACATCCCGGGAGTGCTGATCGGCGGCCAGATCGGGCCGCGATTGCAGGGCCTGATACCGCAGCATCGAATGCGCCAGGCGATCAGCGTGTTGTTCCTCTTTCTTTCCATTGCGATGATGTTCGTGGCCCTGCGGAACACGGGCGTGCATTAGGGAGGAAGGACGTTGGAATTACGGGACAAGGTCATTGTTATCACGGGCGCCGGCCGCGGTCTCGGCGCCGCAACGGCGCTGCGCCTCGCTGCCCAGGGCTGCAACATCGCGCTGGTCGATCTCGACGACGAATCGCTTGCCGACGTGGCCGCGAAGTGCGAACAGGCAGGCGCGCCGAAGGCAGCCACTTACCGTGTCAACGTCAGTTCGGAGAACGATGTCGAGCAGCTGTTCGCAGACGTCGCCGGGGAGTTTGGCGCCCTGCACGGACTCATCAACAATGCGGGCATTACGCGCGACGCCCTGACCCTCAAGGTCAAAGACGGTGAGATAACGTCGAAGATGTCGCTGGCCGAGTGGCAGCTCGTCATCGACGTCAACCTTACCGGCGTATTCCTGTGCGGCCGGGAGGCGGCGGCGAAGATGATCGAGCTGGGTTGCGAGGGCGTGATCGTCAACATCTCGTCAGTCTCGCGCCACGGCAACATGGGACAGGTCAATTACTCGGCAACCAAGGCGGGAGTACAGGCCATGGCCGTCGTCTGGGCAAAGGAGTTTGCGCGCTACGGAATTCGTGCGGCGTCCATCGCACCTGGCTTCATAGGCACCGAGATGGTCATGGCCATGAAACCCGAGGCCCGCGAGAAACTCACGGCACACATCCCGCTGCGCAGGATGGGCGAACCCGACCACATCGCGAGCACGGTCCAGTTCATTCTCGAGAACGATTACGTTAGCGGCCGGTGCTTCGGCGTGGACGGCGCGCTGCGCCTCTAGCGACTACCAACTCCAGCGAGCGCTGAGCGTGGCGTTGCGGCCCGTGGCATCGATGCCCGAGCCGTGTACCCGGTAGCCGGCGTCGAACACGTTGGCAAGCTCCAGCGACACGCGCCAGGCGTCTGTCGGCCGCCAGTGTGCGCTCGCACCAATACTGGCCCAGCCGGGCGTGCCGTTCGGGTCGATTCGCGAATCGCGCACGTCCCTGGCGCTGAGCCGGTCCTGGGAACCGGCGAAACTCGCCCAGGCCTCGAACCCGAAAACGGATTCGGGAGCAAACTCGACTTCGACAACACCGCTGAGTGGCGGCACCCTGTCTGCCGGTTCTTCCGCGCTCCCGGCGATGCGCTGATCGCCGCGCGTGTAGGTCAGGTTTGCGCTGACAAACCACTCACTACCGATGTCGACCCGGGCCGTCGCTTCGACGCCGTGTATCTCCGAGCTTGCGGCGTTGACGCTTTGCGTAATCTCGCGACCCTCGGGCGTCACGTTGCCCGTCGCTACCGACGTGATGCGATCCGTGTAGTCGAGCAGGTAAACGGAGACCGCGAAGTCAGCCACTGAATTGCGATAGCGAATGCCCAGGTCGCCATGAACGACATGCTCCGATTCGAGATCGGTGTTTGGAATATTGAAGCGGTTCCCGGGCCGGTTGCCGAGTGTACCGAGGTCAAAGACGTTGGGTGCGCGAAAGCCGTAACCGAGATTCGCCGTGAACTGCCAGCCGTCGTTGATCGTGGCCACCCAGCCGACGTCGCCGCTGATCTCGGTGTTGTGCACGGACGTCGACGGCAGCCGGGTACGCACGTCACTGAGCCGCAAACCGAAGGTCACGGCGTGCCTCTCGCCAGCCGACCAGGTGCCGTTGCCGTAAGCGGACAGCAGTTCCATGCTCGAGCCGTCCGGGAATCGCGGCGTTGCTGCCGTTTGCACCCCCGTGACGATGTCCTCGCGCACGCGGCGGCTGGAGACATCGTCGTAATAAAGGTCGAGGCCGGTGATCCATGACACCGTCTCGGTCACCTGGCTGACACTGATCGTCAGCCCGAAGAGATCGCTGCGGTTCTCCTCGAGCGTTCGCTCGGGCGCATTGAGGTCACGTGTCTGGCGGTCGTCGTCGATGCGTTGCCATGCGAAATCGACGTTCCAGTCGAGTCCCAGCGCGCCCTCGAGCGACTGGCCGTCGAGATGCACGAACGTGCGCCGGTTCGGCCGGAAAAAGAACTCCGACGACGCGGGCTCGGTCTCGCCGAAGCCCGGCACGAGTTCGTCGGTGCGCGGCGTCCTGGGCTGTTCGGCATGTTGCAGATCGATCGACCAGGACGTGCTGTCGTCGGGGCGTGCCGCCACGATCAGGCGGGCGGACCGGGCCGTGAAGCCGCTGGGTCTGACCGTGTCCCCACCGCCGATACGACGATCGCCGACATCGGCATACTCGGCGCCGAACGAGGTCGCGAGATGCCGGTTGCCGGCGTCAAACGTGCCGCCGATGACCCGCGCCTCTTCCGCCGTGTTCGCCCGCACGCTCAGCTCACCGCGGACCTGGTTCCCTGCCGTTTCGAATTCGGGTTTGCGCGTCACGATCTGGACGACGCCGCCGATGGCGTCGGAACCATAGAGCGAGGCCGGGGTGCCGCGCAGGACCTCTGCGCGTTCGACCGCCGAGGTGGGCACGAGTGCAAAGTACTGCGTCGGCGCGCTGCGGAAGATCGCATTGTTGAGCCGCATGCCGTCGACCAGGTGCAGGACGGCAGAACCCTTTTGCCCACGCACGATCGCCGCGCCCTGGCCCGGCGTCGTCTGCTGCAGGAAAACACCGGCTGCATTCGCCAGCGCGTCGGTAACCAGCATCTCTGCCGAGACATCCTCCCGGCCGACGGTGCCGAGGGCCACGGATAGCTGGTCCTCGGCCACGGCGCGACGCACCGCGGTCACGACGACCTCATCGATCGGTTCGGCGTGCGCAGGGAAGCAGGCGATCAGGCATGATGCCTGAAAGAATGTTCGGGTCAGTCGTTGCAAGTCGGCTATCCTATCGCAGATGAAAACTCGCGCAATACGAATTCACGAGTACGGTGGACCAGAGGTTCTGACCTGGGAAGACGCAGAGGTTCCCGAGCCGGCCGCGGGCGAGGCGCGCATTCGGCACACGGCGATCGGCCTCAACCTGATCGACACCTACCACCGCACCGGCCTCTATCCACTCGACCTGCCAACCGGGATTGGCTCGGAGGCAGCCGGCGTCGTCGAGGCTGTCGGCGACGGCGTCACCGACGTAGCCGTGGGAGACCGCGTGGCTTACACGGGCATGCCTATCGGTTCGTATGCCGAACACCGAAATTTCGCCGCGGACCGGCTGGTGCCGATTCCGGATACGATCTCCGACGAGGTCGCCGCGGCCGTGCTGCTCAAAGGGCTGACCACCTGGTACCTGCTGCGTCGCAGCTATGCCGTGCAGCCCGGCGACCCGATCTTGCTGTATGCCGCGGCGGGCGGCGTCGGCTCGCTGGCCAGCCAGTGGGCGAAACAACTGGGCGCAACCGTGATTGGCGTGGTCAGCACCGCCGAGAAGGCGGCACTCGCAAAATCGCAGGGCTGCGATCACGTCATCATGGCCGACGACGATATCGCCGCACGTGCGCGCGAGCTGACCGATGGCGAGGGCGTGGCCGCCGTCTACGATTCGGTGGGC
>JASJBB010000151.1 GCA_030066735.1 Woeseiaceae bacterium | reverse complement strand
GACGCCGATAACACCGCCAACGATCGCTTGCGATGTCGAGACCGGTATGCCGAGCATCGAGAACAGATGCACGCCGACCGCCGCGGACAGCTGCGCCGCCAGTGCGCCCGAGTAGTCGAGCGGCGTAATGCTCTTGCCGACCGTATCGGTAACGCGCTGGCCGAACGTCAGGGCGCCCGCCGCCATGGCGATTCCGCCCAGCACCGCAAGGTGCGGCCCCTTGTCGGGGAAGCGATTGAGCAGGGGTCCGATGGCATTGCCAACGTCATTCGCACCCAGCGAATACGACACGTAAGCTGCCGAGACCAGAACGGCGATGCCCATCGCATTCGACCAGAAAATTGCCCGCGCATTGCGCAGGGCACGCGCCAGCAACAGGTAACTGACGAATGCGAGGACCATGGTCAGTACCGGGCTGATGACCCAGGCGCCGAGAATCTTGAGCAACACGCCGAGCTTGAAAAAACTCGCCTGCGCGCCGACGATGCCGACGCCCACGCCGGCGACACCGCCGACGATTGCCTGCGACGTGGAAACCGGTGTGCTGGTGAACGTCGCGAGAGTGACGAAGAACCCGGCAGAGAGCAGCGCCACGAGTATGGCGAGGTCCGGAAGCCGCTCGTCGGGGAAGAACTCCCGAAAATCCGCCGGCGCTGGCGCTTCGTTCTGCTCTTCAAAGGCCGCGACTTCCGTAATGACAATTCCCTTGCCGACCGTCTTCATGACGTGATGTCCCTGCAAGGCGCCCCCCAGGATGACGAACACCGACATCACCAGTGCAGCTGTGCGATAGGAAACGATCTGTGCGCCGACGGTCGTGCCGATGCAATTGGCGGCATCATTGGCGCCGATATTCCAGCCCACGTAAAACGCCGCGGCCAGAAGGACAAGAATAAGCAGGACGTCCATTGGTTTCTTGCGTATTGCCCGGCGCTAGTCTCCTCGGAGTGTCAGCGTCCGGAGGTTGGGATCGGCGAGGATGTCTTCCTCGGTAAACGGCAGCTGCAACCACTCGCCGCGCGCGTAGAGCTCCGTCTGGTCGTAATAATGGGGCGAGTCGGATTCGGGCGACTGGGAGTAGGTCAGGACGGCCCGCGCGTCGGGCGTGCCGTCATCATTCCAGGTCACGACCTGCACATAGCTGTTGCCGTGGACGATGGGCGTGTAGCCCTTGCCCACGGTGAAATCCGTGTTGATGTAGCTGAACATGCCGTGGCGGCCGGGTCCGCCGGGTACCGGGATACGGGCGCCATTGCGCTCGGCGAACTGGACATCGCCCCATGGCTGGTCCGGTGCGATGCCCGCATGCAGCAGTCGCTGCTGCGCGGCTGCCAGCGCTTCGCGCACCGCGGTGCTGACGGTCTCGTTGTCGAGCGCAATGCCGCGGGGCGTGTTGACGGGATCAGCGGGGTCGAACGGGACCGCGTACAGGCCGCCGATCCGGCGCGCCGTCTCCCAGAATTCCGTCCAGACCTGCATGCCGCGGCTGTCGACGTTGGCCGTGCGGTCCCAGGCGGCCAGCGCATCGCAGGCCAGCGCGATCCCGCTGTCGTCGGTACAGACTTCAAGAACGTCGTCGAGCAGCAGCTCCGCGCCGAAATGGCGGTGGCTCAGCAGCAGTGACTGGATGTCATCGGGTACGAGCTTGTCGCCACGGTCCAGGTACTCATTGAGGAATACCAGGCCGGCGCGGGTGCGCAGGGTGCGCGCTGTTTTCTCCGGCCCGATCGTCGGCAGGTAGCCTTCGAGCGGTTGGTCGGGATTGGACAGCCAGTAACTGTCGTTCGAATTGGAGAAATAGCGCGTGCTCGTGGCGCGTGGCATGTCCGCGGCGGGCAGGTTGCCCGGCACGGTGCTGCGCGGATCGACGCGCCAGTCGCACTCGGGGCTCGAGCCGTCCAGGACGACCACCCGCGAGGGCACGCCTTCCACATCGCGGCGGCAATGGGTGAGGATCTCCATGTCGAGATGCGGCGTCGACGAGATGTCCCCGTAGAACGCGTTGCCAAGACGGTCGGCGGCGATCGTGTTGACGAAGTAGATGCCCTGTTTGCTGATCGCTGCCTCGACGTCGGCGACCGTCGCAGCCGTCTGCAGCGCCTCGTAGGTGGCGAAGGCCGCGTCATTGTCCAGGATAGCGTCGCGCACGGCGTAGGCTCGCGATCGCGTCCACGGCAGCGATTTGCCGACCAGGACCGGCCCATGATGCGTCATGTAAACGGTCTGCACGCGGTCGCCATCGCCCGCGGGCACGGAGACCTCGATCTTTTCGATATCCCGAAACCTGTCGCCGTGACGATATTGCAGCGGGTTGTCCGGATTGAGCTCGAGCTCGAAAAACGTCATGCGCAGCGCAGTCGATACGGTATGCGTCCACGCGATGTCCTTGTTGAAACCGATCGCGATGAAGCTTCCCGACAACAGGCTCGCCCCCATTGTGTCGACTTCGCCCGGGATGGTCGTGTGGATCATGTGAAAACGCGCCGGGCCGTGCCACGGGTAGTGGGGGTTGCCGAACAGGATGCCGCGGCCAGATGCCGTCAGGTCGCTGCCCAGCGCGATGGCGTTGCTGCCGATGCCCGGCATCGGGTCGAAGTCGAGCTGCACAGCGGCGACCGGCTCGCCTGGCGGCGCTGCGGCGGCGATTCCGCCCGCGTAGCTACCGGCGCCGTAACGAATGCCGAACGCGATAAACATGCGGCCAAGTTCGATCTCGCTGATCGGGCGCACCCACGCCTGCCCGGCGCAGCCGGCCGGCAGCGTATCGCGGTTGTCTTCGATAAACCGGTTGTAACCGGCGACGAAACCGGCGCCGTAGTCGCGCATGTTCGCGGACATCGCGAGGCCGTTCTTGAGAACCCGCTCTTGCGTGACGATTGCGCGATGAAAGGCGTCGCTGGCGAGATTCTCGTCGGTTGCGCCAAAATCTGCGGACAGGGTGCCGTTCGCCCTGGCGACTTCTCTCGCGAATACGCAGACGCCGTCGGTGGCCGTGGCGTAGGCAAAGCCATACCCGAGGCTGCCCCAGTCCTCGGCCCTGACGTGCGGAACGCCATAGCTGGTCCAGCGGATATCCACGTCGTAACGGTAGTCGGTGTCGGCCGAACAGCCGAACAGCATCGCCGCAACGAACAGCAGCGGAATCGGTCGCCTCATAACAGGTTCCTGGAGCGCATGATGACGGCCCAGACTACCGAAACCGATGTTCGTGCGCTATTGCCGTCTTGCGAGGGTGACGTATACGCCCAGGTGGTCGCTGACCTGGCCGAACCCGGCGCTCGTGAAAACGCGGCGGGCCCCGGTGACTTGCATGCCGGAGTCGTCGTTGACCAGAACGTAGTCGATCCGCCGGCCCTGCGCGGCATCCTCCCAGCCGTCGGCGCCGCCAGCGATGGTCGCGTCGAACATGCCGCCAGGATTGGCGAGTAGGTATGCGTCGTCGAATCCTGACTCGGTCGTGATCATTGAGTAGCCGGGACCACCGGCCGCGACGTTGAAGTCGCCGCACAGCACGACCACATCACCGGGATCTTCGGCAATCCAGGCCAGCAGCCGGTCCCACTGTTCGGCAAAAGGCTCTTCGAGGTCGTCCCACCATCCCAGGTGCACCGAATACACATCGACTTCGCCAAAGCCCGGCACGTCAATTCGGGCCTTTGGAACGTTGCGCGATTTCCAGAAGTCGCGGCGGCTGTTTTCGTGGCGGCTGACATAGCGGGCATCCGTAAGCAGCATCGGGTGCCGGCTCAGGATCGCTGCGCCCTCGCGCCATACGCCGAAACCGATGTGCGACCAGTCCATCGTGACCTCGTAACCGTGCGCAGGCAGGCGTGACAGGACCTGGCCGGCCATATTGCTGTCGCTGCTGCCGAACCGGTCGTCGCCGCCCGCGCCTTCACGCCACTCGCCGACTTCCTGCAGGCAGATGACGTCCGGTGACAGGGTCTCGATTCCTGCCGCGATGCGGTCGAAAATCGGCGCGTAGCCCGCCACCCGCCGGCGAGCCAGTTCGTTAGTCAGTTGGGACTCGTCGATGCCTTCGGTTTGCAGCTCCTGGTAAGTGTGCAGGTTGAGCGTGAGCACGCTGAGTGTCGGCGCGCGGTCCTGCGAATCGGTCTCTGCCGCGCAGGCGCATAACAGGGCCAGTGCGGCGCCAGGCAGCAACAGCGTTTGGAGCTTCTTATTCATGCGCTCCCAGTATGGCGATTCCAGTACAATTTACGAGTATGGACCACGACGAGTTCGAGGATTTCGTCAGCGATACGATTGCCAGCCTGCCGGACTGGGTGCAGGAGGCGCTGCACAACATTGATTTCCTGGTGCTGGACCAGGCCGACGAGCATCTCGATCCTGACGGTGATGGCCTGCTGGGTCTTTACACCGGGGTCGCGCTGCCCGATCGTGGCGTCGACTACGCGGGCGAATTGCCCGACGTGATCTACATCTTTCGCCAGCCGCATCTCGACATGGGCCTGCCGCCCGAGGAGCTGCGCGATGAGGTTGCCAAGACGCTGATTCACGAAATCGCGCACTATTTTGGAATCGACGATGATCATCTCGACGAGATTGGCTGGGGCTGAAATATGAAATGGCGGGGCCGCAGGGGTAGCAGCAACGTACGCGACGCTCGCGGCCAGCGCGTCGTGCGTCGGGGCGGCGGTCTCGCAATGATCGTCAATGTCGTGCTGCGCACGTTCGGTCTCAAGGGCATCCTCGTGCTGGTCGTGATTGGCATCGTCGGCTGGCAAATGGGCCTGATCAACCCGATGGCGCTGACGGGTGGCAGCCGGGTCGAGCAGGTCGAATACCAGCCCACGGCTGAAGAAGAGCAGCTGTTCCAGTTCGTCACGGTGGTGCTGGCCGACACGGAGGATATCTGGACCCGGGAATTCTCCCGCGTGGATCTGCAATACCAGGCGCCCGAGCTGGTTATCTACCGCGGCCAGTACCCAACCGGGTGCGGCGTCGGCAGCGCCAGGGCAGGGCCGTTCTACTGCCCGGCCGACCAGACCATCTACATCGACCTCAGTTTCTATCGCGAGCTCGAGCGCCAGTTCGACGCGCCCGGCGATTTCGCACAGGCCTATGTCATCGCCCACGAGGTCGGTCACCACATTCAGAAACTGCTGGGCCTGACGGACAAGGTCAGCGCCATGCGCGGCCGCCCCGACTACAACGAATATTCGGTGCGGCTGGAGCTGCAGGCCGATTATCTCGCTGGCGTCTGGGCGCATCACAACAGCCATTACCTCGAACGCGGCGACATCGAGGAGGCCATGCGCGCCGCGAACCAGATCGGCGACGACGCCATACAGACCCGCACCCAGGGTCGCGTCGTGCCGCACGCATTTACGCACGGCACGTCGGAGCAGCGCATGCGCTGGTTCGATCGGGGGTGGACCAGCGGGCGTATCGAGGACGGCGATACGTTCGACATGCCCTACGAAAACCTGTGAGCCGGAGAGACCCTTCACCATCGGTACTGATTGTCGGGCGCGACGCCGAGGCACTGGCCGGGCTCGTGCGCGAGGGGCAGCCGGACGCCGACCTTACGCTGGCCGGCAACGCCAGCCAGGCCCGGGATGCCTACACCGGCCAGGGCGTTGTCTTCGGTAGTCCGCTCGCTATTGCCGAGGCCTTGCCGCACATGCCGGCCGTGGACTGGGTGCAATCGACCTGGGCCGGCGTCACGCCGCTTATTTCCCTCGACCGTCGCGACTACGTGCTGACGGGCATCAAGGGCGTCTTTGGCCGGCAGATGGCCGAGTACGTTGCCGGTTACCTGCTCGCCCACGAACTCAGAATCCTGCACCGCTACGAGGAGCAGAAGGCGCGCCGCTGGTGGGAAGGCGTCTCCGGCAGTGTCAGCGGCAAGCGCCTCGGCATCATGGGCGCCGGTTCGATCGGCGCCGACATCGCCAGACTCTGTGCCGGACTCGGCATGACCGTCTCGGGGCTGAGCCGCTCGGGCAGGGCGGTTGCCGGGTTCGAACGGGTGCTCCCGGTTTCCCGCGTCGCGGAGTTCCTGCCGGGTCTCGACTACCTGGTCGCGGTGCTGCCGGACACGCCCGGGACCGATAACCTGCTAAGCGCCGAAACGCTGTCGTTGCTGCCGGCCCATGCCTTGTTCGTCAATGTTGGTCGCTCCAACGTGGTCGACGATGCGGCCCTGGTCGTCGCACTGCGCGGCGGCACGCTGGGCGGGGCCGTGCTCGACGTATTCGACGAGGAGCCGATTCCCGACAATAGCCTGCTGTGGGATGCGCCGAACCTGCTCGTCACCGCGCACATGGCCGCGGTCAGTCATCCGGACCTGATCGTGCCGATCTTTCTCGA
>JASJBB010000053.1 GCA_030066735.1 Woeseiaceae bacterium | reverse complement strand
CACGCCAAATATGGCGAGCCCTGCCATTCGCCCGAGCTGCGACATGGTAAACGTCAGAAGGGCGAGAACGAGGATCAACGAAATGACCCCGAACCACAGCCCCGATGATTCCTGACCCGACCGCCACTCGCCGGCAAACTGACGCAGCGTCCCGAGGATTGGTTGTCGTTGCCACAGCACGAAGGCGGCGACGGCGGTGAAGGGTACCCAGACATGGAAAAGGATGACTGTCGCGAACAGGTTGGTTATGGCGTGCGCGATCATCGACGGGATCACGGAGCCGGTCAGTTGGGCAATGTAGGTCCAGGCAATCGAACTGATCACCAGGACGGCCATGAAGATGGCCAGCAACGGGTCGGTCGACAGGAACTTGCCATGGACGAGGGCGAAAATCAGGCCGGCGAGGACCACGCCGCCGATTCGTCCGTAGCTCTCCGTTAGTCGCGTTCGCATGTAGCCGCGCGCCATGATTTCCTCGACCAGCGGAGGAACGATGATGCTGGTCGCCAGCATGTCGACATAGAACGCGGCGTCAAACGTCGCTTCCCGAATTTCGATCCAGCCCGCCAGTTCTTCGCCCAGGGGCACGACCGTGTGCACGGCAAAGACGAGGGCAATCAGGAAACACGAAAACCCGCCGAGAACGATGCCGATGCCCAATAATTCCCCGATCGGCTTGCCGGCCCGGGTCAGGCCCGCGTCGCGCGGGACGAGACCACGGCGGAACCACAAGAGCGCCAGGCCGAACGCAGCGATGAGGCCGATCCGCAGAAAAATGCGCAGGCCGGCGAAAAGGGCCTCGACGACCCCGCTGGCGTCACCCGACGCGACGGACGCTGGCAGGATGGCCTCGTAAATGGCGACGCCGACGATATTGCCCAGCGCCAGGACCAGCAGGATTTCAGCGAGTGCCGCTGATTGGGCGAATACCGACTTTGCCGGTTGCGCGGTGACTTACTTCTTCCAGAAGTCGGCGTTCTTGATGCCGAGCGCTTCGGGGTCGAACGTGTAGGTCTCGACCCCGGCATTGCGCTGTTCCTCGTAATCCTTGAGGGCTTTGAGCGCGGGCTTGCCCATGAAGAACAGGATCAGGATGCCGACGATGTTCAACCAGGCCATGACACCCACGCCGATGTCTCCCAGGCCCCAGGCCAGGTCGGCCGTGCGAATCGTCCCATAGAAAACCGATCCGAGAAGAATCAGCTTGAGCACAATGAGTTCACCCGGAAACTGAATGGTCCGGCGAATGTAGGCGACGTTCGTTTCTGCAATGTAGTAGTACGCGAGCAACGTCGTAAACGCGAAAAAGAACAGCGCGACGGCCACGAAGGTCTTGCCGAAGCCGCCCATGACCGATTCGAGCGCCAGTTGCGTAAACGCCGGGCTATTGGCCTGGATATCGGACCCCAGCAGCCCGCCGCTGATTTCTGCGTCCAGGCCGGTCACGTAGTACTGCTGCGTGATCAGGATCATGAACGCGGTCGCTGAGCAGACGAACAGCGTATCGACGTAGACCGAGAATGCCTGGACGAGCCCCTGCTGCGCCGGGTGTTGTACCTCCGATGCGGCGGCCGCGTGCGGGCCCGTGCCCTGTCCTGCTTCGTTGGAGTAGACGCCGCGTTTGACGCCCCAGCCGATCGCGGCGCCGATGCCGGCCATGGGCGTGAACGCGTCGCCGACGATCGTCATGATGATGCCGGGCAGGGCGGTAATGTGCATGCCGATAATGATCAGCGACATGACGATATACCCCAGCGCCATGAACGGCACGACGATCTGCGTGAAATGCGCGATGCGTTTGACGCCGCCGAAAATGATGATGCCGAGCACCGTGACGACGACCATGGCGGTCCCGAGCTTGGTGTAGCTGACCTCGCCAAGTCCGGTCTGCAGAATGCCGCCGGTACCGACGGCCAGTTCGACCGCATTGCCGATCGCGTTCGACTGTACCGTGGGGAGCAGCAGGCCGACGGCGACAATCGTCGTCAGCGCGAAGATCCACGCATACCACTTCTGGCCCATTGCCTTTTCGATATAGAAGGCGGGGCCGCCGCGGTATTCACCCTCGTGCTCTTCCTTGTAGATCTGGCCGAGGGCTGACTCGACGTAGGCTGTCGCGGCGCCGAGGAAGGCCACAATCCACATCCAGAATACGGCGCCCGGGCCACCGAAGCCGATGGCGGCGGCGACGCCGGCGATGTTACCCGTACCGACGCGACCGGACAGAGAAACCGACAAAGCCTGGAACGAAGAAATGCCGCGGTCGGATTCCTTGCTCGAGAACAGCAGGTGAATCATTTCCTTGAACAGGCGTACCTGCACGAAGCGGGTCAGGATCGAAAAAAACAGGCCGGCGGCGAGGCACAGGTATACGAGTGCCGGGCTCCAGACATAGCTGTTTATTTGATCGACGAATTGCTGCATGCCGCTCCCCCATTGAAATTCTCGGCAAAGGCCATACATAGTAACGGAATTATCGCGCTATAGTTGCGGTACCCGAACATAAGGAGTGTTGCCATGACGTGGTGGGCCTGGATGATTCTCGGTGCTGTATTACTGGCTGCCGAACTGTTTGCAGTAGACGCACAGTTCTATCTTGTTTTCCTCGGCGTTTCCGCCGCAATCGTTGGCCTTGCAAGCCTCATTGGAATAAACCCGCCCGAGTGGATGCAATGGCTGGCGTTCGCCATCATCTCGGTCGTCTTCTTCGTTACGTTCCGCAAAGCCCTGTACGAAAAGCTGCGTGGCGGCGGGGAGGGCTACCAACAGAGGTACCTGGGTGAAGTCGTTACAGTCTCTGAAGACGTCGCGCCCGGCGGTCGCGGTCGCGCGCAGTATCGCGGCAGTGACTGGAACATACAAAACGTCGGCGAATCCGCAATCGCTGCCGGCGCCCCTGCGAAGGTTGTCGAGGTGGACGGCCTCACGCTCAACGTCGAAGCTGAGTAAGCCACAACAAAGGAAATGATTATGGACACTTCACTTATTGTCGCGCTGGCTGTTGTCGCCGTTATCGTCATTGTTCTGTTCAAGACCGCGACGGTCGTGCCGCAGCAGAATGCGTACATCGTCGAGCGACTCGGCAAGTTCAGCCGCAAGCTCGATGCCGGCTTTCATATCCTGATCCCGTTCCTGGAGCGCGTGGCTTACAAGCACACGCTGAAAGAGCAGGCCGTCGATATCGCCGAGCAGATCTGTATCACCAAGGACAACGTCCAGGTCGGCGTCGACGGCGTCCTGTACCTGCAGGTACTCGAGCCCGCGCGCGCCTCGTACGGCATCGGCAACTACATGTTCGCCATTGCCCAGCTTGCACAGACCACGCTGCGTTCCGAAATCGGCAAGATCGACCTCGACCGCACGTTCGAGGAGCGCGGTACGATCAACGCTAACGTCGTCGCCGAGCTCGACAAGGCGTCCGACCCCTGGGGCGTCAAGGTGCTGCGCTACGAGATCAAGAACATCAACCCGCCGCACGATGTTCTTACCGCGATGGAAAAGCAGATGCGCGCCGAGCGTGAAAAACGCGCCGTCATTCTGACGTCCGAAGGTGAGCGCGACGCGGTCATCAACCAGGCCGAGGGTGACAAGCAAAAAGTCATCAAGGAATCCGAAGCGGCCAAGCAGCAGCAGATCAACGAGGCGCAGGGTGAGGCAGAGGCTATCCTCGCGGTCGCCACGGCAACGGCCGAAGGCCTGCGCCGGGTTGCCCTGTCATTGACAGAAGAAGGCGGTACGGAGGCCATGCAGCTGCGCGTCGCCGAACAGTACATCGGTGAGTTCGGCAACCTCGCCAAGACGGGCAACACCTACGTCGTGCCGGCGAATCTCGGCGACCTGACGTCGATGATGGCTCTCGCGACCGATATTGCGAAAGGCAAGAAGGGTCCTGCTGCTGAGGTGAGTTAAGCCTTCCTTTTAACGGCGATTACGTTCGGCAACTGCTCCAGCCGCGTAATCGCCGTACTCAGTGTCGGCAGGTCCCTGATCTCGACGCTGATATTCATCACGGTTTGCAGCGACTTCCTGTCGGTGTGACTGGCGAGATCGACGATACTGGCCTGCTCATCCGCCAGCACCGTGCTGATATCTCGTATCAGACCGGTCCGGTCGTGCGCGCGCAGCATCAGGTCGACGGTATACGTGGCCGAATCCGACTGACCCCAGTCCACCTCGATGATGCGTTCCGGATGACGCACGTTTAGCCCGAGAAAATTGCCGCAGTCCTGGCGATGAATCGAAACGCCGCGGCCCTGGGTGATGTAGCCCACGATCGGTTCCGGCGGCACCGGGCGGCAGCAGCGGGCGAAATTGCACATCAGGTCGCCAACGCCGCTGACGGCCACGGTGTCCGAGGGCTTGCTCTTCGGGCGTGCGGCTTTGCGCAGCTGCACAGGCTTGGGCAGATCAGTCCCGCGCAGGCCCTGCAGTGCGTTCGCAATCGACGCCGACGTCAGGTCGCCGGCGCCAAGCGCAACGCAGAGCGACTCGGTGTTCTTGTGCTTGAGCTGCTTGGCAACATCGTCGGTCGCCACATCTCTGACGTTCAGCCGCGACAGCTCGCGGTCCAGGATCTCCCGGCCCTGGCGCTGGTGCTGGTCGCGGTCCTGGTGCCGGAACCAGTTGCGGACCTTGGCGCGGTTCCTGGCGCTGGCCAGATAGCCGAGCTTGGCGTTGATCCAGTCGCGGCTGGGCTGCGGCTGGCTGCCCGTAATGATCTCGATCTTGTCGCCGTTCTTCACATGGTAGGTGAGTGGCACGATCCGGCCGTTGACCTTGGCGCCGCGGCAGCGGTGCCCTACCTGTGTGTGCACGTGATACGCGAAATCCAGCGGTGTTGCTCCGGCCGGCAGTTCGACGACATCGCCCTTGGGGCTGATGCCATAAACTCGGTCCTCGAAAACGTCGTCGCGAATCTGGGCGAGCAGGTCGGCGTCATCGCCCGATGGTTCGAGCAACTGTCGCAAGAAGCGGATTTTCTGGTCGAACGCGGCCGGCGTCCCGCCGCCTTCCTTGTAACGCCAGTGGGCCGCCACGCCGAGCTCAGCCTGCCTGTGCATGTCGTGCGAGCGGATCTGCACTTCCACGGTTTTGCCCTCGGGGCCGACCACGGCCGTGTGCAGCGAGCGATAGTCGTTGTCTTTCGGATTGGCGATGTAGTCGTCGAACTCCCCGGGCAGGTATGGCCAGAGGTTGTGAACGACGCCAAGCGCGGCGTAGCAATCCTTGACGTCGTCGACGAGGATGCGCACGGCACGAATGTCGTAAAGATCCTCGAGACCGCGGTCCTTGCGCTGCATTTTGCGCCAGATGCTGTAAATGTGTTTTGGGCGGCCCGAGACGTCGGCGTTGATACCCTGTTTGTCGAGCTCGCTGCGCAGCGTCGCCTTGACGTCATCGATAAAGCCGACCCGTTCCTCCCGCTTTTCCTTGAGCGCCTCGGCGATCTCGGCGTAGGTATCCGGCTCCAGGTATCGAAAGGCAAGGTCTTCGAGTTCCCATTTGAGCTGCCAGACGCCCAGGCGGTTGGCGAGCGCGGCATAGATTTCCCGGGTTTCGACAGCGATCGTGCGCTGCGCGTCCCCGGGCGCGTTCTTGGCCCTGCGCAACCGGCACAGCTGCTCGGCGATGCGCACGAGGACGAGCCGGGCGTCGCTGACCACGGCCAGCAGCATCTTCCTCAGCGCCTCCGATTGCCGGGTGGCCAGCGCATCCCCGGGCTGCCAGCCGCTCGCGAGCTTGAAGCGACCCAGCTGCAGCAAGTCAACAACAATTCGAGAAATACTCTCTAACCCATTGTTTTCCAGTTCTTTGTGACTGATTTGCTCGTCACGGACAAACGGGTACAGCAGGGCCGCCGCCCGCAACTCGCCGGGCAGTCCCAGGCCCGCGACGATCGCTTCAATCTCGGCGCTTTCGGCGCCGGTGGCGCGCACCTCGTCTGACGGCCTGAGGCCTGCGACCAGGGCCTTCGCCCTGCCGACGATGTCAGCCTGATCGGCGCCGTTCGCGGGCGTTTGCAGTTCGGAAGTGGACATTTCGCGTAGCTTGCATCGGGTGCCAGTACCGGCAATAACCGTTATCATACGCGCAGTTTTTGACCCGGGGTTGACGGGTTTGCTTGGGCAGAGCAGGGAACAATGGCAGGACACAGTAAATGGGCGAACATCCAGCACCGCAAGGGCGCCCAGGACAAAAAGCGCGGCAAGCTGTTTACGAAGCTGATTCGTGAGATCACGGTCGCGGCGCGTATCGGGGGCGGCGATATCGCCGCCAACCCGCGGCTGCGGCTTGCGGTCGACAAGGCCAAGGCGCAGAGCATGCCGAAGGACAACATCGAGCGTGCGATCAAGCGCGGTTCCGGTGAACTCGACGGCGCCGACTACACCGAAATTCGTTACGAGGGCTACGGGCCGGGCGGCACGGCCGTCATGGTGGATTGCCTGACCGACAACAAGAACCGTACCGTGGCTGAAGTGCGCCACGCTTTCTCGAAGCACGGCGGCAACCTCGGCGCGGATGGGTCGGTCAACTACCTGTTCGCTCATGTCGGTGAATTGCTGTATTCGTCCGATAGCGACGAGGACGCCGTGATGGAGGCGGCGATCGAGGCAGGCGCGGAAGACGTGATCGTCGCTGACGACCAGTCTATCGAGGTGCTGACCGACCCGGCGGAGTTCGAGAGCGTTCGCGACCAGATGGTCGAGTCCGGGCTGGCGCCCGAGAACGCCCAGCTGACCATGCGCGCCTCGACCAATGCGGAGCTCGGCCCGAAGGAGGCCGCGACGATGATCAAGTTGCTCGAAGTGCTCGAAGACCTCGACGACGTCCAGGAGGTCTACAGCAACGCGGACATTTCCGAAGACGTGCTCGCGCAGCTCTGAGACTGCCATTGACTGACCGCATTCGCATTCTCGGAATCGACCCCGGTTCCCGTTTCACAGGCTTCGGCGTGGTGGACTTCGCCGGCGATACGGCGGCCTATGTCGCCAGTGGCACGATCAAGAGCCCCACGGGCACATTCCCCGAACGGCTGCGCAAGATCTTCGAATCGGTCGGCGAGATTGTCGCGGAATACCGTCCGGCGGTTGTGTCGATCGAAAGCGTGTTCATGGCGCGCAACGCCGGCAGCGCGCTCAAGCTCGGCCAGGCGCGTTCGGCGGCGCTGTGCGCCACGTTTTCTGCAGACGTCGACGTGTTCGAGTACTCGCCGCGAGAGATCAAGCTGGCCGTCGTCGGCACCGGTGCGGCCACCAAGGAGCAGGTGCAGCACATGATCGTGTCGCTGCTCAACCTGGACGGCGCCCCGGCGGCGGACGCGTCGGATGCGCTGGCCGCAGCGATCTGCCACGCACACCAGCGGCGGCTGCAGTCGAGCCTCGGCGACGGCGCGAATATTGCGAGTTTGCGATGATCGGCTCGCTGCGCGGCAAACTGATCTTAAAGCAGGCGCCCCTGGTCATCGTCGAGTGCCAGGGAGTCGGATACGAGGTCGAGACGCCAATGTCGACGTTCCTGGACTTGCCGGCCGTCGGCGACGAGTTGTTCCTGCACACGCACCTGCTCGTGCGCGAAGATGCGCAGACTTTGTACGGCTTCAGCAGCGAGGACGAGCGCCTGCTGTTCCGGACCTTGCTGAAGATCTCGGGCGTCGGCGCCAAGATGGGTCTCGCTATTCTCTCGACGATGAGTGTCGGCGACTTCCAGCGCTGCGTCGAGTACGAGGACGCGGCGGCGCTGGTCAAGATTCCCGGCGTCGGCAAGAAAACCGCGGAGCGCCTGATTATCGAGATGCGTGACAAGATCGAGAAGTCGGGCGGCGCGCCCGATGCGCCGCGGGTCACGGTCGAAGCATCGCCGCGCAGCGAAGCGGTCGATGCGCTCATGGCGCTCGGCTACAAGGCCGGCGAGGTCAATAAACTGATTGCGTCGATGGACACGGACGGCCAGAGCGCCGAGGACATCATCCGGCGGGCGCTGAAGCAGGCGGCCCGTTAGTCATGGCAGGCATCGAACACGACCGCATCACGAGTGGCGAGCCACGCACCGAGGATCGCGCTTTCGATCGCGCCATCCGGCCCAAGACGCTGGAAGAATATGTCGGCCAGCCCGGCGTCAAGCAGCAGATGGGTATCTTCATCGAGGCGGCCAGGCGGCGCAGCGAAGCGCTGGACCATGTCCTGATCTTCGGTCCGCCGGGGCTCGGCAAGACGACGCTCGCGCACATCGTCGCGCACGAGATGGGCGTCAACCTGCGGCACACGGCCGGGCCCGTTCTTGAACGGCCAGGGGACCTGGCGGCGATATTGACCAACCTCGAACCAAACGACGTGCTGTTCGTCGACGAGATTCATCGGCTCAGCCCGGTCGTCGAGGAAGTCCTGTACCCGGCGATGGAGGATTTCCAGCTCGATATCATGATCGGCGAGGGGCCCGCGGCGCGTTCGATCAAGCTCGATCTGCCACCGTTCACGCTGGTGGGCGCCACGACGCGCGCCGGCTTGCTGACGTCGCCGCTCCGGGACCGCTTCGGCATCGTGCAGCGGCTCGAGTTCTACTCCCGCGACGATCTCGGCGCGATCGCCAACCGTTCGGCGAACATTCTCAACCTGCCCATCGAGGAACAGGGCGCCGACGAGATCGCCAAGCGGGCGCGTGGCACGCCGCGCATCGCCAACCGCCTGCTGCGTCGCGTGCGCGACTTTGCCGAGGTGGAAGGCGACGGTGTCGTCACGGGCGACATTGCCATCAGCGCCATGGACATGCTGCAGGTCGACCCGAGCGGCTTCGACGCGATGGACCGCAGGCTGTTGCAGACCATCATCGAGAAGTTCGACGGCGGGCCGGTCGGCATCGAGAGTCTTGCGGCGGCGCTCGGCGAGGAGCGCGGCACGATCGAGGACGTCATCGAGCCGTACCTCATTCAGCAAGGCTACATGATGCGCACGGCCCGGGGACGCGTTGCCACGAAGAACGCGTTCCTGCACCTGGGCCTGAAGCCGCCGGCACGTCAGGAGGCGGCGGAGCTGCCGTTATTTGACCGTGACTGAACCCTTCGCCTGGCCCATCCGCGTTTATTACGAAGACACGGACGCCCAGGGCGTCGTGTATTACGCGAACTACTTTCGCTTCATGGAGCGCGCACGCACCGAGTGGCTGCGCGCACTCGGCGTCGACCAGGTGGCCCTGATGCAGGACGAACGGCGCATATTCGTCGTGACCGGGACCAGCGCCGAGTTCCTGGTGCCGGCCCGCCTGAATGACCAGATTGTCGTTACGGCTCGGTTGGCGGGACTGAACCGCGCGACGTTCGACATCGAACAGAACATTTACCGCGACGACCTCGACGGCACGCTGCTGCTCAAGGGGACGATTCGTGCCGCTTACCTGGATGCCGATACGCTGCGACCAAAACGCGTGCCGGCATCGCTCTTCGAGGAAAACAAGTAATGACCGCAGACATGTCCGTCATCGGGCTGCTACTGGAGGCGAGCCTGCCCGTCCAGCTCGTGATGATCTTATTGACCGTGGCGTCGTTGATGTCGTGGAGCATCATCTTCACCAAGCGACGCCTGATTCGCCGCACCAAGGACGCTTGCGATGATTTCGAGGCCAACTTCTGGTCGGGCGGGGACCTCAACACGCTGTACAACAGCGTGACCCGTGACCGCGCGGCCAACGTGGGCATGGCGAGCATCTTCGAAGCGGGCTTTCGCGAGTTCAACCGGTCCATGCAGTCGGGCCGGGCGAATCCCGAGAAGGTCATCGAGGAGTGCCGCCGGGCGATGCACGTCGCGCAGATGCGCGAGGTGGACCGCCTCGAGCAAGGCCTGGCGACGCTCGCGACCGTCGGTTCCACGAGCCCGTACGTGGGCCTGTTCGGCACCGTGTGGGGCATCATGACCGCCTTCATGGAAATCGGCAATCAGCAGGTCGTTACCCTGGCGACCGTGGCGCCGCCGATCGCCGAAGCGCTGATTGCCACCGCGATGGGCCTGTTTGCCGCAATCCCGGCCGTCATCGCCTACAACCGCTTCGCCGACCGCGTCGTGCGCCTCGAGTACCGCTACGACGGCTTCATGGAGGAGTTCTCGAGCATCCTTCACAGGCACGCGAGCACCAAGCTGGGAGCCTGACATGCCCACGCCGTTGCAAAAACGCAAGCTGATGGGCGAGATCAACGTCGTCCCCTACATCGACGTGATGCTCGTGCTGCTGGTCATTTTCATGGTGACGGCGCCGCTGCTCACGCAGGGCATCGAGGTCGAGTTGCCGAAGGCGGGCGCCGAGCCCATCGAGACGTCGGCCGAACGGTTGCCGCTCGTCCTCAGCGTCGACCAGGAAGGCTTTCTGTATCTCAACGTCGGCGACGATGAAGAGTCGCCCGTCGAAGCGCAGGAAGTGGTCGCCCGTGTCGGCGCCGTCATGCGCAACGCGCCGGAGACGCCGATCCTGGTGAAGGCGGACCGTTCCGTCGCCTACGGCTATGTCGTCGGCGCCATGGTTTTGTTGCAACAAGGCGGCGCCGAGGATGTCGGATTTGTCACAGACCCGCTCGATACCTACCCGGTGAGGGAGCTCGAGACCGAGTGACCAGCGACGAACGCAATGTGCTTCCAGTGACGATGGCGCTGCTGCTGCACGTCGTCGTGTTCGGTTCACTGGTTTTCGCGTTCGATTTCAGGGACCGCGCGACGCCCGCGGTGCCGCTCGTGCTCACGGCGACACTGGTCACCGACAACGCGATCGTGATTCCACCGCAGGTCGAAGAGCAGCCACCGCCACCGGAGCCTGAGCCCGAGCCCGACACGAGCGAGCAGGACCGCATCCGCGCCGAGGAGCAGAAGCGGCTCGAGGACGCGCGCATCGAGCGGGAACGGATGGACCGCATTCGCGAGGCCGAGAAAGAAGCCGAAGCCGAGCGCCAGCGACAGGCCCTGGCCGAAAGGCGCCGCCAGGAGGAAGAAGCGCGCAAGGAGGCCGAGCGCCTCGAGGCCGAGAGACGCCGCCAGGAAGAGATCGAGCGCCAGCGCCGCGAGAACGAAAGACTGCGTGCCGAAGCCGCGGCGGCGCGGCAGGCCGAACTGGATGCCGAGACCAATCGTATCCAGGCCATGCAGGCGGACGCGAAGAATGCTTACGTGTACGCCATCCAGCAACGCATACAAAGCCGCTGGGTGGCGCCGCCGACCGCGACCGAAGGCATCGAGTGCATCGTCAACATCCGGCAATTGCCGGGCGGGGAGGTTGTCTCTGTTAGCATTGGCCGGTGTAATGGCGACGCGGCCGTGCGGCGTTCGATTGAGAATGCGGTTTATCAATCGTCGCCACTGCCAAACCCGCCGGACCCGAGCGTCTTCGATCGCAATATCGTGTTGGAATTCAGACCCAGAGATTAGAGGTGAGTGTGCGTAGAACCGTCCTAGCCATGGGGTTGCTGCTGGCAGCCATGGTCAATACCGTGGAAGCCCAGCTCGTCGTCGAGATTACCGAGGGCATCAAGCGCCGGCCGATTGCCGTCGTGCCGTTCGCCTGGGAAGGCAATACCCCGGAGATGCCGACCGACGTGTCCAGCGTCATCGCCGCCGACCTGGAACGCAGCGGCCGTTTCCGGACGATCCCCGACGAGGACATGCTGCAAAAGCCGACGTCGGGCGCCGAGCTGGACTTTGATGACTGGGCCATCCTCGACGTGGAGGCCGTTGTCGTGGGTCGGGTGCGCCAGACGGCCGAGAACGCCTACAGCGTGCAATTTCAGCTGTTCGACGTGTACGGCCGCAAGCAGCTCGTTGGCTACCGCATTCCCGCGAGCCGCGGCACGATGCGCCGCGCCGCCCACCGGCTTGCCGACATGATCTATGAGGAGCTGACGGGCATCGCCGGCGTGTTCGACACGCGCGTCACCTACGTGACGGCCGAAGAGCGCCGCGAGGGCAAACTGTACTCGCTGATCGTCTCCGACGCCGACGGATTCAACGAATACAAGATCATGGAGAGCAGCGACCCCATCATGTCGCCGGCCTGGTCGCCCGACAGCCGGCGCATCGCCTACGTATCGTTCGAGGGCAACCGCTCGTCGATCTTCGTGCAGACGCTGCGCACGGGCGCCCGCTTCCAGGTATCGAGTCGCGCCGGCGTCAACGGCGCGCCAGCGTTCTCGCCCGACGGCCGCAAACTGGTGGTGACGCTGAGCGACCCCGACGGCAACCTCGACATCTACACCCTGGATATCGCGACACGCCAGACCAGGCGTATTACGACGCATCGCGCCATCGACACCGAGGGCAGCTGGTCGCCCGACGGCCGCTATATCTACTTCACGTCCGACCGTAGCGGGGGGCCGCAGGTTTATCGGGTATCCGCCAATGGCGGTTCGGCAGAGCGCGTGACCTTCGAAGGCAGTTATAATGCGCGACCCCGGGTGTCGCCGGACGGAGAGAAGCTGGCAATGGTGCACCTGCAAAACGGCAATTACCGGATCGCCGTCATGGATCTGGATCGCAAGGACCTGCTGGTGCTGTCGGCGGGACGGCAGGACGAGTCGCCGAGTTTCGCACCCAATAGCGACACGCTGATTTACGCGACCCGCACGGGCCGCAACGGCGTCCTGGAGAGCGTGACGGCGGACGGGCTCATTCGGCAGCGGCTGCAGTCGGGAGACGGCGATGTCCGCGAGCCGGTGTGGTCGCCGTTCCAGAGATTCTAAGGTAATATTTCAGGTTAATAAGATTATTTAACTTATTGTATTCGCAAGGGCTTTGCATATGAACATTCTCAAGATTCTGCTCGTCTCCTCGTTTTTCGTCGTGCTCGCAGGTTGCGCGTCACAGGACATTCCGGACCCCGAGCCGACCGACGAAGTGGTTGGCAGCGAGGACACCGCCGATACGGGTGGCATGGGCGCCGAAGGCATGGGCGAGGGCGAGTTCCTCGACGACGACCTGGCCGGCGGCGAGCTTGCCGACATTGTCTTCTTCGACTTCGATTCCTACGAGCTGCGCCCGGACGACGCCGATATCGCGGCCCGTCACGGTATCCAGCTTGCCGATAATCCGAACTGGAACGTGCGCCTCGAGGGACACGCCGACGAGCGTGGCTCGCGCGAGTACAACATCGGCCTCGGCGAGCGTCGCGCGCAGGCCGTGCGCCGCATTCTGTTGTTGCAGGGCGCGCAGCCTTCGCAAATCTCCACGGTCAGCTTCGGCGAGGAACGGCCGGCCGCGCTGGGCAGCAACGAGGATGCATGGGCCCAGAATCGCCGCGTGGAATTCAAGTACTCGAACTAGGAGCGGGCGGGTCGTCGCATGAGAGGAGCGATTACGACAGCCGCGCTTGCCGTCCTGCTTGGCGGGTGCGCGTTATTCCAGCCGCCGCCGCAGGAGGACCCGGTGCAGATTCGCCTGGCGGAACTCGATCGCCGCCTCCAGAACCTGGAGCGCATCATCGAGAACCAGGGCCTGGTGCAGCTGACACAAAAGGTCGCGGCACTGGAGCGGCGCGCCGACCAGCTGCAGGGGCGGGACGAAGAGCTCGAGTACGAGTCCGCGGACACGGCCGAACGGCAGCGACTGCTGTATGCCGACCTCGATTCGCGCATCCAGGAGCTCGAGCGCAGCCTGCAGAACCGCGGTTCGGCCAGCGTGCTCGAGGGCGGAACGCTGCCGCCCGGTCAATTGCCGGTGCCGGAAGGCACCGATCGCGACAACTACCAGGTCGCGTTCGAGCTGCTCAAGGAAGAGCGCTATGACATGGCCGCGGCATCATTCCAGCAGTTCCTGGTGGCGTTCCCGGACAGCGAGCTCGTCGACAACGCGCAGTACTGGCTCGCCGAGTCCTACTACGCGTCCGGCGACTTCGAGCAGGCGCTGCGCGACTTTCAGACCGTCATCGACGATTACCCGCGATCCAGCAAGGTGCCCGACGCACTGCTGAAAATGGGGCTGTGCAATTACAGCCTGCAGCGCTGGGACGCGGCCCGTGAAACGTTGTCCCGCGTGCAGCAGGAGTATGCCGAGACGACCGCTGCGCGCCTGGCCGGGCAGTATCTCGGCCGGATGGACTCCGAGGGCGTCTAGGCGCGATTGCTTTAGCAATTGCGATAGCAATTGCGCTTGTCATTTGGCTGGCGTCAGGTATCATGCCGCCGGCATCGAGCTGGCGTCCTGCCGGCGCCCCGTGGGGGTATAGCTCAGTTGGTAGAGCATCGGCCTTTTAAGCCGCTGGTCCTAGGTTCGAATCCTAGTGCCCCCACCAATTCCGGTTGCTGCGAAACTACTTTCATTTAAAACCAGAGACGGCGCACAATACAGCCGTTATCATCCTCGGTTTCGCGCTTGGGGCGCCCTGTTGGACACTCGCTGGAAAATTCACAAGTTCGGTGGCAGCAGCCTCGCCGACGCTGACTGTTTTCGTCGCGTTGCGGGACTGATGCTCGAGCGCGATGACGCCCATGTTGGCGTCGTCGTCTCGGCGATGGGCGGCATGACCGACGCATTGCTGAATCTCGTCATGCTGGCCGAGCGCGACGACGACAGTTTCAATGCCGAACTCAACTCGATCGGGAAGCGCTACACGGATACGGCGCAGGCCTTGCTCGAGGGCGACGCCCTGGTCGAGGTCCTGGACGCGTGGAGCCAGGACGCCGAGGACATCCGGGACGTCCTCAAGGCGGTTGCCCTGGTCAAGTCGGCACAGCAGCGCAGCCGCGATGTCGTGGCCGGTTACGGCGAGATCTGGTCTGCGCGTTTGCTGGCAACATTGCTGGGCCAACGGGCGGCAGAGCGCGGCGGCACCTGGATCGATGCCCGCCAGGTCATCACCGTGTCGGAGACCGAGCTCGGCCCGACCGTGCAATGGTCGCGGTCGCAGGCCAATTTCAACGACATTGTGGCTAAAGACTTTGCGGGCATTGCCGCCATTACCGGGTTCATTGCATCGGACGAAGACGGCCTGCAGACGACGCTGGGGCGCAACGGCAGTGATTACTCGGCCGCAATTTTTGCAGCGCTCAGCAAGGCCGACGAGCTCAGCATCTGGACCGACGTCGACGGCGTAATGAGTGCGGACCCCAATCGGGTGCCCGAGGCACGCGTCATCGACCAGCTGACCTATAACGAGGCCATGGAGCTGGCTTATTTCGGCGCCAAGGTCATTCATCCGCAGACGCTGGGACCCGCGGTCGACAACGACATCCCGGTCGTCATTCGCAACAGCTTCAACCCCGAACACGCGGGCAGCCGCATCCAGGCGGCGCCGGCAACCGCCGAGGATATCAAGGGCATCACGGCGATCAGCGGCATGGCGCTCGTCAACCTCGAGGGTGCGGGCATGATCGGCGTGCCGGGCACGGCAGACCGGCTGTTCGCGGCGCTCAAGGAGGCGGGCGTCTCCGTAACCCTGATCTCGCAGGCCAGTTCGGAGCACTCGATCTGCATCGCCGTGCCGCAGGACGTGGCGCAGCGTGCTCGCGACGTCATTCGTGATGCCTTCGCGGTCGAACTCGTGAGCGGCCAGATCCAGAGCGTCGACATCACCGACGCACAGAGTATCGTCGCGGTCGTCGGGGACGGCATGGCGGGCTCGCCGGGCGTGGCGGGGCGCTTCTTCGGGACGCTGGGCCGTGCCGGCATCAATATCCGCGCGATCGCGCAGGGGTCTTCCGAACGCAATATCTCGGCCGTGGTCGACTCCGACGAGTCGACGCGCGCGCTGCGAGCGGCGCATTCGGGCTTCTACCTGTCGTCAAAGACGATTTCGATCGGCCTGATCGGGGCGGGCAACGTCGGCGCGACGTTGTTGCAACAAATCGAAAAGCAGTCACGGCGGCTCGTGGACGACTTCAACCTCGACCTGCGCGTGCGCGGGATTGCGCGTTCGCGGTCGATGCTGCTTGGCGACCGCCGAGTCGACCTCGCCAACTGGCAACAGGACTACGACAGCAATTCGGTCGATCTCGATCTCGAGGCATTCGAACAGCACATCAATCCGGACCACTTGCCGCATGCCGTCATCATCGACTGCACGGCCGAGCAGTCGATCGCCGACCGTTATGCCGGCTGGCTCGAGCGCGGTATTCATGTCATTACCCCGAACAAGAAGGCGGGCAGCGGGCCGCTGGCCGACTTCGAGGTCGTGCGGTCGCTCGGCAAGCACGGCAGTTCGCATTTTTTCTACGAAACGACGGTCGGCGCCGCGCTGCCCATCATCTCGACCCTGCAGGACCTCATCGATACCGGCGACCGCGTGCATTCGGTCCAGGGCATTTTCTCCGGGACCCTGGCCTACCTCTTCAACGTGTACGACGGCAGTACCCCGTTCTCCGAAATCGTGCGCACAGCCCGCGACAACGGTTACACCGAGCCGGACCCGCGCGACGACCTGTCCGGCATGGACGTGGCCCGTAAACTCACGATCCTGTCGCGCGAGCTCGGTCACAAGATCGAGCTCGGTGATTTCCCGGTGCAAAGCCTGGTGCCGGAATCTTTGCGTGACTGCAGCATCGACGAGTTCCTGGACCGGCTTCCGGAGTACGACGACGACATGCAAGCCCTCTACGAGAAAGCGAGGTCGGCCGGCAAGCGCCTGCGCTACGTTGGACGGCTCGACGAAGACGGCAACGCGGCCGTTGGTCTCGAGTCGGTGGGGGACGATCATGCGTTCAGCCATATCGCATTGACCGACAATATCGTGCAGTTCGAGACCGATCGTTACTCGGCCAATCCACTGGTTGTGCAGGGGCCGGGCGCGGGGCCGGAGGTGACGGCAGGCGGCGTATTCAGCGACCTGCTGCGACTGGCCAAATTCGTGAGCGAAGGCGACTGAGATGAGTGAAACAGTAACGGCGTTTGCCCCTGCATCGATCGGCAATGTCGCGGTCGGGTTCGACATGCTCGGCGTGGCGCTGGCCGGCGTCGGCGACCGGGTCGCGGCGTGCCGCGTCGAGGAGCCCGGGATCCGGGTTGCCGAGGTCCGCGGGCTCGACGGCGAGCTCCACCCGTACCTGTCGACCGATCCGGAACACAACACGGCGTCCATTGCCGCCAAAGCGCTGTGGAACGACTACGGCGACCGTTACGGCGTCGAGATCAAGGTTTACAAGGGCGTCCCGCTGCAGTCGGGCATGGGCAGCTCGGCCGCGTCGGCCGTTGCTGCGACATTCGCAGTCAACCAGCTGCTGGGCACGCCGTTGCCCACCGAAAACCTGCTGCCGTACGCCCTGGCCGGCGAACAATACGCGAGCGGTGGCCTGCATGCCGACAACGTCGCGCCCAGTCTGCTCGGCGGCATGATCTTCTGCCCGAACGTTTTGCTGCCGGAAACGGTGCGCCTGCCTGCGCCCGAAGGGGTCAGCGCCGTGCTCGTGCACCCCGAACTCCAGGTCAACACCGCGCATGCAAGGCGCAAGCTGGCCAAGGCCTACACGATGGAACAGTGGCTCGAGCAGCAGGCGTATTTCGGTGGTTTTGTCGCCGCCTGCGCGGCGGGCGACATCGACCTGATGCGCAAGACGCTGAAGGACGTCATCATCGAGCCGCAGCGCAAGTCGGCCGTGTCCTGTTTCGATGCCGTCAAGCAAGCCGCCGATCGCGGCGGCGCCATCGGCTGCAGCCTGTCCGGCAGCGGGCCCAGCATGTTTGCGCTGATCGAGGACGGTCGGGCCAGCAATCTCGCCACATCGATGGAGCAGGCGTGTCGCGCGCTCGGCATCGACTGCCAGTCCTGGGTCAGCCCCCTCGATGCGCCAGGGGCGCACCTGGTGGATTGACGATGCGGTTTGTCAGCACGCGAGGCGGCGAGACCGCCAGCCTGGACCGGGCGCTCGTCAACGGCATCGCGCCGGATGGCGGCCTGTACGTGCCTGTGCAGCTGCCAACCTTCGATCCCGCGGATTTTGATCGGGCCGGCACGATACCGCAGGTGGCGCAGGTGCTGTTGCGGCCGTTTTTCACGGACTCGGCGCTGGTCGAGGACCTCGAACCGGTGCTCGCCGAAACCTTCAGTTTCCCCATTCCGGCGACGGCCTTGCCCGAAGCGGGCGGCCACGCCAGTTTGCTGGAGCTCTACCACGGCCCGACGGCCGCGTTCAAAGACGTCGGCGCCGGCTTTCTCGCCGCCTGCCTGACAAGACTCGAAGGCGACGAGACAGCGCCATTGACGATTCTCGTTGCGACGTCCGGGGATACCGGCGGCGCCGTCGCGGCCGCATTCAACGAACGGCCGGGCATGCGGGTCGTCGTGCTGTTCCCGGAGGGACGCGTGTCGGCGCGGCAGGCGCACCAGCTGACCTGCTGGAGCGACAACGTACTGTCGCTGTCGGTCGCCGGGGCGTTCGACGACTGCCAGGCGCTCGTAAAGGCGGCGATGGCCGATTCGGCGCTGGCCGGGCGCTTCCGGTTCAGCTCGGCCAACAGCATCAATATCGGCCGGCTGTTGCCGCAGAGCACCTATTACGCCGACGCGAGCCTGCGTCACTTCCGCGAGACCGGCAACAAACCCGGGTTCATCATTCCCACGGGCAACCTGGGCAACGCGCTTGCCTGTATCATGGCCCGTGAGATGGGACTGCCGATCGGGCCAATTGTGCTGGCGACCAACGCCAACCGGACGATCCCCGAGTATTTCGAGACGCTCGAGTGGATACCGCGCGCCAGCGTGCAGACGCTCGCCTCGGCAATGGACGTGGGCGACCCCAGCAACATGGAACGCCTGCGCACTATCATTGGCGACGCCGACGTGCTGCGGGACTGTCTCGGCGTGCTGTCCGTCGACGACGACGCCATCCGGGAGGGCATCAAACAGGATTTCACGGACTTCGGGTTTGCGACCTGTCCGCACACTGCAACGGCCACCCATACCTGGCGCCAGCTCGATCCGGAGCTGCGATCAGCGCACGACTGGATGCTCGTCGCCACGGCGCACCCGGCGAAGTTCGAAACCATCGTCGAGCCGCTGATCGGGGAGACCGTGCCCTTGCCCGCGGAGCTGGCGGAAATCCTGTCGCGACCGAGCCGGGCGGTATCGATCGGACCCGATCTTGACGCGGTCGCGGCCGCCATGGACGAGCACTTTCACTAATGGACGCGTTGCTGGCATCCGACAACCTGCCGTGGATCGCCGGTGGCGCTGTCGCCGTCATGCTGCTCGGCTGGTGGCTGTACCGCCGCAACCGGGAGGGCAGCCGTCTCAAACGAATTCTCGGCGAGATCAGTCATGACCGCATAGACGGCCTGGTCATTCCTAATGGCGACGACGGCGAGATCCAGATCGATCACCTGTTGCTCACGTCCCAGGGGCTGCTGATCGTCGACATCAAGGATGCGACCGGCACCGTATTTGGCAGCGACAAGATGAAGGAATGGACCGTGATCAGCGAGGAGGGCCGCTACACGTTCTCCAATCCACAGGAGGCGCTGTACGACCGGATTGCAGCAGTCGGGCACATTGTCCGGCAGGTGCCTGTGGCAGGCCGCATCCTGTTTCTCGATGGCGCCGAATTCACGAAGGGCGTCCCGAGCCTGGTCAGCAATCTCGATGAGCTGCTGGAGGAGTTCGGCGAGCCCGACAAAGCGGCCGCCAAGTTCAAGATCGAGGCGTTCAAGCCGCACTGGGACCTGGTGCGCAAAGCCGCGCTCGGCACCCAGGTGGACCAGATGTTCAGCTCAGACCAAAAAAGCGGACCGCGTTCGCCGTTGTAATCCGCGCCACGTGCTCCTCGCTCTGGCCGCGGGCCTCGGCCACCACTCGCAGCACCTCGGTCAGGAAGGCAGGCTCGTTGCGCCGCGTTTGCGGTTTGGGCTCGATGGTCCGCGGCAGCAGGTACGGCGCGTCGGTCTCGATCAGCAGCCGGTCGTCCGGCACGTCCGCCACGATGTCATGCAGGTGCTTGCCGCGGCGCTCGTCGCAGATCCAGCCCGTGATGCCGATCCACAGGCCCATCGCCAGGTATTCGCGCAGTGATTCGTGTTCCCCGGTGAAGCAATGGGCCACGGCCCTCGGAATCTTCGGCAGCATGGGCTCCAGTACCTCGACGAAGTCGTCATGGGCATCGCGCTGGTGCAGGAATACCGGCATCGCCGTCTCGGCCGCTACCTCCAGCTGGGCCTGGAAGGCGTGCAGCTGGGCCTGACGAGGCGAAAAATTGCGAAAATAGTCGAGTCCGCACTCGCCGACCGCGACGACCGCGTCGTTGCGGACCAGTTCGGTGATCAGGGCCGTGCTGCTGTCATCGTAATCGGCCGCATGATGCGGGTGGACGCCGGCCGTGGCATAAAGTCTGCCGGGCGCGGTTGCTGCGAGCCTGGCGGCGTCCAGGCTGCCCTGGTTACTACTCCCGGTGACGATCATCCGGCTCACGCCGGCGTCCCGGGCCCGCTGCATCATGGCTTCGCGGTCGGAATCGAAGCTGTCGTGGGTCAGATTGGCCCCGATATCTATCAGGTCATGCGGCATTTTTTTGGTCTCCGGTTGCAACCGATCGCCTTTGGGGGGTATCTAAGGAGTACCAACACCTTGGGGGTCCGAGAATGAGCAAAGCAATCGTCAAAAGCGTTTTCACCGTTGGTCTGCTTGCCTTGTTGCTGGCGGCGCCGGTCGCGAGCGCCAGCGTGAACAAGAGCGTGACCATTGAAGCTGGCAGTGAATCCGATGGCGCCAGCAGTGTCAACGGTAGCGTTACGGTCGAAGAAGGGGCCGTGGTCACCGGCGAAGTCAGCACGGTGAACGGCAAGGTCCGTGTCGAGGACAATGCGCGCGTCGGCGACGCGAGCACGGTCAACGGCACCGTCACCATCGGCGACAACGTGACGGCTGACAGCCTTGAAACCGTTAACGGCGCAGTGAGAGTCGGCAAAGGCAGCGAAATCTCTCGCATGGTCGGCGCCGTGAATGGCAGCATCGAGATCGACAGCGGCACCACGGTCGGCGGCAATGTCGCCAACGTCAACGGCGCTATCGACGTCACCGACGTGGAGATCGGCGGCAATATCGAATCGGTCAACGGCAATCTCTACGTGCGCGACGGATCGGTCGTGAAAGGCGACATCGTCATCGAGAAACCGAGCTTCTGGAGTTTCGGCAACAAAAACAGCAAGAAGCCGAAGATCCTGATCGGCCCGGGATCCGTTGTCGAAGGCAGCATCATCGTCGAGCGCGAGGTCGAGCTTTATATCAGCGAATCGGCCGAAGTTGGCGGCGTCGAGGGCGTCATGTCCATGGACGATGCGATTCGCTTCTCCGGCGACAGTCCGTAAAATAACGCCGTGCAGAGCGCGGCGAGACAACTCCGACTGTTTTCAGATACCGAAGGGCCCGGCGCAAAGCCGGGCTTTTCCGTGCGCGAGAGCCGGCGCGCGAAACGGCTGTCGATCAAGGTCTACCCGCGTGGCCGGGTCGAAGTCGTGGTGCCGAAACGCACGCGCGCCGCTGACGTCCAGGCCTTCATCGAGGCGAACCGGGAGTGGATAGAGCGGTCGCGGGCCTCGTTCGCTACCGTGGTGCCGCCCGAGCCCTTCGTCCTGCCCAACCGGATCGAGCTTCCGGCGATCGGGCAGTCTTTTCGCGTGCGCTACGAACGTCGTACGGGCGCTGCGACCGTCAAATACCGCAGCGGCAGTGACGTAGTGACCCTGCGGGGGCGCACGGGCGATGATGCAGAGTGCGTTGCGGCGTTGCGGCGCTGGCTCGCCGCGGTGGCCAAAAAGGAGTTTCTGCCGCGATTGCGGGCGCTGTCAGAGCTCACCGACAACCCGTTTCAGCGCATGCACGTACGCTGCCAGAAGACCTGCTGGGGCAGCCATTCGAGCACGGGCACGATCAGCATGAATTTCTGCCTGCTGTTCCTGGAGCCGGACCTGTTGCGCTACCTGATGATCCACGAGCTTTGCCACGCCAGGCACATGAACCACTCGCGCCGGTTCTGGCAGCGGGTAGGGCGTTTCGAGCCCGACTACGAGCGCCTGGACAAGGCCCTGGGAGAATCCTGGAAGAGCATTCCAGCCTGGCTAGGAATCTATTAAATATTAGATAGTTAAAGAAACTATCTAATCTAAAATATCACCCCTGGTCGAGCAGCTCGCGCAGGTTGATGACGGCGGCATTGGCCCGCGCCAGGTAATTCGCCATGACCAGCGAGTGATTCGCGAAGAACCCGTAGCCGCTACCGTTCAGGATCACGGGCGACCGCAGGGACTGCAGGCTGGTCTCGAGTTCGCGAATGATCTGGCGCACGCTGGCGTTCGCATTCTTGTCCTCCAGGACCTGTGCAAAATCGAACTCGGCGGCCCGGAAGAAATGCACGAGCGCCCAGGCCGTGCCGCGGGCCTCGAAGAATACGTCGTCCACCTCGAACCATGAGGTCTGCACCGCCACCACGTCCTGCTGGGGGTTGGAGGCCGTCGCCGACGGATCCATGGCGAGGTCCTCGTTGATGCGTGTTGTCGCCACGCTGTCGCCGAGACGGCGTGTCAGGCTGCCCAGCCGTTTTTCGACCTGCGCCAGCCATTCTCGCAGGTTGTCTGCGCGGGCGTAGAACTGCGCGTCGAGATCGTCGTCATCGGAAAGGCGGTCCCGGTAACGGGTGAAGCCGTTTATGGCTCGCCGGTACTCGGATTCCGCCCTTGGAAAGATCCACGACGTGTTGTCGATGAAAAACGCCTGCTCAGCGTCGCGAATGTCCGGGTCTTCCTTCGACTGCGACTGGCTGCGGCTGTAGTCGTTGCGCATGACCCTGGCGAGGTCCCGCACCTGCTGCAGGACCCCGAACTCCCAGTTGGGCATGTTGTCGAGGAACACGCCAGGGGGCATGACGTCATTGCTGAGGTAGCCGCCGGGCTTGTCCAGCAGGGTACCGGCCACGCGAATCAGCGTATCGGTCGTGGCGTAGCCGACGACGATGCGATTGTCGTCCACGCTGCGGTTCACCCAGAACACGTCGGGCTGGCGCGACCACCAGATGCCCAGCACCACGTTGATCAGGATGAGCACGCCGAGTATCCAGGCGGCGACGGCCAGCCAGCGCGGTCTGCGGAGGATCTTTGCAGCGGTTTGTTCTGTCACGGTAGTCCTCGTCAGGAGGCGACCCCTGTTCTTTTGAAAAGTCTATACGGATATGGTTCTCGAAACCGGGCTTTCAACCGGCCCTAAGGCGCGCCACGCAGGCCGGATACGAGTTCCGGCAGCACCTCGCCGGCGTTTCCGGCCACGGCGTGGTCGAAGAAAGCCGCGAGTCCGGTCGGGTTCGGGTTGACCTCGGCAACAACGGCGCCGTGGTTCTTTGCGAGTTCGGCCAGCCCTGCAGCCGGGTAGACCAGCGACGACGTGCCGATCGACAGGAAGACGTCGCAGTCCCGGGCGGCGGCAAAGGACCGGTCCAGGGCCTGCCCCGGGATGGCCTCGCCAAACCAGACCACGCCCGGCCGGGCATGGCCGCCACAGGCAGGGCAACGCGGGATTTCTGCTTCGGTGTCCACCTCAACCAGGCAGTCTTCGACAAAACAGCGCGTCGCGAACAGGTTGCCGTGAAACTCGATGACGTCGGCGCTGCCGGCCCGGGCATGCAGCCCGTCGACGTTCTGGGTGACCAGCGTCAGCTTCGGGACCAGTTCCTCCAGCTCGGCCAGGGCGCGGTGGCCCGGGTTCGGCTCGGCCTCGGCAACGAGGTCGCGGCGCCAGCGATACCAGCGCCAGACCAGCTCGGGGTCGCGCAGGAACGCCTCCGGCGTGGCCAGGTCCATCGGGTCATAGTTTTCCCAGAGACCGGTCTGGGCCTCGCGGAAAGTGGGGATGCCGCTTTCGGCGGAGATGCCGGCCCCGGTGAGCACGCAAACGTGTTGCGCGTCACGCAGGGCCGCGAGCAGCGGCTCAGGCAGCAAGCTGCCGCAGCACGTAATGCAGGATGCCGCCGTGTTCGTAGTAGTCGCGTTCCTTCGGCGTGTCGATACGTATATCGGCCTCGAAGGTGACCGGATCGCCGTCTTCCGGCGTTGCCGTCACCTGGACCGTGTCGGCAGACGGATCGGTATGGCCGGAGATGCTGAAGGTCTCGGTGCCGGTCAGGCCCAGCGACGCAGCGTCTTCGCCCGCCTTGAACTGCAGCGGCAGCACGCCCATGCCGATCAGGTTGGAGCGGTGAATGCGTTCGAAACTCTTGGCGATAACGGCCTTGACGCCCAGCAGCAACGTGCCCTTGGCGGCCCAGTCACGCGAGCTTCCCGTGCCGTACTCCGTACCCGCGAGGACGATCAGCGCGGTGCCTTCCTGCTGGTACTTGAGCGATGCGTCGTAGATCGACATCTGCTCGCCGCTGGGCTGGTGCCTCGTCCAGCCGCCCTCGGTGCCCGGCGCAAGCTGGTTGCGCAGCCGGATGTTGGCGAACGTGCCGCGCATCATGACTTCGTGATTGCCGCGGCGCGAACCGTAGGAATTGAAGTCGACCGGCTTGACGCCCCTGGATTCGAGGTACTTTGCGGCCGGGCTGTCCGCCGATATGGCGCCGGCCGGAGAGATGTGGTCGGTCGTGACGGAGTCGCCCAGCAGAGCCAGCACGCGTGCGCCCTGGATGTCGGTCACAGGCGCCGTGTCCATCGTCATGCCCTCGAAGTACGGCGGGTTCTTGACATAGGTGGACGCCTCGTCCCAGGTGTAGATTTCGCCCGATGGCGAATCGATCCCGGTCCAGTTGGCGTCGCCGGCAAAGACGCTGTCATAGCTCGAACTGAACATCTCCGAGTCAATCGTGTTACCGATGACGTCGTGGATCTCCTGCCCACTCGGCCAGATGTCCTTGAGGTAGACGGGGTTGCCGTCCTGGTCTTCGCCGAGCGCGTCCTCAAACAGGTTCACGTCGAGGTTGCCTGCGAGCGCATACGCGACGACCAGCGGCGGAGATGCCAGGAAGTTCATCCGCACGAGCGGATGGATGCGACCTTCGAAATTTCGATTGCCGGACAACACGCTGGTGCCGATGATGTTGCCGTCCTTGACCGCGGCTTCGATCTCCGGCAGCAGCGGCCCCGAGTTGCCGATGCAGGTCGTGCAGCCGTAGCCGACCGTGTAAAAACCGAGCGCCTCGAGATCGTCGTCGAGCTGGGCCTTCTCGAGGTAGTCGGTAACGACCTTGGAACCGGGCGCCAGGCTGGTCTTCACCCAGGGCTTGACCGTCAGTCCCTTCGCGGCGGCGTTGCGCGCGAGCAGCGCCGCGCCGACCATGACGGCCGGATTGGACGTGTTGGTGCAGCTGGTGATGGCCGCAATCAGCACGGCGCCGTCGCGAATTTCCACGTCTTCGCCATTGATCGACGCCGTGGCCGAACCGCCGCCGTCGCGATTGGCGATGGCCGTTTCCAGGTGCTTCTCGTAAGTCGAATCGGCGACGCTCAGCGCGATGCGATCCTGCGGCCGCTTGGGGCCCGCGATGCTCGGCTCGACCGTGCCCATGTCGAGTTCCAGCGTGTCGGTATAGAGCGCATCGGGCTGCCCGTCATGACGCCACAGGCCCTGTTCCTTCGCGTAGGCTTCGATCATGCGAATGTGCGCCTCGTCGCGACCGGAGAGTTCGAGATAACGGATGGTCTCGCCGTCAATCGGGAAGATGGCGCAGGTCGAACCGAATTCGGGCGACATGTTGCCCAGCGTGGCGCGGTCCGCAAGTGGCAGCTGCGCCAGGCCGTCGCCGTAGAACTCGACGAATTTGCCGACCACGCCTTTCTCGCGCAGCATCTCCGTGACCGTGAGCACGAGGTCGGTCGCCGTCGCGCCTTCCTTGAGCGCACCCGTCAGTTTGAAGCCGATGACATGGGGAATCAGCATCGTGATGGGCTGGCCGAGCATCGCGGCTTCCGCCTCGATGCCGCCGACGCCCCAGCCGAGTACGCCGAGGCCGTTGATCATCGTCGTGTGGGAGTCAGTCCCCACCACCGTGTCAGGGTAGGCCTTTCTCGCGCCGTCTCTCTCGATATCGAAAATGACCCGTGACAGATACTCCAGGTTAACTTGATGGACGATGCCGGTATTGGGTGGCACGACGCGGAAATTCTCGAACGCGGACTGGCCCCATTTCAGGAACGAGTAACGTTCCTTGTTGCGCATGAACTCGATCTTGTTGTTCAGGTCGAGCGCGTTGGCCGCGCCGTAGTGATCGATCTGCACCGAGTGGTCGATGACGAGCTCGGCCGGGGACAGCGGATTGATTTTCTCGGCGGATCCACCGAGCTTGACGACCGCGTCGCGCATCGCGGCCAGGTCGACCACGGCAGGAACCCCGGTGAAATCCTGCAGGATCACGCGGCTCGGCGTGAACGAGATTTCGGTGCTCGGGTCCGCTTTCGGATCCCAGTTGGCCAGCGCCAGGATATCGTCACGAGTCACGTCCCGGCCGTCCTCGTGGCGCAGCAGGTTCTCGAGCAGAATCTTGAGGGAGTAGGGGAGTTGCGCGGCGTGACCCTCGGTCACGGCGTCGAGTCGATAGATTTCGAAGCTGTCGTCGCCGACGGCAAGCGTCGAGCGCGCGCCGAAGCTGTCCTTCATCGTGTTTTCTCCGGGATTGTGGGGTTCAACCGTGGCCGGCCAGGTCACCGGGCGCGCGCATTATAGCGGAACCGGCGGCCTCGATCCTGTGGATTTCGTCGATCACCGCGCCGCCGAGGCACACGTCGCCGTCGTAGAACACCACGTACTGGCCGGGCGCCACGGCCCTCTGGGCCTCCTCGAAGCTGACCGAGAGACCGCCGCCGGCCGCTGGCCTGACCTCGCAGGCCTGGTCCGGCTGGCGATAGCGGACCTTGGCCATGCAACGTAGCCCGGCCTCGAGGCCTGCGGGCGGCCCATTGATCCAGCCTGCCTCCACGGCCGTCAGCGCATCGCTCATCAGGAGATCGGTGTTGCCCTGGGCAACGATCAGCGCATTGGCCCCGGCGTCCTTGTCGACGACGTACCAGGGCGCGTCGCTCGCGCCGGCCCGTCCGCCGATGCCCAGGCCCTGGCGCTGCCCGAGCGTGTAGTACATCAGCCCGTGATGCCGGCCGACCTCGGCCCCTTCCGGGGTTCGGATCGGGCCCGGGTTGGCGGGCAGGTAAGTGCTCAGGAATTCGCGAAACGGCCGCTCGCCGATGAAGCAGATGCCCGTGCTGTCGCGTTTCGCGTGGACGGCGAGCCCGTGGTCTTTGGCGATGCGGCGCACCTGGTCCTTGGTGAGATCGCCGAGCGGAAACACGGTCTCGGCGAGCGCTTCCTCACTGACGGCGTGCAGGAAGTAACTCTGGTCCTTGTTCAGGTCGGCGCCCTTGAGCAGCCGGGTGCGGCCGTCGCCGAGCGCCGTGCGCGCGTAGTGGCCGGTGGCCAGCAATTCGCCGCCGAGGCGCTTCGCGTGTTCGCGAAATACGCCGAACTTGATCTCGCGATTGCACAACACGTCCGGGTTCGGCGTGCGGCCGGCCGCGTATTCGTCGAGAAAGTAGCGAAAGACCCGGTCGCGGTATTGCCTGGCGAAATTGACGTGGTGGAGCGGAATGCCGAGTTGCTCGCAGACGTTGCGCGCATCCTGAAGGTCTTCGGCGGCCGTGCAGTAGCCGTCCTCGTCTTCCCAGTTGGTCATGTGCAGCGCGTGCACATCCGCGCCGGCCTCGATGAGCCGCACCGCGGCAACGGCCGAGTCGACGCCTCCTGATAGGCCCAGGATCACCCTGCGATTCTTGAGTTCGCGCTCCATAGACGCGTGATTTTACCAAGGGGTAGGCCGTGGGCCAGTATGTTTGCGGAGTTAGACCAGGTCGGCGTTGGCGAGCACGGCGTCGACGTTGTTCTGCAGGGGCAGCATGCCGGTCAGCATGGCGTCAGACTGGCGTTTGCCGGCTTCATAGTCGCGAATGCAGCGCAGGACAACGGGGGTCCGCAGGTCGTTGCGGCGCCCTTCGATATCCGAGCGCGCTATCCAGCGCCTGCGCACAATGTTGTGATCGAGACTGCGGCTCTCGTCGCATCCGAGGTATTCGGCCACGAACACGAGCCGCAGGAACTGTTGGCGGGTCTGCGGGTGAATCCACAGGTAGACGCCGATCAGCTCTCCGCAGGAGACGTCGCAGCCGGTTTCCTCGCGCACTTCGCGAATAACGGCTTCTTCGGGGGATTCGCCGGCCTCGATGTGGCCGCCGGGCTGGTTGATCACGACGTCACCCATCGAATACTCCTCGATGAGCAGGTAGCTGCCGTCATATTCGATGACGGCCGAAACCGTCAGGTCCGTTGGGTACATTCCGTGTGTTCTTATATTCCGAGTTGGCGAAATTCCGTTTCGACTTCGCTTGCCAGCCAGATCTCGTCGAACATCTTGCCGTACAGTTTTGATACCGCCGGTTCGTAGGTGTCGGCAATGCCCTCCCAACGACTCGCCTGCAGGCGATACACGAGCGCCGTCTCGTCGGCGATGCAAAAGGACTCGGCGTGGGTGCGCAGGTCCTCGCGGACATGGCGAAACTCGATGTACGTGTTGAGGCGGCGGCCAAGATGCACGAAATTGTTGCCGGTCTTGACGGCCCTGGTGGGGTCGGCAATCAGCACGCGAATTCGCGAGTAGGTCTGCGACAGAATCAGGCGCTTGATGATCTCCAGGAACTCGGGGTCGTCGTAAATGCCCGGCTCGAGGTCATGCGTGAAGATCGAAACTTTGCGCTTTGCTTCGCGGGCCACCTCGATCACGGCCTGGCGCATTTCCTCGCGCGTGGAAATGACCCAGCGACGGCCCTTTTCGCGTACCTGCTCCATGGACTTCATATTACCGGCGAGATGTCGAATACAGTGCCAACTGCGTCACGTTTTCAGGGCTGGCCGGTACATCGAGAATCGTTTGCATCCCAAGCAGGGCGCGCGTTTCAGAGACACGACAAATTGGCCGCACGCAGCCGGCAAATTTCACATATGGTCACGAGAACTCAGGTTGATCCGATTTTGGCCGCCAGTTCGGCGGCCAGGCCCGTGTAAGCGTCGGGAGTGAGGGCAAGCAACCGTTGTTTTTCGTCGTCCGGAATCTCGAGCGTCGAGATGAACTTCTGCAGGAGTTCCTCGGTCACTGCCTGGCCGCGCGTCAGCGCCTTGAGCTTCTCATAGGGTTCGGGAATGCCATAGCGGCGCATGACCGACTGCACGGCCTCGGCGAGCACCTCCCAGGCCCCGGAGACGTCGTCGCGGATCGTTTCCTCGTCGACCTGCAGCTTGCCCAGGCCCTTGCGCGTCGATTGCATCGCGATGACGACATAGCCGATGGCGACGCCGAGATTTCGCTGCACGGTCGAGTCCGTGAGGTCACGCTGCCAGCGAGAAATCGGCAGTTTCTCGGCGAAATGCGACAACAGCGCATTCGCCATCCCGAGGTTGCCCTCGGCGTTCTCGAAGTCGATCGGGTTGACCTTGTGCGGCATCGTCGACGAGCCGACCTCGTTTTTCGCGACTTTCTGCCGGAAATAGCCGAGCGACACGTACCCCCAGACGTCGCGGCACAGGTCGATCAGGATCGTGTTGTAGCGAATCAGTGCGTGCGAGTACTCGGCGGTCCAGTCGTGGGGTTCGATCTGGGTCGTGTAAGGGTTCACGGCCAGGCCCAGCGACTCGACGAAACGCTCGCTGATGGCCGGCCAGTCGGCGTCGGGGTAGGTCACCGCGTGGGCGTTGAAGTTGCCGACGGCGCCATTGAATTTGCCCAGGATTTCGACGTCACGAAACCGCTGCTGGGCACGTTCGAGCCGGGCAACGACGTTTGCCAGCTCCTTGCCGAGCGTGGTCGGGCTGGCCGTCTGCCCGTGCGTGCGCGAGAGCATCGATAAACCGGCGTAGTCACGCGCCATGGACTGCAGGAATATGCGCACCTCACGCATGAGCGGCACGACGACCTCTCTGCGTGCGGCCCGGAGCATCAGCGCGTAGGCAATATTGTTGATGTCTTCCGAGGTACAACCGAAGTGCAGGAAATCCTTGAGAGGGCCGGTTTCGGGCCCATCTCCGAGACGTTCACGGATGAAATACTCGACGGCTTTGACGTCATGGTTCGTCGTCGCTTCAATCGCCTTGACGCGCTCGGCGTCGTCCAGGGAGAAGTCGTCCACAAGCTTGTTAAGGACGTCCTTCATCACGGGTGACAGCGGTTCGAGTTCGGGCACCGCGGCCTCGTCGGCAAGGCACTGCAGCCAGCGGACTTCGGCCAGTACGCGGAAGCGAATCAGGCCGTACTCGCTAAAGATGTCCCGCAGCCCGTTGACCTTGTCAGCGTAGCGGCCATCCGCAGGTGAGAGGGCTCTCAGCGTCGAGACTTTCATGTCGTAGAAACCAGTGTAGACTTGCGCGCGACAGCGCGAATGATACACGCCACCGGATGCGCAGGATATAGCACGGAGTACCGAGAAATGACCAGCAACGAATACCGGACCGAACACGACAGCATGGGCGAACTGCAGGTTCCCGCCGATGCCTTGTGGGGCGCCACCACCCAGCGAGCCGTGGAAAATTTCCCGATCAGCGGCCTGCCGATGCCATCGCAGTTCATCGCGGCGCTGGGCCTGGTGAAGTGGGCTTGTGCCGGGGCCAATTCGGAACTGGGACTGCTCAAGAGCGACATCGCCATCGCCGTGCAAAAGGCGGCGCTGGAGGTGGCGGCTGGTGACCATGATGCGCATTTCCCGATCGACGTTTTCCAGACCGGGTCCGGGACCAGTTCGAACATGAATGCCAACGAGGTCATCGGCCATATCGCGTCCGAGAACCTCGGCAAAGAGGTGCACCCGAACGATCACGTAAACATGAGCCAGAGCAGCAACGACGCAATCCCGACCTGCGTGCACGTCAGTGCCGCGATCGCGATTCACGAGCACCTGCTGCCGGCGATCAGGCACCTGTCGGCCACGCTCGAGAAAAAGTCCGGGGAGATCGGCCATATCGTCAAGACCGGCCGGACCCACCTGATGGACGCCATGCCCGTCACGCTGGGGCAGGAACTCGACGGCTGGCGCTCGCAGATCGATCATGCCGAGGAGCGTCTCGAGGCTTCCATGCCGCGGCTGACGGCCCTCGCGATGGGCGGCACCGCGGTCGGCACGGGCATCAATGCACATCCGCGATTCGGCGAAAAGGTCGCCGTGCTGCTGGGCGAGCACACCGGTATCGGTTTCACGTCGGCGGACTCGAAGTTCGAGGGTCTCAGCACCCAGGACGCGGCCGTCGAGACGTCGGGCCAGCTGCGGGTACTCGCCGTCAGCCTGACCAAGATCGCCAACGATCTGCGTTGGATGAACTCGGGGCCGCTTGCCGGCATTGGCGAGATCGCGCTGCCGGCATTGCAGCCGGGGTCCTCGATCATGCCGGGCAAGGTCAATCCCGTGATTCCCGAGGCGGTGGCCATGGTCGCGGCGCAGGTTATCGGCAACGACCTGACCGTGACGATGGGCGGTCAGTCGGGCAATTTCCAGCTGAACGTCATGCTGCCCGTGGTCAGCTACAACCTGTTGCAGAGCATCGAGCTGCTGGCAAACGCCTGCACGGTGCTGGCGGACAAGGCCATCGCGGGCTTCACGGTGAACGAGGACAACATCAATGCGGCGGTAGGCCGCAACCCGATCCTCGTCACGGCGCTCAATCCCGTCATCGGCTACGAACTCGGCGCCAAGATTGCCAAGCAGGCCTACGCCGAGGGCAGGCCGCTGAAGGACGTGGCGCGCGAGCTCACGGACCTGACGGATGAGGAGCTGGATCGCCTGCTGGACCCGGCGGCCCTGACCGAGGGCGGCATCCAGAACTAGGTGACGATCACCGCCGAACAGCTCCGCGAGCGGCTCGCGGGCACGCGCAAGCCGCTCGATCCTCTCGACGTCGTCGTCCCCAGGGGGACCTACAGCTGGCCCGCCGGCATGCTCGAGAAGATCGCAGCGACGCTGAAGCCAGCGGGAGTGCTGATCCCGGTGCGGCGCCACGCCGCCGGGCTATCGGTCCTGCTCACCCAGCGGTCAGCGGATCTCAAGCACCATGCGGGGCAGGTGAGTTTCCCGGGCGGGCGCATGGAGGACGCCGATGCGGACATCGAGGTCACCGCGCTGCGCGAGACGCGCGAGGAAATCGGCATTGCCGAGGACGCGGTGGCCGTTATCGGGTACCTGGAAACGATGCCGACGGTTACCGGCTATGCTGTGACGCCGGTTGTCGGGCTGGTCGACGGGCTCGTGGATCTCGCCATCGACCGGACGGAGGTGGAGTACACGTTCGAGGTCCCGCTCGCATTTTTCCTCGATTCCGCGAACCACCGTCTCGTGGACCGTGAATGGCAGGGCCTGTCATTCTCGATGGTAGAGTTTCACTTCGAGGGCCAACGCATCTGGGGCGCGACGGCACAGATGCTTTTGAGATTCATAAATATTATTAAAAAATAACAAATTATGAGTAGTATTGAGAAATTACTTGAAGTCATGGAGGGCCTGCGCGACCCTGAATCGGGCTGCCCCTGGGATCTCGAGCAGGACTTCGCGAGCATCGCGCCTTTTACGATCGAAGAGGCCTACGAGGTGGCCGACGCGATTGCGCGCGAGGACTTCGATGCCCTGCGGGACGAGCTCGGCGATCTGCTGTTCCAGGTCGTGTTTCACGCGCAGATGGCCCGGGAAGCCGGTTTGTTCGATTTTGACGATGTGGCCGGGACGATCTCGGACAAGATGCTGCGCCGCCATCCCCATGTATTCGGGACCGACGAAGAGCGGGCCGCGGGGGCGCAGGCGGGCAGCTGGGAGCGGATCAAGGCCGAAGAGCGAGCCGCCCGGGTCGATGACAGCGCGCTGGCAGGCATTGCAAAGGCGCTGCCGGCGCTGAAAAGGGCGCAGAAACTGGGCAAACGGGCCAGTCTCGTGGGGTTCGACTGGCCGGACCGGAGCGGCGTCCGCGACAAGATCCGCGAGGAACTCGACGAACTCGAGAGCGCCGTCGGTACCCGCAGCCAGGCGGCGATCGAGGAAGAATTCGGCGACTTGCTGTTCGCGGTCGTCAATCTTGCCCGGCACCTCGACGTGGACCCAGAAAAAGTCCTGGCCGCGGCAAATTTCAAGTTCGAACGGCGGTTTCGGGACATGGAGCAGGCCATGGCCGCAAAAAACAAGGCTCTGGAGCAGCAGACGCTCGCGTCACTGGACCAGGAGTGGCGCGCCGCCAAGAAGCGCGTCGGCTAGTTCAGCTGGTATTCACACCGCATTCAGCGGTGGTTCATTGCGCCCGGGCTAGTCTTTTCCCCAGGCTGGCAAGAAGCCGGTCGAATGGGAAATGGAGAGTACGATGAATACCAGGAAAGCAGGACTGATCTCAGCAGCGGCGCTGCTGGCGATTTCCGGGGCTGCCAACGCGGCCGTCTATGACTACGCGAAAGTGCTCAGCGCGCAGCCGATCGTTCGCACGGTCACTGTCAAGGCGCCGGTTCGCGAATGCTGGCAGGAAACCCAGTACTACAGCACCTACGAGCGGCGGCGTGGCGCATCGGGCCGGGCATTGGCCGGTGCGGTCATCGGTGGCGTGATCGGGCACCAGTTCGGCAACGGCCGCGGCAAGGACGCCGCCACGGTGGCCGGCAGCATGATTGGCGCCGCCATCGGTCATGGGCCGGTACGCCGTGTCGATGTCGCCGAGCCCGTGCAGCGCTGCGCGACGCGCTACGAGAATCGCCTGGAAGAGCGCATCGACGGCTACCAGGTCGTCTATCGCTACCACGGCCAGAACTACTCGACGCGCATGCCGTACGACCCGGGCAAAAAGATCAAGGTGCGAGTCGACATCCGCCCCGCCGGGTGATACAGATAGCGAATGAACCCGATGCGACGCCTGTCCATTGTTCTCATCTTCGCCGCGCTGGCGCTGGGTCCCCTCGGCGCCAGCGCGGACGATCACGATGCCCGGCCGATCGTCGTGGCACAGAATAATGGCAAGACCCTGTCGGAAGCCGTGGAACAGGTGCGGCGCCAGACCGGCGGTCGCATCCTGAGCGCGGAAACCAAGGTGAGTGGGGGACGTGAAGTCCACCACATCAAGGTCCTGACCAAGGACGGCAAGGTCAAGACGCACAAGGTCCAGGGTCGCAAACGCGGAGGCTGACCGTCATGCGTTTACTGGTAATCGAAGACGACGCCACGCTGCGCGAATCCCTGGCGGCCAAGCTGGCCGACGGCGGCTTCGCCGTAGAGCAGGCGGGCGACGGCAAGGAAGGCCTCTATTTCGCGCTCGAGTATCCGATCGACCTCGCCATCGTCGACCTGGGATTGCCCGAGATGTCCGGCCTCGACATCATTCGCGAGCTTCGCGACCGCGGCAAGACCTACCCGATTCTGATCCTCACGGCCCGCGACCGCTGGGAGGACAAGGTCGACGGGCTCGAAGCCGGCGCCGACGACTACGTCGTCAAACCGTTCCACGTCGAGGAAGTTACGGCGCGCGTCAACGCCTTGCTGCGGCGCAGTGGCGGCTGGGCGTCCTCGATCATGAAAGCCGGCCCCGTTACCCTCGACATGTCGCGGCAGGAGTTGATGGTCAATGATGCGGGCATCGAGCTAACGAGTTTCGAGTACAAGATCATCGAGTACCTGATGGTGCGTGCCGGGCAGGTCGTGTCCAAGACTGAACTCACGGAGCGCCTCTACGACCAGGATTTCGAGCGCGACAGCAACGTTATCGAAGTGTTTATCGGCCGCCTGCGCAAGAAAATGGACCCCGACAACACGATCAATCCCATCGAGACCCTGCGCGGCAGAGGCTATCGTTTCGCGCTGGAACGCGGCCCGTCCGAGTGATGTCCTCTCTCAGTGCGCGCCTGCTGATCTCGGTCAGTGTGCTGCTCATCCTGTTTTTCGGCGCCACGATCGTGGTGCTCGATACCGCCTTTCGCAGCGCCGGAGAGCAGGCGCAGCGGGACATCCTCGACGGCCACCTGATGGCGATCCTGGCCGCTGCCGAGGCGACCGAGAACGGCGGCCTGGAGCTGCCGCCGGACCTGCAGGAACCCCGGTTCGGGGCGATCGGCTCCGGGCTCTATGCCGAGCTTCGCGATGCGGCCGGGGAACCCGTCTGGCGCTCCCGCTCGGCGCTCGGTATCGACATTCCCAGGGGTAAGGTGCCCGCGGGCGGCGTGCGCCAGTTTCTGCGTGAATCGCTGGCCGACGGCACGCCGGTGCTCACTTTGAGCCTGGCCGTGCAGTGGGAGCTGCCCGACGGCAACTACCGGCCGTTCGTGTTCAAGGTTGCGGAAAGCCTCGAGTCATTCAACGCCCAGGTTGCCGGGTTTCGCCGCCAGCTGTTTGGCTGGTTCGCGGCGGTCGCGCTGATCATGCTGTTGTCCATCGGCGC
>JASJBB010000058.1 GCA_030066735.1 Woeseiaceae bacterium | reverse complement strand
CGCCCGCTGGGGCGGGCTCCTACAAGCGGCGCCTAAGAGTTCTTCTTCCGGGCGCGCGGATGCGTTTGGTCGTATATCTGGGCAAGGTGCTGGAAATCAAGGTGAGTGTAGACCTGGGTCGTCGAGATGTTGGCGTGCCCGAGGAGTTCCTGCACCCCACGCAGGTCGTGGCTGGACTCGAGGATGTGGGTTGCGAACGAATGCCGGAACAGGTGCGGATAAACGTTGGTGTCGATGCCCTGGTGGCTCGCCCAGTGCTTGACGCGCGCCTGCACCGAACGGCGGCTGAGCCGTGAGCCGCGGTTATTGACGAACAGCGCAGGCTCGTCGGGCGGTGCGTACTCGGGCCGCGACCTGCGCCAGCGCTGCAGGGCGGCAAGTGCCTGGCGGCCGACCGGCACGATGCGGTCCTTGTTGCCCTTGCCGGTCACGCGCACGGTGGCGTCCGGCGTGTCGACGTCGTCGCAATTGAGGTCGACGAGCTCCGACAGCCGCAGTCCGGATGAATACAGCAGTTCCAGCATGGCCCGGTCGCGATTGACGATGGCGGTATCGCCCGGGATATCCAGTAGCCGCGCCATGCGGTCCGCGTCGAGGTTACCCGGCAAGCGTTTCGGCGACTTCGGCGCCGACACCGACACCACGGGGTTCTTCCTGACCTGCTTTTCGCGCACGAGGTAGCGGAAGAACGTCCGCGCGGCGGACAAGCGCCGCTGGATGCTCCGGGCTGACAGGCCGCGGCGGTAACAGGTGGCCGAAAAGGCCCGCACGTGTTCGCTGTCGAGTTGGTCCCAGCTGTCGATGTCGTGCTGGCCGCAATAGTCGAGCAGCGCCTCGAGATCGCGGCGATAGTGCTTGCAGGTCAGCTCGGACAGTCGGCGTTCATAGCCGAGATGGTGGATGAATTTGTCGACCCAGGTCCTAATAGCGTTTCAGCGCTCCCGCTACGAGATCGCCGACACGAGCCAGGAAGTCGATGCTCATGCCCGGGTGGAAGCGGTCGGCATCATGGCTGCCGATAGCCATGAAACCGAGTTCGGACTTGTTGCCGAGCGGCACGAGTGCGACCGATCCGATCTCGTCGGCGTCGTCCCGGAACAGGAAGTCCCTTTGCGCATCGCGCACCTGTCCGCAGCGTGGCCCCTTGCCGGCCAGGAAGGTATCGAACGGGCCGAGCGCCTTGTCATCGCGCGCAACCACGCGGAAAAACCGGCCGCCTTCGATGTCGTCGAACAGGTCCGGGTCGGCGAACAGCACGAGGACCGAATGATCGGCGCCGAAGCCGGCGCGCATCGCCTCTTCGACGGCCGAGACACAGCTCTGCAGGTCGCCGGCAGCCAGCAGCTGCAGGCACAGTTCGTGGATCTTGGCGGCGAGCAGATCGTTGTCGCGGGCGACGTCGATGAGCTCCTTGAGCTGCCGCTGCAACTTGAGTTCCTTCTGCCGCAGCATGGCAACCTGGCGTTCGACGAGTGACACGGCGCCGCCCGCGCCGTGCGGCAGCTCGAGCCGGCTCAACAACGTGGCGTTGCGCTCGAAAAATTCGGGGTTGGCCTCGAGGTAGTCGTGCACGGCCTGTTCGGAAAGCGGTTCGTCGACAAATTCCGGCTCGGGTTGCGTGCTCATAGATCGATCGTTCCTTCACTCATCAATTCGGCATTGCCGGTAAGCCACACGGGCTCGGCGGCGCCGTGCCAGCTTACCATGAGTTGCCCGCCCGGTAGCCGCACCGCCACCTCGTCGTCGAGCAGGCCCAACACCCGGCCCGATACCACTGCCGCGCAGGCGCCAGTGCCACAGGCAAGCGTCTCGCCGACGCCGCGTTCCCAGACGCGCAGCTCGACATTGCTGCGGTCCGCCACGCACAGGAAACCGACATTCACGGCTTCCGGAAATCGCGGGTGCTCCTCGATGGCGGGTCCCAGGCGGTCGACGTCAGCCGCGGCGATGCTGTCGACGAGCAGTACGCAGTGTGGATTACCCATCGATACAACCGACACGAGGTGCACGCGGCCGCAGGCCTCGAGCTCGTAGCGGTCCTGCCGCCGGTCCGCGACGAACGGAATCCGGCCGGGTTCGAATTCGGGCGCCCCCATGTTCACCGCGACGAGGCCGTCATCGCGAACGATGGCCTCGATGGGGCCTGCCGGACCTTCGAGCAGCATGGGGCCGGCAGTGGTGTCGTCGCCCGCCAGCACCCGCGCCACGCAACGCACGCCGTTGCCACACTGCTGCACCTCGGAGCCGTCCCGATTGAATACCCGGTAGGCGGCCACGGCCGACGATCCGGTCGCGGGACCGACCCACATCAGCTGATCGAAGCCGGGGCCGGTTGCTCCATGGCCGAGCTTGCGGATCATGTCGGGAGCGGGCGGAGGGTGAGCATCGGCGCGCTGGTCGACGACCAGAATCTGGTTGCCGGCACCCTGCATTTTCAGATACGGAAGCTGCATTGGAGACACGTATTCTGCCGGATGGACATTTGCATGCGGCGGCTGTAGTTTACATAAAACTCCAATAACAATTCCCTTCTGGAGAGGTCATGCGGCACATCATGGTTTTGAACGCCAAGGGCGGCTGTGGAAAAAGCACCCTGGCGACGAATATTGCGGCATATTTTGCCAACGAAGGCGCGAATGTCGCGCTGGCGGACTACGACCCGCAGCGCTCGAGTCTCGATTGGCTCGAAAGGCGCCCGGACAACCGCCCGTCGATCGCCGGCGTTGCGGCGTTCGAGGACGGCCTGCGGCACGTGCCGCGCACGGCGGACATCGTGGTCAGCGACGCGCCGGCCCGGTCACACGGCAAGGAGCTGACCGACCTCGTCCGGCATGCCGAGACCATCGTCGTGCCGGTCCTGCCGTCAACCATCGACATGCAAGCCACGACGGTCTTTCTCCAGGAGCTGCAGAAAGTCGGCAAGGTTCAGCGCAAGCAGGCCAAGATCGGCGCGGTGGCCAATCGCGTGCGTGACAACACGCTGATCTGGGACGAGCTCGACGAGTACCTGACAAAAGCCAGGGTGCCGTACATCGCCTCGCTGCGTGAGGCGATGAATTACGTACGTGCGTACACCCGCGGCCTTGGCGTCCACGAGCTTCCCGAGTACCTGGCCTGGCCCGACTGGGACGACTGGGATCCGCTCGCGTCCTGGCTCAAGAGCAAGCGCAGCCAGCCCTGAGCCCGGACCCTAGAACGGGTTGGGCATGATCGTTATGCGATCGCCGATCCGGAAGATTGTTTCGCCGTCGTCGCTTACGAGAAAGTGATTCTCGTCCTTGTCATCGACGCCCGCGTTGAACGTACCCGTCATTTCGACCGAGTCGATCGCTACTAACGGATCGTTGTTCGCCGACGTCAGGTCGTACAGCTCGTAGCGTACGCGCGTGGCCGGCACGCCGGATTGTGTCGGCTCGGAGAAGCTGGCCATGGCCGTGTTTGCCGCTTCGTCGATCCAGACGCCGGATGTCCTGATGGCCTGCACCTGGTCGTCGAAAGTCGTCGTCGCGGGGATACGTCCCACGAAACCGTAGCTGGCGTCGAAGATCGCCCGGTCCAGTCCGAGCTGGTTATTCAGGATTTCTGCGTAGGCGCCCGTGTAAGAGACCCAGGCGTCGCGAACATTGGCGCCAGTGCTATCCGTATGATTCTGGAACAGCTCCGAGTTGTCAGTCGTATCGATCCGGATCCAGCCGTCGTCCTTGAGCGCGGATATCAGAACGACGTCCTGGTTGCCGCTCGCGACCGAGATGGTCCTGTTGGCCTGGCGTGTCGAAGAGCCGAAGTCGTCGCGCAGCAGGTAGCCGTCGAGAGTGTAAACCTTGTAATTGCTGGCTCGGCCGTCACTCGACGAGACGTATAGCTGGTCGAACTTGTCGATAGCGGCCGGCTCGCCGCCACTCGTTTCATCCAGGCCTTCACCGCCCAGCGATGCAAAGGTCTCTGCGTCATAAAGCTGCACCGACGAACTGAAGCCACTGCTGGACGACCTGCGCGCAAGCGTATTGCCGTCGGCCGAGAGCAGAATCTGATCGGCGGAGCCGCTGCCGGCGACTCCACCTACCTGCGAGTATTGCCAGTCGTTCCCGTCATTCTGGAACAGCGCCAGCCCGGTTGTATCGGCCACGAAAAGTCGTTCGCGTTCCTCGTCCCAGAGAGTGAGCAGAGATCCCCTTGGCTTGGTAGCGTTGAGGTCGAATTCGAGGTTTGGCCGCCCAGCAGCCGGCTTAACCATGACCTGTTCGGTCGGGCTGCCCACCGGTGCGGCTACCGAAGCAAACGTCAGGTCGTGGTAGCCCAGGGCCAGGCCGGCCTGGATCGTCACGTTCATCTCCCGATCGGAAACCGCCGTGGCGGCAGTTGGCGCGACGCCGCCGATTCGCAGATCGGCCGCGTTGATGCTGTCGAACCCGCAGCCCGTCACGATGACATCGGTTGACTGCGCGTCGTAGACCGCCTTGGGTTGCACGGCGTTCACAACTGGCAGGCTGTTAATCGTGAACTCGATCGGAATGCGTGCGACGTGTGAGAACTCGAGCGTGTCGTACATCACGATGACCTCACCGGTCGTGAGCCCACAAGGCAGCTGCGAGGTCAGGGCGGTAGCCGTAATGTTGTCGGCGTCGAAATTCACCTCGACCCAGGCGTTATCGAGGTCGCGATTGCCGCGGTTGATGTTGGTGTCCAGGTTCAGAAAGATCTCCGTCGGTCGCGAGAGGTCGAAACGGCTGAAGTCATAGGGCTTCGAGTCCGCGGGCAACGCCTGGTCCTGGTACCGGGTGAATGCCAGGACAAACGGATCGTCAACGTCGACCGCAGGCTCCAGCACGTCGTAGCGGAACGGCAGGATCGAACTCGATACGACCCGCGAGCACCCGGCATCCTTGCACACGCGCACGGTGATGTTCGCGTTATACGTGCCGGGGGGCAGCGTATTGGTCACCTGGATATTGGCAATGCCCGTGGCGCCGATCACCTGAACATCGATACTGGTGATGGCGGACGAATTGTGTGTAACGACGATATAGACCGTGTCGTTTGCGCCAAACTTGTTTTGCCCCTGCGGGCTGAGCGTGCCCTCGACGGTCGCGCCGATGGAGTCGCCACCCGGCACGTTGGTCGCGACGACGGTCGAGACATTGAACGTCATCAAGTCCGGCGCGTTGCCGCCGCCACCACCGCCGCCGCCCCCGCCACAAGCGGCAGAGCCGATCAGAATCACAACATACAGAGCTAGATTTCGAAGTTTCAATGCAGTTCTCCAGTAAGTCCGGTGAGTCTAGGCAACGGCCCGCATGACTCACAGGATTGATGTCTCAATTCGGTCTGCTGTTACAAAACAGCGGGATCAGCCCTCTTCCTCGAGGCTTGCGGCGATGCCGTCTTGCGGATTCGCGTACTTCGGGATGACCCCGAGTACGGCACGCATCTTCGCCGTGTCGACACGGCGCTGATCGCGCAGGAAAGAGAGACGCATCGGCGAGAACTGCGTCTCGGCCTCGGCCATCGTGATTGCCGGTGGCAAGGGCAGGTCCAGCTGTCGCGCAACCTCGCCGGTAAACCAGGCCGACGTGCGGTGATCGCCGTCGCCGACGTTGTAGATCCCTGCCGGCGTCGAGTCGTCGAGCGCTGCGCCGCAGCACGTGGCCAGGTCGTCGACGTGAATGCGGTTGCCCGGTCCCACGTCTTCCTCGCGGACGATCGGTGAGCCCTCGCGAATGCGGTCGATGCCCAGGCGGCCCGGGCCGTATATGCCGGGCACGCGCAGGATGACGGCGGCGCAACCGTTGCGCGCCGCCCACTCGGTTAGCGCGCTCTCGGCGGCGACGCGTTGCGCGGCGCCCGGCGAGCCGGGCCTGACTGGCGTAGATTCATCGACGTCCTTGCCGCCGTGGTCGCCGTACACACCGGTCGTGCTGATGTACACGAATCTCTGCGGCGCCGGATCGAGCACCTCGAGCAGCCGCTCGAGCCTGGTGTCGCCTTCTGACTCGCGTGAAGGCGGCACCGTGTAGAGAACCCGGTAGTCGGCGGGCAGGTCGATGGGCAATTCGCCGCCCGTGTCGAGATCGTAGTCGGCGCGCGGCAGGCCGCGAATGCCATGGCCGCCCTGTGTGCAGACGCGCTTACCGAGGTAGCCGACACCGAAAACGAGTGTCGGGAAACTCACGCCTGGTCCGCACCAAGGTGCGGAATCGCCCGCAACGAGCTTTTTGCCGCCATGCCGAGACCGTCGCGATAGGCGTCCGCCGCAGCGTCTGTTTCGCCAAGCTGGGTGAGCAGGCGCCCGTATTCCTGGTAGACCTCGGCCGAGGGTCGCAGTGCAATGACGGTCTCGAGGTAGCTGCGTGCCTTGCCCCAGAGTTCGTTGCGCAGGCACAGCCGGGCCGCGGCAAGCAACAGGTCGGCATCCTCGCCGCGTTTGGCGAGCCACCCCTCGGCGCGCTTGAGCTGCTTGCTGGCGTCCGGTCCTTCGACGCGGCCATACAGCCGCACGAGCGGCGCACGCCACTCGGCTTTCAACGCGGCAGCCAGGTCTTTTTCGGCCTTATCGTGCAGGCCGACTCGCATGAGTGCTTCGTAGTACGCCTCGAGCACCGTAATGTCGTTCTTGAGGCGTTTCGGCAGCGAGCGCCATTCGGCCAGGACCGCATCGCCATCCGCGGCGTTGGCAAAATTCTCGGTGCGGACGCGAACGGCCCACTCGTCGAGCGTCTCTTGCTTGACGCGGCCCTGCTTTTCGAGCCGGGGCAGGATTTGCGCGAGATTGGCCCAGTCCTCGAGCTGGTAGTAAAGGCGGCCGAGCAGCGCCAGCGCGTGGCTATGCTCTTTGGAGTTTTCTTCGAGACGCCGCAGCGTCGCGAGCGCCTGCTCGTACTGCTCCCTGTCCAGCTGGAATTCGGCCTGGGTCAGCAGCACCGCATTGGCGGCTTCAGGGGTTTGCTCGTACGCGAGCTTGAGCCACTCGTCGCGCCGGTCGTCCTTGCCCTGCAGGTGGGCGGCGCGCGCGGCCTGCAGGTAGTTGAACAGTGGGGAGTCGCTGGTGCTCGCGGCGCGGGCCAGGAGGCGTTCGCCACGAGCGAAGTTGCCTTCCGCGACCTCGATCATGCCGCGGGTCAGCTTGACGCCGGCGCGGCCGGAGCGGTAACGGCCCGCCGCCTCACCGATGCGCCGTGGCGCCTGGATGATGCGGCGAACGAGCCACACGACGATCAGCAGCAGAACGCCGAGTCCGATCAGGACCGGCACCGACATCTCGATCAGGTAGCCGCGAAACGTAATGGCGACGTAGCCGGGATCGCCGAGCAGGAAATGCGCGGCAATCGCGCTCAGGACCAACACCACGACGACGATGGCGCCGAATTTCATTGCGCCGGTCCCGACGAGATGCTGTTGAATTGCCGCAGCAGTTGCAGAGAGCCGGAGATGTCGGGCGGTGCAACGACGGTCATGCTGCCGCGAATCTCTTCGAGGGTTGCGCGTGCGCCCCGGACCTGGGCGCTGTCGGTGTCGAAGTAGTCGCGGAGCCAGTGGTCAGCATCGCTCAGGCTTTGCTCGAAGACGGCCTGCTCACCGCGCAGCAACGCGAGTCGCGCGACCTGCAGCTGCAAAGTCAGGTTGGTGCGCAGAAAGTACTCGGCGTCCGGAGTGAGCAGTGGAATTGCCGTCTCGTCGGGCGGCGTTACCCGCACGAGTCCCGATGCGGCCTGTTTGACGGACTCCCAGGCCCGATCAACGCCGCTCTGCTCTTCGTCGGCGCTCGCCGCCGGGCCGCCTTCGTTCACGCCGACCTGCCGCAAGGGCAGCGTGGCAACGACACCGGCCAGGCTCGACAGCGTCAGCGTGGCGCCTTCGATGTCGGGTTTCTCCATCGTGTCGAGCGCGGCAAGTTCATCGGCCAGCGCACGCCGGACCTCCGTCAGGGCCGGATCGGCCAGCTGCACGATACGGTCGTCGGCCATGCCGAGCGCCAGTGCGGCGAGCTCGGGATTGGCGGCGAGCTGCAGCTGGGCGTTGGCCAGCTGCATGTAGTATTCGGCCTCGGCGAGTAACAGCGTGTTACGGGCACCCGTCGAAATGCCCTGTATGGCCGCCACCGAATTTTCGAGGTTCGACATGCGCGAGGGCAGCGAATCGAGCAACTGGATGCGGGATTCGAAATCGGATAACACGGCATCGATCTCCGCTGCCGCCTGCGCATCGGCTTCGGCGAGTTCGTCGATCTCCGCATCGAGGCTGGACAGGGACTCGTCGGCCGTTGCGACTCGATTACGCAGTTCCGCCAGCGCGCCGGTATTCTCGTCCGCGCCCTGCCGTGCCCGCAGGCCCTCGACCACGAGATAGTATCCGGCAGTCGTGGCGCTCAGGACCGCGATGATCAACGCCAGCCATGCGACGCTACTCGTCCGCTTGCGCACGGGTTTCTCCGGCGGCGGCAACGCGCGCACCTCTTCTTCCTGCGCCTCGGCCGGGGACTCTTCGCTTTCTTCGGGAAATTCGGCGTCTTGCGGTTGTTCGTTGTCGTTAGTCATCGGAATGTCCGCTCTGCATGCTGGTAACGATCGCTTCTACCATGTCGGCGGCTTGCGGCCCTTTGGCGAGCGTGGTCGGTATGCCGGGGAATCGATCGCTGGCTGCTTTTATAACACGACTGGCAGGCGTGACCAGTCGGGTTTTTCCGAGGTATTCGAGGTGCTCGGCGGGCAACAGTTCCACGAGGTTGCGGAGCGTCTCGACGCTCATAATGGTGACCGCTTCGATGCCGCCGTCGCGCCACCGCTCGCCGAGCGCCGTCACTTCCGAGGGCTCATGGTCCGGCACGACGCGCTCGTAAACCTCCAGGTACTCCACGATCGCGCCGCGGTCGCGCAACGTGGTGGCGAGCAATTCACGGCCGCCGTTGCCGCGGATGATGCGCACGATCTTGCCGGTCACATCCTGAAGCTCCGGCGCGGCGAGCAGCTGCTCACTGGTGAAACCGCCCGGCGAGCGTATGTCGACGTTGCGGCCGCTCTGCTCTATTTCATGGGCAGTCGCCGGCCCGACCACCCCGATGGCGGCATCGCCAGCGTAGCGCAGGCCGAAACGCACGGCGTTGACGCTCACCAGAATCACGATGTCGGGACGCTGCAGCGCCCCGGCCGCCGCGACGACGTCGGCCCGTGCGTGCGGGCGCGCCTCGATGACAGGGAAGCGGATCGCAATACCGCCCCGGGACTCGATGGCGTCTACGAGGGCGTCGGCCTGGCGTTGCGGCCGGGTAACGAGTACGCCGGCGCCATCCAGCGGCCTGTCAGCCATGGGTTGCGCTCACCGCGGCAAGCAGTTCGCCGGCGCCTTTCGCAAGGAGGTTCTCTGCAAGCTGGATCCCGAGATCTTCCGCGTCGGCCACGGGCCCCTGCACCGAATCGCGAACAGAATCGCTGCCGTCAGGCAGCGCAACCAGCGCGGTAACGGTCATGAGTGCGTCTTCGATCACCGCGTAGGTTGCCACCGGTGACTGGCAGTTGGCCTGCAGCGTCCGGGCGATGGCGCGCTCGGCGGCCGTGGTCTGCACGGTCGGCTCGTGGTTCAGTTGCGCAAGGACCGCACGCAATTCGGCGTGAGATTCCAGGCACTCGATGCCGATCACGCCCTGGGCGGCTGCCGGCAGCATTTCCTCGGGCGCGAACTGCTGGCTGATGTAGTGTTGCAGGCCGAGCCGCTCGAGCCCGGCTGCGGCGAGGATGATCGCGTCAAAGTCACCGTTGTCGAGTTTTGCCAATCGGGTATTGACGTTACCGCGCAGCGGCTCGATGTGGAGGTCGGCGCGCAGCAGCTTGAGCTGCGCCTGGCGTCGCAGGCTCGAGCTGCCGATGCGGGCGCCCTGCGGCAGGTCGTCGAACGCGCGACCGTTGCCGCCCACCAGCGCGTCCGCGTGATTGGCGCGCTCGAGCACGGCGGCCAGGCAGAATCCCTCGGGCATCTCCGCCGGGACGTCTTTCATCGAATGAACGGCAATGTCCGCGTCGCCGACCTGCATCGCGACCTCGAGCTCCTTGATGAACAGTCCCTTGCCGCCGATCTTCTGCAGGCTCTTGTCGAGGATCTCGTCGCCCCGGGTCGAGAGCGGCACGAGTTCGACCGCGCCGACCTCGGGCAGGGCCCCGAGCAGGCCGGCAACGTGCTCTGCCTGCCAGAGCGCAAGCGCGCTCTTGCGTGTAGCGATTCGAATATCCAAGACGATCTACCCTCCTGTGAGACGGCGACGAACCGTCGCCAGGTGACGACGGCTGACTACCAGTTCGTCGTCGGGGGCATTGTCCTCGTCCTGAGTGGGGTTGCGCAACACAACATGTGTCTTGCCGTCGTCCAGTTTCTCGAGTTTCTCGATCTCGTCCACAGCGACCAGCGCGCTGCGGTGGATACGCACGAACCGGTCTGCAAATTCCTCTTCCAGCGATTTGAGCGAATCGTCGATGAGATCGGTGCCGCTGGCGTGATGCACGCAGACGTATTTCTGGTCGGCATTGAAATAGCGGATGTCCTCGATCGGGATCAGTCGCAGTTCGTCATGCAGCCGGGCACAGACATGGTTGCGGCGAGTGTCGAGCTTCGATTCGTCCGCCAGCTCCCGGAGCACGGGGCCGGACAGGCGTGCCGCGTGTTCCAGGGCGCGTCCCAGGCGCTCGCGGCGCACGGGCTTCAGCACGTAACCGATCGCCCTGGCATCGAAAGCATCGATCGCGTACTCGTCATAGGCGGTCGTGAAGACGACGGCCGGCGGGTTTTCCATGGCGTTGAGGTGATGCGCCGTCTCGATTCCATCGAGTCCCGGCATGCGGATGTCGAGCAGCACCACGTCGGGCAGGGCCCGTGCCGCCGCGGCAATCGCGTCTTCTCCGTTGCCGGCTTCGCCGACGACCTCGTAATTTCCGAAGTCGTCGAGCAGCTGGCGCAACCGATCCCGGGCAGGTTTTTCGTCGTCGACGATGAGGATCTTCATGCCGCCTCCTCATGCGGGAAACGCAGCCGCACCGCGTAGCGCGAGTCGCCGGCGTCAACCTCGACCGTGGCGCGGTTGCCATAGGCCAGCTCGAAGCGTTGCCGGATGTTGGCAAACGCCATCTGGTTGCCGCCACTGGTGCGTTTTTCGCCAGGCGCTACCGGATTCGAGATCGTGATATCGAGAAACTTGTCGTCGCGCCTGCCCGTGACCAGCACCTCGCCGCCGTCGGGCAGCAGCTCGATGCCATGGTAAATGGCGTTCTCGAGCAGCGGCTGGATCGTGAGGCTCGGGATTTGCGCGCGCATCGGCAGGTCGGCGACGTCCCAGCGCACCGACAGTCGATCGCCAAGGCGCAGCTTCTCGATGCGCTGGTAGATGGCCGCGACCTCGAGCTCCTCCTTGAGCGAGGTGCGGTCGCCCGATGCGCCGAGGTTGGCGCGCAGCAGGTCCGACAGGTCTTCGACCGCTTCCTCCGCCTGGCGCGGGTCGGTGCGGGTCAGCGACGCAATCGTGTTCATGCTGTTGAACAGGAAGTGCGGCCGTATCAGCGCCTGTAACGCGCTGATGCGCGCCTGTGCTTCCAGCACGATGCTGCGCCGCCACTCACTCGACACGTACAGGTAACGCATCGCGAGCGCGATAACGATCGACGAGATCGCGAACGTGCGCACGATAAAACCGAGGTGGGAATCGTCGATGCGGATGAAATCCGGGAAAGCCCGCGACAGCTGGAACGACAGCTCGGCCAGGACCAGGCAGACGAGTTCGAGAACCAGGAAACTCAGCACGAACGCCCGCGTCTTGCCGGCGCTCTCGAGCCAGTCGCGGAACACGCACATCACACCGCAGCTCAACAGCGCCAGCCACTGCACGAACAGCGACACGCGAGCGAGCTCGACCAGGAAAAGGCCCCCGGGGCGGTGCGCCGCGAGCGTCAGCATGATAGCGATGAGCTCGGCGATCACGACGACCACGAACACGGTGGTCGCCGCACAGAAATCGGGCAGGTAGGCCTGTGCTCCTTTGTCCTGGGCCACGGGTGCTGCGCTCAAGCGAGAGGCTCCCTAATCAAGGAACCGCGATTGTAACCTGACGGGGGAAAGAGGACTGTGATCGGCTACGAAGCGCCGCAATATTCCTGGATCTTGTCCTCGACGTTGGAGCGGGCCTCCATGATCTTGTCTTCTTCCAGGTAGCTGCGCTCGCCGTTCTCGTCCTCTTCGTACATGCGCGGCGCAGTGAGGAAGGTCTGCAACTGGGCGCGATACGACTGGCACTTTTCATGGCGAGCCTTCTTCTCGGCGCGCAGGTCTTCCTTGCTCATTTCTTCCGGCGCTTCCGACTCGACCTGCGCCGCAGCTGCACGCGCCTTGCGGCGGTCGTCGACACGCGCGGCGACCGCGGCGTTGTCGGTGTTACGTGACTGCACCGTGACGACTCGCTCCACGTTGGTTTCGCCGAGCGGCCGGTCTTCGTAGTGCACGTTGCCGTTTTCGTCGACCCACTTGTAGATTTCGCCAGCCACGGCCAGGCCGCTGGTCAGCAGGGCCGCGCAAGCGATCGTGATTGGCAGTCGCAGTCTGTTCATCGTTCCGTTCCGGTGCATTGAACAATAAGGCATTAAACCACGCGGCAGGCTGCAATGGTGTGATGATAATCACACGCATTTTCGTGCATCTGGACCAATGTTATGCAAAAAAAGGCGGGCCCGAAGGCCCGCCCACTCGGTGCTATGAAAAAGGGGGATTTTGCATAGCGCCTATTCGGCCGAGGTGAACTCGGGGTAAGCCTCGAGGCCGCATTCCGAGAGATCCACGCCTTCGTACTCTTCTTCCTCGGATACCCGGATACCGATGGTTTTCTTGAGTGCGAACCAGACGATGAAGCTCGTCACGAACACCCAGGCGAAGATCGATACGATGCCGATCAGCTGCCAGACGAGCGATGCGTCGGGATTGGTAATGGGAACGGCAAGCAGGCCCCAGATGCCGACGACGCCGTGAACCGAGATCGCGCCGACCGGGTCGTCGATCCGGAGCTTGTCGAGCAGGATGATCGAGCCGACGACGAGCACACCACCAACGGCGCCGATGAGCGACGCGGCCAGGGGCGATGGCGTCAGCGGCTCCGCCGTGATGGCGACGAGTCCCGCCAGCGCGCCGTTCAGCGCCATCGTGAGGTCGGCTTTACCGAACCACAGGCGCGACAGCAGCAGCGCGAACACCAGGCCACCGGCGGCCGCCATGTTGGTATTGACGAAAATCAGCGCAACGGCGTTGGCGTTGTCCACACCGGTCACCTGCAGCTGCGAGCCGCCGTTGAAGCCGAACCAGCCCAGCCACAGGATCAGCGTACCGATCGCTGCGAGCGGCAGGTTGGCGCCCGGGATGGCGTTAACCTGTCCCTGCGGACCGTACTTGCCCTTGCGCGCGCCGAGCAGCAGTACGCCGGCCAGCGCCGCGGCCGCGCCGCACATGTGCACGACACCGGAGCCCGCGAAGTCGAGAAAGCCGACGTCGCCGTTGCCCACGTTCAACCAGCCGTTGCCCCACTTCCAGAAGCCCTGCATCGGGTAGATGAAACCGGTCAGGACGACCGCGAAGGCAAAGAACGACCACAGCTTCATGCGCTCGGCGACGGCGCCTGACACGATCGACATGGCGGTCGCGACGAACACGACCTGGAAGAAGAAGTCCGACAGGCCCGAGTAGTAGGCGTCGCCGGCGGCGACAGCTTCCGCGCTGTTATCGGACTGACCGAGTACGCCACTGCCGAACTGGAAGAAACCGCCGGCAAAGTCGTCGCCCGGGTACATGATCGTGTACCCGCAGAGCATGTACATGATGCAGGCGATCGAATAGAGGCCGACGTTCTTGGTCAGGATTTCCGCCGTGTTTTTCGCACGAACGAGGCCCGACTCGAGCATCGTGAATCCGGCGGCCATCCACATGACGAGCGCACCACACACGAGAAAATAGAAAGTATCCAACGCATAGGACAGTTCACTGACCTGGCTGGACAGAGTTGTTAGTTCATCCACGAGAGTATCCTCCGCTAATTCGTGACATCAGACCGCTTCGGCGCCGGTCTCGCCGGTGCGAATGCGAATGGCTTCGGAGATCTCGGAGACAAAAATCTTGCCGTCACCGATTTTCCCTGTGCGAGCCGTGTTTGCGATAGCTTCGACGACCTGGTCGGCGACAGCGTCGTCGACGGCCAGCTCGATCTTGGCCTTGGGCAGAAAGTCGACGACGTATTCCGCGCCGCGATACAGCTCGGTGTGGCCGCGCTGCCGACCGAAGCCCTTGACCTCGGTGACAGTGATGCCCTGGATGCCGATGTCGGCGACGGCCTGGCGCACGTCGTCGAGCTTGAACGGCTTGATGATCGCAGTGATCATTTTCATTGCTTTTTCCCCTTGGTTAACTGGGGAGGGGGCTCGCGCCCCCTCCACGACGAATTACAGGTCGAAGGACTTGCCGATGGTCAGGATGAGGGCCTCTTCGTTTTCGCCGACGGCGTTGTCGTCGGTCAGCAAGAGACTCACTCCGAAGTCGATTTCAGCTTCGGTAAGCGTGACGTCATAACCGAACTGCACATAGTCGCCCTCGAAGTCGTCCTGGAAAGTGCCGTACTGGGCCCAGAAGCCGTTGTGCGCGATCGTCGCCGAGTAGAACTGGTAGTCGAGCGTGTCCGGTGAGGCGTCGTACTCGCCAATCGCCGCGTCGATGGTCAGCCAGCTGTAGCCGAAGCTGAGATTGACTTCCTGGTAGGTGTCGTCGAATTCCCCGGTGTAGTAATAACCGGTGAACCCGACGCCATAGCTGAAGTCGCCGGTGGATCCACCCCAGCCGCCGTAAACGTCGACCTCGAGGCCGTCGCCGGCGATGTCGCCACCGACGTCCGCAACCCACGTGCCGACGTAAAAGCCGTTGCTGGATTCGTAGTCGATGCCACCCGATGCCGAGGCACTCTTCTGGAAGATGCCGCGGAAGTAGTAATCACTGGCGAAGCCGAGGTTTGCGGACCAGCCTGCGTTGGCCACGCTACTGGCGGCGAGAAGAGTGGCCGCAAGGCCTGCTTTGTGAATCGTTTTCATGATGCATTGCTCCCAAAAAAGTGAAAAAACAGATTCGGCCTGTATAGAGCAGGAAGCGTGCCAATTCGCAAAAGCGTTATCTAAACAGAGTGTTACAAGCACCCAACCGATAGACATGCGCCATGCCGGAGCACCAATTTCGGCATTTGCACTAATTTGGTGAGCTGGCATTTCACATCGCCCTGCGGTATCAAGCCCTCATGAGTGAAAGATCGATAGAAGAACTGGCGCGCAAGCTCGCGGAGTCGGTTCCCGATAACCTGCGTGCTATCCGTGAGGATCTCGAGGAGGGCTTTCGCAGCGTGTTGAAGAACGGGCTGGACAAGCTCGATCTCGTCACGCGCGAAGAATTCGAAGTGCAGGAAGCCGTGCTCGCGAAGACCCGCGAGAAGCTCGAGGCGCTGGAAGCCAGGCTCAAAGAACTCGAAGAGTCGGCGTAGGAGCCCGCCCGAGCGGGAGATCGGCCACGGAGGGCCGCTGTGAGTCTCGCCATCGTCAAAAGCCGTGCGCAGCTCGGCACCGAAGCCCCGCGCGTGAACATCGAGGTGTTCCTGTCTGGCGGGCTGCCATCATTCTCGATCGTCGGCATGGCCGAGACGGCCGTCCGCGAGAGCAAGGATCGCGTGCGCAGCGCCCTGATCAGCTCCGGTTTCAAGTGGCCGCAGGAACGCATTACGGTGAGCCTGGCCCCGGCCGACATGCGCAAGTCCGGCGGCCGTTTCGACCTGGCCATTGCGCTGGGCATACTGGCGGCCAGCCGGCAGCTTCCCGCCGAGTCGTTCGACGGCATCGAGTTTTACGGCGAGCTGTCTCTCGACGGCGATCTGCGCCCGGTACCGGCGCTGCTGCCGGCAGCCATTCAGGCGCGGCAGGCCGGCCGTTCCCTGCTTGTGCCGCAGCCGAACGCCGCCGAGGCAACGCTGGCCGAGTCCGAAGTGCGGGCGGCGCGCGACCTGGTCGCGGTGGTGGCGCACCTGAGCGGCGCGCAATCGATACAGCCGGAAGCCCGAACGCGCTGGCGGGCCGTCCGCCGCGACGAGCCGGACCTGGCCGACGTTCGCGGCCAGGCACAGGCCGTGCGTGCGCTGGAGATCGCTGCCGCGGGTGGTCACAACCTGCTGTATATCGGGCCGCCGGGAACGGGCAAGAGCATGCTGGCGAGACGGCTGACCGGGATCCTGCCCGCGATGACCGAGGAAGAGGCACTGGCAACGGCGGCAATCGGGTCGGTGCTCGGCCGCCAGCCCGAACCGTCGAGCTGGCGGCGCCGGCCGTTTCGTGCACCCCATCACACGGCGTCGCCGGCGGCGCTTGTTGGAGGAGGTCCCGGTCCCGCCCCCGGTGAGATTTCACGCGCCCACAACGGCGTCCTGTTTCTCGACGAACTGCCGGAATTCAACCGCAACGTGCTCGAGGTACTGCGCGAGCCGCTGGAGGCCGGCGTCATCACGATCGCCCGGGCGGGCGGACGCCACGATTTCCCGGCGAACTTCCAGCTCATCGCCGCCATGAACCCGTGCCCGTGCGGCTACCTTGGCGACCCGCGGGGTGACTGTGGCTGCAGTGCCGAACGGGTAGCCACTTACCGGGGCAAGGTGTCCGGTCCGTTACTCGACCGTATCGATCTGCACGTCGAGGTGCGCCGGCCGAGCCGGGCGGCGTTACGGGACGACGCGCCGGCGGGCGAGAAGACTCGCAGCGTGGCGGCGCGGGTGACGCGAGCGCGGCGCTTGCAGCTGCGCAGATTCGGAACCTGCAACGCGCGCCTTCGGGGATCTCAGCTGGGTGAGACCTGCAGGCTTTCGCCGCAGCCCCTGGCGCTGCTGGAGAAAGCGGCCGATACGTTCAACCTGTCGGCGCGCGCCTACCAGCGCGTGCGCCGGGTTGCGCGGACGATTGCCGATCTGGCGGGAAACGACGACATCGATGTCGCGCACGTGGCCGAAGCGCTGTCGCTGAGACAGCTGGATAAGAAAAAACTACTGTGACTCTTCGACCATGTAGGCGACGGCGTCGATGACTTCCTGGTCGGACAGGTCGGCGCGGCCGCCCTTGGCCAGCATCGGCGTGATGGCGTCGCCATCGAATCCGTTGATCGCGTGATCGTTCAGCACGTCGATGCCCTGGGCGATGCGCGGCTCCCACGCGGCCACATCACCGGTAATCGGTGCGCCGCCGACGCCATTGCCGTGGCAGGCGTTGCACGCCGCGTTGTAGACCTGCGGACCGGTCATCGCCGTCGCGACCGGGTCGGGCTCGGGAAGCGTCTCTACGGTCGGTGCGGCCGCCGCCTGCTCCTCGCCGGGCAGGTAGACCTGGCCGACCGGGCGAATGCGCTCTTCGACGGCAGCCTGGAACTCGGCCGCGTCGCGCGTGTAAACACCCTGCGTCAGGTCGGACATCTTCATTGCCAGCACGAAAATCGCCAGCGCGAAGGCGGCGAGAACGCCGATCACGAGGGAATACATGTCGAAGAACTTCTGGTCGCGACTCAACTTACTACTCCGGGTGTTGCGAATGTGATTGCCGGGACCTCGGTCCCCTGCGGTGGGCGGCGATTATATTACAAGGTCCGGGGCAATGCAGTCACCGCGGGACGACGCGGCCGCGCGGGCGTCCGTGCCCGCGGAAGGAGGAGCGGCGGCCGATGCTTTCAGTACCAGGATGTCCTGTCACCGGCCGCCAAAGCCGGTTGCGTGGGGGGGATTCGCAACGAGCGCTCCGAATCAGGTGGCCTCCTTGAGGCGCTTGGCGCCGAGCATCTTGAGAACCATTTTTTCGTAATAGGGCTCGGTCTTGGCGGCGCGGACCTTGTGCAGGAAATATTTCTCGTACGCGACCTTGGCCACGTGCACCCACTTCCCCTGCGACGCCCAGTTCGTATTGCGCGGCGGGATCTGCGGCAGCGCCACGAACGCGACGCCCGAGTCGCCAAAGTCGGCCAGGCACACTGCGCTCCAGCTGCCCTGTTCTTCGGGCTCCTTGCCGGCAAGCTCGTTGGCAATGTTGTGCGTCGTCGCTGTCACCATCGACTCGATCATGTAACCGGTCTTGGGGGCGCCGGTCGCGACCGGCGTCGGCCCGACCGGCGGGATTGCGACGCACACGCCCACGGCGTAGATGTTCTTGAACGTCGGGTTGCGCTGGTGGTCGTCGATCAGGATGAAACCGCGCGGGTTGGTCAGGCCCTCGATGTCGATGACGGCGTCCACCCCCTTGAAGGCCGGCAGGATCATCGAATGCGTGAACGGCAGTTCGTGCTCTTTCTTGTCATTGCCGTCTTCATCGACCTCGGTGAAACGCATCGTGCCGTCTTCGACCGCAGTGATCTTCGCATTGGTCGTCCACTGAATGTGGCGGTCACGCATTTCCGATTCCATGAGACCCTTGGTGTCGCCGACGCCGTCGAGACCCAGGTGACCGATGTAGGGTTCGGGGGTAACGAAATGCATGGGCACTTTGTCGCGTATCTTGCGTTTCTTGAGTTCCGTGTCGAGGATGAACGCGTACTCATAGGCCGGCCCGAAACACGACGCGCCCGGTGCCGCGCCGACGATGACCGGTCCGGGGTCGGCCGCGAGGGCTTCGAAATTCACGCAGGACGCGGCGGCATGGCCGGTCTTGCAAATGGACTGGGTATGGCCGTCCGGACCGAGGCCGGGGACCTCTTCGAACGCCAGCTTGGGGCCCGTCGCAATGACGAGGTAGTCGTACTCGACCGTGCTGCCGTCATTCATTTCGAGGCGGCTGGATTCCGGGTGCAGCCGCTTGACCCCCTGGCCATCGAACGCAATGCCGTGCTTGTTCATGAGCTCGGGCAGGTCAATCGTGATCTGGTCCTGCTTGCGCCAGCCGACTGCAACCCAGGGGTTGGACGGGGTGAACTCGAAGCGTTCCGAGTCTCCGAGCAGTACGAGTTCGTGTTCCTTGCCCAGCGCCTTGCGCAGTTCATACACCTGCGTGATACCGCCGATGCCGGCCCCCATGACCACGATTTTTGCCATTTCCCCTCTCCTTCAGATCCTGGTTCTTCGACTTGCCTCGCCCACTATATGGAATGCTATTAAATTAGTAAAGGCTAATTTATAGACTTCTAAATTAGTTTCGTCTATAGTGGTTTGCCTAAGCCCAGGAGGGCTGGAGAGAGATGATGAATGTGAGCGAGATGGCCGAGCACGCTTCCGACGCGGCGGGCCTCATGAAAGCTCTCGGCAATGAAAGCCGCCTGATGATCCTGTGTTTGCTGGCCGACTCGGAACGCTCGGTTGGCGAATTGAACGAGATGATTCCGCTCAGCCAGTCGGCACTGTCGCAACAGCTCGCCCGCCTGCGGCAGCAGGGCATCGTCAAGACGCGCCGCGAATCACAGACGATATATTACAGGCTGGCCGAAGGGCCGGCCGACCGGGTTATTCACCTGTTGCACGACATCTACTGCGGCACCGCGGTTGAGGAGAATCGTTAATGGACAGCGCTTTCGGTTTCGGCAAGCAGGTCGATCTCGACTTCGATGCGGCTATCGACAAGGTGACGGCAGACCTGCAGACAGAGGGTTTCGGCGTGTTGTCGGATATCGACGTCGCCGCAAAGCTCAAGGAAAAGCTGGACAAGGACATGCCACGCTACCGGATTCTGGGCGCCTGCAACCCGGCGCTGGCCAACCAGGCCATCGAGGCCGTGCCCGACATCGGGCTGCTGTTGCCGTGCAACGTGCTCGTCCGTGAAGACGACGCCGGCGCGGTCAACGTATCGTTCATGGATCCGATCAGCGTCATGTCGCTCGTCGGTCATCCCGGCGTGGAACCGCTGGCCGGCGAGGTGAGGGCTCGCCTCGAGCGGGTACTCGAAGCGCTGTAGGCCTAGCCCGCGACCTGTTCCGCGTCGCGCTTGAGCTGCATGACTTTGCCACGGCTCACGTAGAGCAGGTCGCTGATCTTCAGCACCAGCGAATCCTCGTACTTGTCGAGCCTGCCGTCCGCGAATGCAATCTGCCAGAGCAGCGACACGATCCGCGCCTTTTCGTCATCGCTGAGGTGCTCGTGCAGGAGCGTGGTGAAGCGGTGAACGTCGACGAGTTCGTCGGCTTCGGCGCCGGCCTCGTTGACAAGTTCCGCCGCCTGCTCGGGCGACAGGCCGAAGTGCCCCTCGATGAGCTTCAGCACCCGGTCGAACTCGCTTTCCTCGAAAACGTAATCCGCGCGCGCGACGTCGACCATGAGCACGGCCGTGGCCAGCCGCAAAGTCGCCTCACGGTCCTCGGCCGTTACGGTCTCCGTCATGGAGATTGTTTCGACAACCTGGGCGAAAAGTCGCTTGATCATTACATTCCCGTATAAACAGCAGCGTGAAGAGCGGCTATGATCAGCCGCAATCGGCCAAGATGCAATATCGAGCGATCCGTGACCCGCATTATGACCATGGCCGCGATGCTGCTGGGCGTCGCGATGAGCTTTCCTGCATCGGCCGGCGAGATCGCCGGGCTGCATTCCAATACGCCGCCAACCATAAAACGTCCGCTCGAATTCAGCTTCAGCAATGACCTGCTGGGGCGCGGCGGGGCGTCCGATGACTTTCGAACGCAGCAGTTCATCGTCAGCGGCACGATTCGCGATCGCTGGGAGGTGGCTGTCGACCACAGCATCCTGACGCTGATCGACGTCGAAGAGCCCGTGCGCACAGACCAGCTCTCGGCGACGCTCGGGTACCGCTTCATCAACGGCCGGTCCGACACGACGGTCAACCGCGTTACTGCCGGACTCGGCGTCCGCAGCTACGGCGACTTCGGCGGCGAGCGCATGCAAAACGGTTTCCACCAGCTCGTCAGAAGCAGCGTCGAGGTCGCGGCATACACGGACCTCGACCGGACCGATGCCACGGCCTGGATGGATGCGCAGCGCTATCGCTTACTGAAGGGACACAGCGGCTCGCAAGACTGGCGCTGGGGCTACTGGCTGCGCGGCAGCGCCCTGTGGGCCAGCGACGGACAGCTTGATGCCGCCGCCGGTGCTTACGGCGTTGCCGGCAAGGGCTCGGTCGATTTGTGGCTGGGTCTGCGCCAGGACTGGCGTTCGGGTTACGAGGAACCGGTACTGGCCGAAACGGCGCTCGCCGAGCAGGATCTTGCCGCCGTCTTCGGGCTGCGCTGGGGACCGATCGTTTTCGAGACCGTGCAGCAGTTCGACAACGACGCTTCCTACGGGCAAATTCGCCTGGTTGCGGCCGGCTTCGACCGGGAGCGCAAACACGCAAAACAGACTCGCTTTGCGTTCGATGTAAACGTCACCGTGCCTGACGTCTACCTGAGAATGGCTGGGCGCTGGCGCGCCGGGTGGCTGAATCGCGGTGACCCCGCCTGGCGCCGTTCGCTGTTCGTCATCGGCGGCTATGGCGAGCCACAGCACGACGACGACCCGATGATCTACCGCCGCACCGTGCTGGCCGGGGCGGGCATCGAGTGGGAAAAACGCCTCGATGTGGCGGGTGGATGGACCAGCGGCTACGCATCGCTCGGCGGCGGCTGGCGCCAGGAGCGCATCTTCGGCGACAAGGACCGCGAAGGTGAGCAGTCGGACACGGTCAGTCGGGGAGTGGCGCTTGCCGAAGCCGGGCTGCGGTTCGATGCGGGCGAACTGATCGCGGGATACAACTTCCGCATCCAGATCGGCCTGAACGCGACTATTCCCCTCAGCAGCGCGCGGCTCGACATGTCGGGCGAGACGTTTAGCGTGCAAAAGACCAATGTGGGCATCGTGGCCGGGCTGACGCTTGGACGTTTCGCCGATTAAGCGGCAGACTGACCGAACCATGGCCCATGCACCCAAAGTCGGCCTTGCCCTCGGATCCGGCGCGTCGCGCGGCTGGTCGCACATTGGTGTCATCGATGCACTCGTCGCGGGGGGCATCGAGCCGGACATTGTCTGCGGCACTTCGGTGGGCGCGATGACGGGCGCCGCCTATGTTGCGGGCAACCTCGACCCACTCAGAGAATGGGTGCTCGGTCTGAACCGCTCCGACGTTTACCGGTTTCTCGACATCAAGTTCTCGCAGACGGGCTTCGTCGATGTGGAACGCCTCGATCAGTTCATACACAAGTATGTCGTGGATGCCCGGACGCAGATCGACGATCTGCCGAAGCCGTTTCTCGCGGTCGCGACCTGCCTCAATACAGGGCAGGAAGTCTGGTCGCGCGGCGGCAACGTCGCATACTGGGTTCGCGCCTCGATGTCGATGCCGGGCCTGTTCCCGCCAGTGTTCGACAATGATCGCTGGCTGGTGGACGGTGGCCTGGTCAACCCGGTGCCGGTGGCGGCCTGCCGGGCACTCGGCGCCGATATCGTCATCGCCGTAAATCTCAATGCGGACATCGTTGGCAAACATCTCAAGGACGCCAGGGTTGCGTCGGCCGAGGAAGAGGCCGGCCTGGTGCGTTACCTCAAGCAACAGGCCAAGGAGTACTCGGGCGCCCTGTTTTCATCGAGCAAGCCGGACGTGCCGCCGCCGGGATTGATGAGCGTGGTCTCCAGCGCCATCAATATCTTCCAGGACCGCATCACGCGCAGCCGCATGGCCGGCGATCCTCCGGACTTCATGATTTCGCCGCACCTGAGCGACGTCGGCTTGCTGGAGTTCGGCAAGGCGGCGGAGGCCATGGAAACCGGCAGGGAATGTGTCGAACGGGTGTTGCCGGATATCAGGCGGCGCATGGCAATGCTCGAGAGGTAGAATACGAACGCCCGGAATCCCGCGGAAGTAACAGGGGAGCAGAAAAACTCATGATCAAGAAGATTCTCAAGTGGTTCGGTATCGTCGTGCTCGTACTGCTCGTCAGCGTCGGTTCATTCGCGGCGCACGAGTGGTATGCGGACAAGCCTTTCATGTTCCGCGCGTACATGGACCGCGCCCTGGTGAAGATTGCTTTCGACAGTCCGGAGACGCTGACCTCACTGGGCTTCCTCGAGTCGATGGGTATCAAGGGCCACAATGCGCACCTCGACGACGCCCATCCCGATCAGACCGACGAGCTATTCGCCGAGCTCAAGGCTTTCGGCGAGGGGTTGCACCAGTACGACGATGACGATCTCGATGCGAACGAACGCCTGACCAAGGACATCGCGCTGTACCTGACCGGGATGCTCGAAGACGCGGAAGCGTTTCGATTCCACAACTACCCGGCGAACCAGATGTCGGGTATCCAGAGTGCCTTTCCGAGTTTCATGGATGCGCAGCACCAGGTGAATACGATGGAGGACGCCGAAAATTACCTCTCCCGCATGAGCGAGCTGCCGCGCAAGCACGACGAGTACCTTATCGGCCTGCGGCTGCGCGAGAGCAAGGACATCATTCCGCCGCGATTCGTGATCGAGCGAGTGCTCGAGGAGATGCGCAACTTCGTCGCGACACCGGCACAGGAGAACATTCTCTATACGTCCCTGGCCGAGAAACTCGAGGAAGCCGAGGAGATCGATGACGCGCAGGCTGCCGATGTGCTGCAACGCGTGGAGGCTTCAATCAACGACAACGTGTACCCGGCATACGATTCCTTCATCAACTACTTCGGCGAGCTCGAGGCCAAGGCCGGCGACGACCACGGCTTCTGGCACCTTCCCGACGGCGACGAGGCCTACCGTCTGTCGCTGCGCTTCTTCACGACGACGAGCTACACGGCCGACGAAATTCACGAGATCGGCCTGGCTGAGGTCGATCGTATCCAGGCCGAGATGCTGGAGCTTCTGAAGCTCGAAGGCGTCGATGTTTCCGGTGGCTTCACTGCCGCAATGGAAATCTACTCGGAGCGACCCGAGTTCTACTACGAGGACAGCGACGAAGGCCGACAGCAGATTCTCGACGACTACCAGGTCATGCTCGACGAACTCGACGCCGGACTCGACGATGCGTTCAACATTCGCCCGAAGGCGGGCATGGAAGTGGTGCGGGTTCCCGAGTTCCGGGAGAAGACGGCGCCCGGCGCGTACTACCAGCAGCCCGCGCTTGACGGCACGCGGCCCGGCCGTTTCTTCGCGAACCTCTACGACATCAAGGCGACGCCGAAGTACGGCATGCGAACGCTGGCCGTGCACGAGGGCATACCCGGGCACCATTTCCAGATTGCGATCGCAATGGAGCTCGAAGGAGTGCCGCTCATTCGGCGCTTCGGACTCTTCACGGCTTACGTCGAAGGTTGGGCGCTATACGCGGAACGCGTCGCGTATGAGCTTGGCCTGATGCCCACGAATGCCGACAACGTCGGCCGGCTGATGGCCGAGCTGTTTCGTGGCGTGCGCCTGGTTGTCGATACCGGCATCCATCACAAGCGCTGGACGCGCGAAGAGGCGATCGAGTACATGCTGGCGAATACCGGCATGGCTGAGAGCGATGTCGTTTCAGAGGTCGAGCGCTACATCGTATTGCCGGGCCAGGCGACGGCCTACAAGGTCGGCATGATGAAGATCCTGGAGTTGCGCGAAAAAGCGATGAATGAACTGGGCGACCAGTTCGACCTGCGCGATTTCCACGACGTCGTGCTCAAGAACGGCGCCGTACCGCTCGATTTGCTCGAGCGCATTGTCGACGACTACATCGCTTCGAAGCTGGGTTGAGGCGTCCGGCTATTCGAGTCGGAAAATCAGCCGGGCACCGGTCCTCTGGCTGATGATCTGGCCGCGATACTCGACCGGCTCGAACTCCCATTGTTCGACCGCCCTGATTGCTGCCGCATCGAATATGGATTCCGGCTCGGCGCGATGCACCGAGATCTCGGACGTTTCGCCCGCGGGCGTGACCGTGAAGATCAGGTCGACGTAGCCGGACACATTGGTCCTCGATGCGCGCCTCGGGAAGACCGGCGAGGTCCTCTTGACTAGCACCAGCTCTGACAGTGGCACGACGCTGTTGGACTGTTTCTGAATCGTTGCGGTTTCCAGTGCAGCCTGTAGTTGGGCAATGTCTCCGGCTTCTGCGCCAAGCCGGGTGGCGGCATCGATCAGTGTGGCGGCGTCCTCGAGCAATTCGGCCTCGATGTCCGCCCTGGCCCCGTCTACCATCGCCACCAGCAGTTCCTCGCGCAGCTCATCTCTTTCGGCATTCCAGTTGTTGCTTTGTGCGAGCAGGTCACGAGCGCTGCGGCCCTCCGGCGTAATCAGGTCGCCGCGACCGATCGCCCCGCGCACGCTCTGAACCCACGCGGTCCTGGCATTGTTAACGGCACGGCGCTGCCGGTCTCTCTCTTCCGCGACCTCGCGTGCGTCCCGGATCTCGTCGATGGAATCGCGAACCGCGGCAAAGTATTCCGGGTTACGGCCGGGCAGGCTTTCCGCATCTGCAAGTGCCTGCCGGGCGTCGTCGTCGTTGCCTGCGCGAACCAGCTCGAGGGCTTGCTGGACCAGGTCTTCGGTATGACTGTCGAGGGCCTCCTGGGTCTGGGCAACGAGCGCGTGCTCCGGCCTGCGCCTTGCGACCTGGACGGCGATTTCATAGGCCTGCGCGAATTCTTCCGCGGCGAGCAGTGTCGCGACCGACTGCGCCACCCGCGCCAGCACGGCGTCCAGCTCTGCATTGGCGATCTCATTGTCGGGTTCGGCGTCAAGGATCCGGCCGTAGTAATACAGGGCGCTCTGTGCAGCCGGCACCACGAGAATGTCGGCTTCGGCAGCCAGGCGCGCCTTGCGCAATTCGGCATCGATGCCGGTCGTCGGCGCGTCGACGACCTCGATGGCGGGAGTTGCCTCGGGCGCCGTCTCCGCCGGTTCGTCTGCCTCCTGAACGTCAACGTCCGTGGCCGGTTCTTGCGGCACGGACGACTGAGCCGCGGCAGGTGGTGGCGGAGTTGCGGTCGCAACCGGCTCGTCGCCCTGCTCGAGGAAGAACCAGCCGCCAACGGCAACCAGCAGAATCGAGCCCGTGATTCCGAGGAGCAGTGGCAGTGAGCTGTTGTCTTTGGCGTCCGTCATTCGATCATGTCTCGTTCAGTCAGGAGATCGTATCCGCAGGGTCCGTGCCCGGTGCCGGGAGATTATTGATGCGATCAATGAAGCGGCTGACCGTCGTCGACGATTCCCCAGCCTCTTTGGGACCGGCAGTTACCTGGTGGCGCTTGGCCGACTCGGGACTGCTCATCAGGTACAGGTGGTGCACTACGGCAGCGTTGATCTCTTCCCGCAGTTTCTCCGGCTCGACAGGTTTCAGCACGTAGCGGTATACCTGGCCGTAGTTGATCAGGCTGATCATGTCGGTGGTGTCGCGGCCGTCGCTGACGACAATCGTCACGAGCTGCGGCAAGCGCTGTTTGAGCGCTGCAATGATCTTCTTGAGTATGGCGTTGTTGGTCTTGTAGTCCGTGATCAGAACGCCGGCATCGCCGACCTCGAGCGCCTCGGCCACCTTCGACAGCTTGGTGGCGAGAATGGTGTTGCGCTCGGTGGAGACGGCGCGAATGGCGGTGGTCGCAAAGTCCGGGTCGATCGTGAACACGACAACGCCGACGTCCGCAGTATTGAGCATGGCCGGGCCCAGGCCGAGCACTTCCTGGGATTCCTCGACGGAGTCTTCCGACATGACGACGCTCGTGACTGTCTGCCAGTGCGATGAGGTTCGCTCGCTCATCGCCGCGACATCTTCTTCCTTGAGGGGCACCAGGTTTCGCTGCGTATCGTCATCGTCGTGGATGATGTCGGGCGGCGTCTCCTGAGCGGCAGTAACCGGTTCCGGCGCGGCGGGCTTCTCAACGACAGGCTCTGCTTCTGCGACAGGGGGCGCGGGCGACTCATCCATCGCCGGCGCGGTGCGTGACGCCGAAATGGCCATGCTCAGTGTCTCGCGCAGGACTTTCGGCGGGCATGGTTTGCTGAGAAACCGAAACACCTCGCCGACGTTTATCGAACCTTCAACCGCGCTCGGATCGGCATAGCCGGTCAGCAGCACTCGCACGGTCCGCGGTGAGCGCTCCTTGACCTTGGCGAGGACCTCGACGCCGGTCATGCCGGGCATGCGCTGGTCGGCCACGATGACGTCAACGTCGTTCGCGGCGGCGATCTCGACCGCCTCGGCGCCCTCGCAAGTCAGAAACAGCTCGTAGTCGCGCCGAAACAGGCCACGCATCGAGTTCAGGACTCGCTTCTCGTCGTCGACAAACAATATGCGTGGCTTCTGATGCATCGGTTATCTTCGTCGGGCGCAGCGGCTCAGACCGCGGCCGCTTCAGCCTCCGGGCCCTCGGCGTCTTCTGCGTCGTCTGCCGCCAGATCCCCGTTGGGGTCGTTGGCAGCCGCCTCGCCAGGTTCACGTTGCTCCTCGTCCGGCTCTTCAACCTGCTCGGCTGCGACAATGGGCAGGACGACAGTCATCGTCGTGCCTTTACCTTCTTCGGACTTGATCTCCAGTTCCCCGCCGTGCGAGGAAATAATCTGTTCCACGATTGACAGGCCGAGGCCCGTGCCCTTGCCGACGTCCTTGGTCGTGAAGAACGGGTCGCGAATTTTCGCCAGTGCCTCTTCGGATATGCCGCAGCCCGTGTCGGCAAAGCTGATTCGCACCATGCCGTCCTCCTCGACCGTACGAATCACGATGTCGCCGCTCTCTTCAATGGCATCTGCCGCGTTGGTCAGCAGGTTGAGAAACACCTGGTTGATCTGCGACGGCGAGCAGTGAATGGCAGGGACGTCGCCGTAGTGCTTGTGCACGGTGACCTTGTTCTTCAGCCGGTTCTTGGCGATCAGCAGCGTCTTGTCGAGCCCCTCGTTGACGTTGAATTCGCCGTAGCGGGAACGATCCAGTCGGCTGAAGTCCTTGAGGCTCTGCGCCAGCTCGGTCAGTTCTTCCAGGCCCTCGATGCTGTCCTGAATCAGGTCCCTGGCCTCGTCGATATCGTCCCGCAGTCCGTCGTTGAGGATGCGCTGCATTTGCCCGAGGCCGGTGGTGATCTTTTCTTTGACGTTCTCGTGCGATTTCACCCCTTCGATCATGTCCTCGGCGACGGTGCAGAATTCGCCGACGGTCTCCCAACGCTCCTGCAGCACGGTCGAGTTACTGATCAGGTACCAAAGCGGCGTGTTGATCTCGTGACTGATGCCGGCCACGAGTTCGCCGAGTGACGACATTTTCTCGGCCTGCACAAGCTGAACCTGAGACTCCTTGAGTTCCTCGTAGGCGGTCGACAATTCCTGCGTACGTTCCGACACGCGTTCTTCGAGGGAGTTGTTGATGGTCTCGAGGTCGCGGTTGCTCTTGTTCAGCTCCCGGTAGCTGCCCTGCAACCGGAACATGGCGTAGCCGGCGCCGAACAGCAGGAGTACCGTGCAAACGGACAGCAGAAGGCCCGCGCGCTCGGCCCGGCTGATCGTGCGCCGATTGGCGTTCTGGATGGCATCGGACAGCGCCCACAGGCTTTCGACGACGCTGCTGCTGTTGATTTCCTGCAGCCGCTCGTTCGCTGCGGCGCGTTGCTCGATAACGGTGGTCGCCGATTCGGCGAATGCGTCCAGAAGACCCAGCGAGCGGGCTTGCGAGGAAGCGTTGTCCCGAAGCTGCTCGACACGCCGAATCAACTGTTCGCCGTTACCGGCGTCCGCCGCGGTGCCGAATTCGATGATTTCGATGGCAAGCGAAAATGCGTTCTGAGACTCGAGGCGATGGTTGTACTGGCGCAGGTCCTTGACCATCAGCGGCGACTCGTCCTGCAGCGTTCGCAAAGCGCCCGCGAACGTATTCTGGCGCTCGATGAAGGCCTGGCCATTCTCGGTGAACTGCACGAGCTCGGTTTCGTAGGTCGTGAGATGAGCATTCACCGCGCCATCCCCACGCAGACGCTCGTCCATGTTCTGCAGGAGTACGTAGTTGTCGGCAAGGCGGGACAGCGCGAGCTCGGTGGTTGCGGATACAGCCCGGCCGTCGTCGAAGGCGCTCCTGGCGCCCTGCATGATTTCCGCGAGGTCGTTCTTGCTGGTTTCGATCGCCCGCATGCGATCGGCATGGGCGACGTAATACGCCTCATTGACCGTTCTCGACTCGACGATCAAAGCAGACAAAACGCCCACCAGCAAAAGGGCGGCCAGGACCGCCAGCGCAGCTCTTAACATACGTATACCCATCGACCCAAACGATGCAGAAACATAATTTTGGACCGAGGTCACATCTTCGGCTATGAACGCTGTCAAAAAACCGAGCAAAACCAAGGGTTTTAAAGGGTCATGGCCGGGTCGGGCCGGTCACGATGGGTTTTTCGCCGCCGATTTTTCCCGAAACGCTTGCCCTGCCTTATGTTCAGGCGTATGCGCCGAAACTGAGTTTGGCTCTGCGGCGTGCCCGATTGTGGCGACAACCCGGCAGTCTTTGACATAAGTGGTCAATTTCTGTGAACTGGTACCCGGGCCGGAAACCGGTTTCGCGCCTTCGGCGGACGACCGATGTTGGCGACGAGAAACACCTGGACAGGGCCTTCAGGCAGGTCGTCACGCAGTCGAAGAAAGGGTTAGAATACGCGCCCAACGCAGCGCCCGTAGCTCAGCTGGATAGAGTACTGCCCTCCGAAGGCAGGGGTCACAGGTTCGAATCCTGTCGGGCGCGCCAAGTAACCAAGGGTGTATTCCGGTCACATGGTTTACACCTTATTCCGGACACATGGTTAACACTTTGTCCGGGTCGAACGGATTGGGGCCGGGTT
>JASJBB010000057.1 GCA_030066735.1 Woeseiaceae bacterium | reverse complement strand
TCCCTTCGGTCCGCTTTACTTCCGGTGAAGGCCTCCCCGGCTACGCCCTTTGGCTTTTCCACCAGTCGGTAAGGATGCGGGCGGTGACGCTGTTGACCAGGTAGCCGTATTCCGCGTGGACGTTGAGGACGCCGTCGAGGCGGTACCAGTTGTACACCTGGTGGTCTTCGATCGAATCGACGAGGCCGAGCTTCGCCATCGTTCCGAAGTCGCCGGCAAGGTACGGATCCACTGACGTCAGGTCACCGACCGCGGACAGGTTGATCCAGCGCTCGATGCCGGCCGGGTAGCGCCGTTCTCCCTGCTCGGCAAAGCCCTGCAGCCGTTTCTGGATGTAGCGCTGGCCCAGCGGGCTGCCCATCGTCAGCCAGGTATCGATGCGCACGTCGTCGCCGTCGCGGCGCGACATTTGCCACAGGGCGTCCCAGGCAATAACCGATCCCATGCTGTGTCCAATCAGTAGTACGGGCCGGCGGGCTTCGGCTGCGGCCCGCAACGGCATCTTGAGCATCTGCCGGGCGTGGTCGGCGATGCCGTTGCGATTGCGCAGGTAACGCTGCAGGTCGCGCAGGTGCAGCTCGAGCCTCTCGTCGGCAATGTGCGGGATCAGGAAGGGCATGATATCGGCCGCCGAGAAGACCCAGCGGGCCAGCCGGCGGCGCCAGTTGATCGCCTCGGCAAGATCCGTGGGCGTGGGCTCGGATTGCCGGATCACGTCCTCGATCGCTTCCAGGTCGATACCGATGTCGCGGTGTTCACCATAGAAGTCGAAGGTCCAGGCGACGAGGTCGAAGCAGTGCAGGTTGGATGCGATATCCAGCGCCACCTGCTCGTCGATCCGGCGGACGCCGGCCAGCAGGCAGCGAAACAGGGCATCCCGGTGCGCCTTGGGTTCGGGTTTCGGCAGCAGTCCCGGGACGTACAGGACCAGCGGCAGGTCGATCACGCGCCGGCCCCGAGACGTTCGAGCAGCTCGCCCATGTCCCTGACGATCACATCCGGGCGTTGCAGGTGATCCGGCCACTCGGTGCCGTTGCGGTTGACCCAGGCCGTCCGCAGCCCCGCTTTGCTGGCGCCGTCGACGTCGCACTCCGGGTGATCGCCGACGTGCAGCGTTTCGTGCGGCTCGGCCCCGCCGATCCCGACGGCAACATCGAAGATCTGCTGGTCCGGCTTGGCGGCCCCGGCGCTGGACGCCGACACCACGCCGTCGAAAAGCTCGCGTATCCCGATGTGGTCCAGGCTGGCGTTGCCGTTGGTCACGGCAACGACCTTGTAGCGTCTGCCGAGCTGCTCGAGCGCGGGCCGCACCTCCGGGAACATCTCGACGTCATTACGGTGCGCCATGAATATGGCCATTGCAGCATCGACATAGTCGGCGCTGTAACCGACGGCTTCGGCCACGCGCGCAAGCACCGTGCGCCGCATGAACGTGAAGTCGTGGCTCTTGTCGGGAAACTCGGACACGACATCGAGTCGCAGCTGCAGCAGATCGCGCTCGGCATAGCGCACAGTGATTTTCGGGTAGTGCTCGGCAAGCCAGGCGTATAGCGCCTGCTCGGCGCGCACGATGACCGGGTGAATCGGCCACAGCGTGTCGTCGAGGTCGAGCGTTATTGTGCGGATGCCCTTCATGGGACACTATTGTGTCATGAAATATCTGCACACAATGGTCCGCGTCAGCGATATCGACGAATCACTCGACTTCTACTGCAACCAGCTCGGCCTGACCGAATTGCGGCGTCACGACAGCGAACAGGGACGGTTCACGCTGGTCTTTCTCGCGGCGCCCGGCGACGAGGACGCCCAGGTCGAACTCACTTACAACTGGGACCTGGAAGAGTACGGCGAGGGCCGCAATTTCGGCCACCTGGCTTACCAGGTCGATGACATCTATGCGCTGTGCCGGAAGCTGATGGATAACGGCGTCACGATCAGCCGGCCACCTCGCGACGGCCGCATGGCGTTCGTGCGCTCGCCCGATAACATCTCGGTGGAGCTGCTGCAAAAGGGCGACGCCCTGCCTCCGCAGGAACCCTGGTTGTCGATGGAGAATTCGGGCAGCTGGTAGGCGGTCAGCTCGCCGGCATCAGGGGCGGCAGCGACTCGTCGTTCGACGAGTCGTCAGTCTTGAGCACCGAAAAACTGCGGATGGCCTTCGCCAGCGCCTCGCCGTCGAACTCGCCCGGCTGCGGCCCGTAAGTCTGGCTCGAGAACCGTCGTAACTCACCGGCCAGGTCGGCAGAAACACGATCCGCGAGAGCGCCCAGGCTGCGGGGTGTGTCCTCGGGCCACTCGATCGCCGCCCACTGCAACAATGCGTGCTTGACGCCGCTACCGTCACCGGCGCGCGCCGCCTTGCGGGCTTCCTTGAGCAGGCGCGACTGCTGCTTGTGCAAGGGCACTGGCGCGGGTTCGCGCGGTTCGCGCCGGACCGGTCGCGAACTCCACCACCAGGCCACCAGGGTCACCAGCCACAGCGCGGCCAGCAGTTCGCTGGCGCGGCGCCAGAATGTCGGCGGCATGGCAGGTCGCGAATCGCCGCTCGCCGCGGCCTCATCGTCTGTCGCCGGCGCGCTCTCGGGCTCGATCGGTAGCGGCGCCTCGCCCGACGGCAGGATCGTCAGCATTCTTTCTGGCAGCGTTGCGACTTCCCATTGCGCCGTTTGCGTGTTCCACCAGGGGATGTCGAGCGCCGGCAACACGACGTCGCCCGGCGCTACACCGATCATTGCGTACTGGTCGCTGCGCACGCCGCGGATGCCGCCCGTTTCGATGCTGCGACTCAGCTCCGGCTTGTCCGGGTAGACGTTGATGCCAGCCGTGGCCGGCGCGTCCAGCGCCGGTATCTGCGTTTCCAGCTGGCCAAGCGCACTGATCGTCACCCGCCGCGTGAGCGGCTCGCCGGCTTTCACTTCGTCGGTGTCGCGTGACCAGTCCTCGGCAAGCTGCAGGTCTTTCGCCGGCAGCCAGGTAGCGTCGGGAAATTCCGCAGGCCGGTCCGGGATGGGCAGCACGTTAATGCTCAGTGGCTCGGACTCGAACACCTTGCGGCCCGTGATACGGCCGTTACGCAGCACGCGCGCCTCGAATCGCGCAGCCGAAATCTCGATCGTGCCGCTCTCCTGCGGGTACAGCGCGTAGACGCGCTCCACCACGTTGTACGGCGTACCGTCGATCACGGCCTCGTAGCTGCGATCGTCCCCGGCCAGCTCGCTCAGCACCTCCACGCCGCTCACGGTGGGATCGCGCAACGCCGGCTGGCGCGTCGCGACCGAGCGGTAGATCCTGATCGACAACAGCACCTGCGCCTGCACGTAGGTTTCGTCGAAGTCGACTTCGCTGGTCAGGAAGACCTCGGCCTCGCCCGGCGGCGCGTAGGTCGGCTCGCTGACCGTGATCGTCAATGGCGCGCTTTGCTGGCTGCCGACCGCTATCGCAGGAATCGTGATGTTCCCGGCGCGCCGCGGCATCAGCACGTACGTCCAGGTCTTGCTGCGGCGAATCTGGCCATTGACGATGGTCGTGTTGCTGAGCTGGCTGCCCTGGCCGATATAGAAGTCGGCCTCCAGCACCGAGATGTCGGGCTGCAGGTCGATGTTTTCGTCGGTGATGACCTCGAGCGTGAACGATTCGTTGAGCTCGATATCCGCGCGGTCGACGCGCGTGACGACGGCCGCGCCGGCCTGAACGCATGCCATCAGCGCCAGAACGGCGATCCACGCGCTACCGCGCCTGCTGTTTCCTACCACGGCTGTACCTCGTCATCGGGCCAGGTGTTGTTGCCGTCCTGGTCCTTGCCCGTCTTTTGATACTGGTAACGGAACTTGCGCCGCAACAGTCCACCCGGGTCATTCGGGATGCGTCGCAGCCACTGTTCCATGGCCTGCTGCTGTTCCTGCTCACGCCGCAGCGCTTCAAGTTCTTCAGGGGTCAACTGCTGCTGCGCCATCTGCTGTTCCTGCTGCGCCGCCTCTTCGGCCGCGCGCTGCAACTCCTCCTGCAGCGCCTCGAGGTCCTCCTCACTGCCCTCCTGGTCGCGCTGCGACGCATCGCCTTCCTGCGATTCGCTGTCGGACTGCGACTGGTTGTCGGCGCTCTGTTCCTGCGACTGGCTGTTGCTGTCGGACTGCTCCCCGTCGCCCTCCTGTTCGGACGATTCCTGCTGGTCGCCCTCGTTCTGCTGTTGTTCCTGTTGTTCCTGCAACTGCTCGAGCAGGTCGCGATTGTAGGCCGCATCCTCATTGTCGGGTTCGATTTCGAGAACCTGCTCGTAGGCATCGATCGCGGACTCGAACTCGCCCTGTCGCGCCATGGCGTTGCCCAGGTTATAGAGACTGCGGGCGTCTTCACGCTCGGCGAACGCCGCGGCGCTGGCCGCGAAATCCTCGGCGCGGTACTGCGCCACGGCGCGCCACTCGTCGTCCTCGAAAAGTCCTGCCGCCTCCGCCGCGGCGCCCTCCTGCAGCAACGCCTGCGCCTGCTGGTCGGGGGTCTGCCACAGGTCCTTCCAGGTCAGCGCCTCGGCCTCGTTGCCGAACGGCATCACGACGAACAACAGCGCGCCGAGGACATAGCCGCGCCGGAACGCCAGCGCCGCCAGGGGCAGCAGCAGCAAGACCAGCCATGGGCCCTCCTCGCGCCAGTGATCGGTCGCGAGATTCTCGTCGCCGGCCTGGCGGCCGCCTGTCGTTGCGCCGCTCAACAGGTAGTCCAGGTCGCGATCGTCGGTGCTCAATACGGCGAAGCGGCCACCGCCTGCGATCGCCAGCGACCGCAGGCCGCTTTCTTCCAGCTTCGGCACCGCGATGTTGCCGGATTGGTCGGTCACGAAGCCGCCGCTCGCTCGCGGAATGGGCGCGCCCTCGGTCGTGCCCACGCCGAGCACCGATAGTGTGAAGCCCGAATCGCGCAGGTCGCGCGCATAGCGCTCTGCAGCCGGCGACGTCCCGCCATCGGTGATCAGCAGGACCTCACCGATGCCAATGCCCGCCTGTTCCAGGAGTTGACGGCCTTTGCGGATCGCGGCGACCGGGTAACTGCCGCGGCTCGGCATGATGTCGGTACTGAGGCTGTTGACGAGCGCGGCAATCGTATCGGTGTCGCTCGTCAGCGGCGTTACCGTAAAGGCGTTCGCGGAATACACGACGAGCGCCGTCTGGCCGCTGCCACGCCGCTCGAGAATGTCGAGAATCTTGAGCCGCGCCCGCATGAGCCGGCTCGGCGACAGGTCCTGTGCGTCCATCGACCGCGACAGGTCCAGGGCGACGACCAGCGCCTGGTCGGAGCGAAATACGGGCTGCTCGACGCGTTCCCAGGCGGGTCCCGCCAGCGCCAGCATGGCGATGATCCCGCCAATACCCAGCAGCCACCAGCGCGGGTCGGCGCGCCGGGTCGCCGTGGTCGACAGCACGTGTGGCGCAAGCGCGTCATCGACCACGTTCTGCCAGTTGCCGGGGCCCAAATGCCGGCGTGCAAGTAGCAGCGCACACGCGACAACCACGGGGATGCCCCAGAGCCATTCGGGGCGGATGAAGTGGAACTCAGCCGGCATCGGTCTGCACCCTGCCAACGCGCCTCAGCGTCGCGCTCTGCAACAGGCTGACCAGGCACAACAGCCCGGCAAGCGCCAGCGCCCCGCCCAGCGGGTAATAATAATATGACTTGACCGGGCGAAAGCCGGCCTCGGGCTCATCGACGGGTTCGAGCTCGTCGACGAGCCGGTAAATGTCCTGCAGAGCGGCCGTGTCCTTGGCGCGGAAGTATCGGCCGCCCGTCAGTTCGGCGATGGCGGTCAGCGTTTCCTCGTCGAGGTCGGCCGATGGGTTGATGTTGCGGCGCCCGCCGATCAGTGACGAAACTTCCATCTGCTCGGCGCCGATGCCTATCGTGTACACGCGCAGCCCGACCTGCTGCGCCAGCTGCGCCGCTTTGAGCGGATCGATCTCGCCGGCCGTATTGGCGCCATCGGTGAGCAGCACGAGTACCTGCTCGCTGGCATCGCCCTCCTGGTCGTGAATTCGCTTCACGGCGAGCGTAATCGCATCGCCGATCGCGGTCTTCTCGCCCGCCAGCCCAATGAACGCTTCGCGCAACAGGACTTCGACCGTTTTGCGGTCCAGCGTCAGCGGCACCTGCAGGTACGCGCGCTCGCCAAACAGGATCAGGCCGATGCGGTCGCCCTCGCGGCGCCTGATGAAGTCACTGGCTACCTCTTTGGTCGCGGAAAGCCGATCGACCCGACGGTTGCCTACTTCAAAGTCCTTCTGGTCCATGCTGCCCGAGAGGTCTACGGCCAGCATCAGGTTGCGGCCGGCGACCGGGATGTCGAGTTCGTCGCCGATCCGTTCCGGGCGCGCCGCGGCAACGACCAGCAGGATCCAGGCGACCGCTGCCACCCAGAATCGCCAGGTCAGCATCTGCTCGCGATCGGGCCTCCCCGACAGAACCTCGAACAGACTCAGCGATGGCACTCGCAGGCCGGCATCCTGCAGGCTCGGCGACTCGGGCACGAGCTTGCGCAGGATGAACGGCAGCGGCAGCGCCAGCAGCGCCCAGGGCCAGGCCAGCGACCACATCAGCGCTGCCCTCCGACCGGTGTCGCCAGGCGCTGTCGAACCGCGGCAACGACGTCCACGAGTTCCAGCGCCGACAGTTCGTCGCCGGGCCTGCGGTAAGGCAGCTCGAGCAGTTTGCGGCCGGCGTCGCCCTGGAAACGCGGCTGGTCCAGGTCTCGATCGAGCCACTCCAGCCAGGCCTCTCCGGTCAGCCCCGCGACTTCCTCGCGTGGGGCGTAAGCCAGCATCGTGCGCCGCAGCAACTCCGACACGTTGCTGCTGAAAGCAACCGCGTCGCCGTGCTGCTCGAAATCGGCGGTCAGCGTGTCGAGCTGACGCAGCGCGTAGCGCCGCGCCGCGCTGCCGGCACGGTGCTTGCGATAGAGATGTATAAGGTATCCCAGCACGACCAGCGCCAGCGCGATCACGACCCACCAGCCGGGCGCCAGCGGCCACCAGGCGATGGCCTCGGGCAGGTGCAGGTCGCGCAGCGGTATCTGCTTCGGGTCCATCAGTGCGTCCTTCGTCCGAGCGCCGTCTGCAACGTGCTTACCGGGTCGTCTTCGGTCGACAGCGGCATCAGGTGTACGCCGTAGCGCTGACAAAAAGCCTCCAGCGCCTGCACCCGCTCCTCGAACGCGTGGCGGTAGTCATCGCAGGCGGCCTTGACGTGGGTGTCGATTGCCAGCTCGTTTTCCTCGGCAACGATGCGGTAGCGGCCCGGCGGCGGCAGCCGCCGCTCCAGCGGGTCGTTGAGGAATACGGCCAGCACTTCGTTGTGCCGCGCGACGCTCGACAGGTAGGACTGCGCGGCGCGCGAGAAACCGAGGAAGTCGCTGAGCACGACCACCAGGCTGCCCGGACGAGCCACGCGCCGCAGCGACGACATGGCCTGCACCAGCGGCGCCTCGCCATCGCCGTCCTGGGAAAAATAACGGTTGCCCCAGTCCGGGTGCTCGGCGAGCTGGTGGACGTAGCGCAATGCCGCCTGCCGGCCCAGGCGCGGCTTCAGCTCGCGATGCGTCGTATCGCCGAAAATGAGGCCACCGAGACGATCGCCGCGATGATGTGCCGCCCACGACAACAGGGCTGCGGCACGGCTGGCGTTGACCGACTTGAAACAGCCGCGCGTCGCGAAATGCATGTTGGCCCGCAGGTCCACCACGACGAGCACGGGACGCTCGCGCTCCTCGCGAAACAGCTTGGTGTATGCCGTGGTGCTGCGCGCGGTCACGCGCCAGTCGATGCTGCGCGGATCGTCGCCGGGCTGGTAGGGCCGCGATTCGTCAAACTCCATGCCACGGCCGCGGAAGTGCGACACGTAGGCGCCCGTCTGCAACGAGTTGACCCGAATCACGTCGAGCGCGATCGCCCGGGCCGGCGCGTTGAGGCGGATCAGCCCGGCCTGGCTCACGCTGACCGGCGAGGCGTCTTCAGGTACATGATCGAGAACCACCATCGGCGTTCCGCCTAGGGGACTCCGACGCTGTCGAGGAGACGTTCGATGACCGAATTTTCGCTGACGCCGTCAGCCTCGGCTTCGAAGCTCAGGACGAGACGGTGCCGCAATACGTCGGAGGCGACTGCCTGGATGTCCTCGGGACCGACATAGTCGCGCCCGGCCAGCCAGGCGTGAGCGCGAGCCGCGCGATCGATGCCCATGCTGGCGCGCGGGCTGGCGCCGTACATGACCTGCCCCTCCAGTGAGCTGTCCACCTTGCCCGGATCGCGCGTCGCGACGACCAGGTTCACAATGTACGCCTCGAGTTCCTCGGCGAGGTGCAGTCGCAGGATATCCTGCCGCGCCTGCATGACCGACTGGACCGACAGCAGCTCGGGCGGCTGGAACAGGTCGCGCTCACCGGCCTTGGCCTCGTCCCGGTTCAGCACGAGGATGCGCCGCTCGTCTTCGGTGGTCGGGTAACCGACCTCGACGTGCAGCAGGAAGCGGTCGAGCTGGGCTTCCGGCAGCGGGTAGGTACCCTCCTGCTCGATGGGGTTCTGCGTCGCCATGACCATGAACAGGTCGTCGAGTTCGTAGCTGCGATCCCCAACCGTAATCTGGCGTTCCTCCATGGCCTCGAGCAGCGCCGACTGCACCTTCGCAGGCGCGCGGTTGATCTCGTCGGCGAGAATCAGGTTGTGGAACAGCGGCCCCTTGCGAAACTCGAAGGTCCCCTGCTGCGGGCGGTAGATGTCGGTACCGGTGAGATCGGCGGGCAGCAGGTCCGGCGTGAACTGCAGGCGGTGGAAGTCGCCTTCGACACTCTCGGCGAGCACCTTGATGGCGCGAGTCTTGGCCAGGCCCGGCGCCCCCTCCACGAGCAGGTGGCCGTCGCACAGCAGGGCGATCAACATCCGGTTGATAAGGTGTGATTGCCCGATGATCAGGCTACTCGCATGCGCCTCGAGCTGTTGGAATTGTTCTACGACGCTCATTCGGTACTCCGGAAAAAAATCAGCCAGCCATTGTAGTGAGGATGCATGATCGAGCCAACCAGTCGCTCGAAATTCAGTCATAATGCGGGCTGCCGGGAACTCTACCGACCGTTACCATTGCTCAAAATTCAGAATAATTGCGCACAGGCGCGTCCTAGGGGGCTCTCCCGGACCCTCGCCGCCCTTGTCGTCGCCCTGCTCGCGGCCTGCCATCCGGGCGCCGAGGTGACGGCCGGCGCCGCCGAAGAAGCGCCCGTGTTGCAATGCGGCGCCGACGGCTACCTGTCCGCGCAGCTCTACGGCGCCATCGAGACGCGGCTGGAGTGGGATCAGGACGACCTCGAGTGCATGGGCATGCCGCGGCCCGAGGGCCGGGGCATCCGGCTGCGACTTGCGGCAGTGGACCCCGCCTCCGGGAGCGAGCTCGTATTTATCATTGCCTTGCCCGATTTCGGCCGCGACAGCGGCCCGGCCGAGTTCGACACCAACACGACGCTGATCGAGGCAGGCAACGGGCGCTTTTTCAGCACGCCGAACACGGATAACTGCCTCGTCGACGTCGAATCGGTTCGTGGCCTCGATGAGGCGGGCGAGCGCTACTCGATTGCTGGCACCTTGTATTGCGTGTCGCCATTGCCCGAAGTGAACGGTGTCTCGAGCGTGTCCGTCCCCGAGCTCCGTTTCTCGGGTTTGCTCGACTGGACCGCGTCGTGATGCGCCCGGCGATTCTCGCCTGCCTCGTGCTGCTGGCTACATCGGCCCTGGCCAACGAAGAGCTGGACGCGCGTTTCGAAAAAGACGTGCTGCTCATCGAGGCCAGCCGGTGGGCCTGCTACCGGTTCGACATCTACGTGGCGCAGACCGAGTCACAGCGCAATCGAGGATTGATGTTCGTGCGCGAATTGCCGGCAACCACGGGCATGCTGTTCGTGTACGCGGGCGATCGTGTGGCATCGATGTGGATGAAGAACACGTTCATCTCGCTCGACATGCTATTCATCCGCTATGACGGCACGGTGTCGTCGGTCATCGCCAACACCGAGCCGCAGTCCCTGAAATCGCAATCCGCCGTCGAGCCCGTGACCTTCGTGCTCGAACTGAATGCGGGCACCGCCGCGCGACTGGCCATTGACGACAACAGCCGCATCTTCTGGGAGCCCGTGCACGGCCGTGACAACTGACCAGCGCACTGCCAGGACCTACCTTTACGCCATCATGCTGACCGGCTTCGCGGCGACGGGCCTTTACGGTGTGGGCGGTTTCAGCCTGGAAGGACTCGACTCGGCGCTGCGCTCGACCGGCAGGGTCGCGTTCCTGGTGTTGATTACAGCCTTTGCGGCACGCCCGCTGCAGGACCTGCTGCGAAAACCGTGGACCGCGAAGCTGCTTCGCAACCGGCGCCAGCTCGGCGTGGCCTTTGCCGGGATCCACACGGGCCACCTCGTGTTTATCCTGTATAAGGTGTACCTGCTTCCGGACCTGGCGCTCGTGGACATCATCAGCCACTCGGGCATCGTCGTTTACGGGTTCATCCTGGCGATGCTGGTGACATCATTCCAGGGCCCGGCGCGCGCCATCGGGCCAACAGCATGGAAGGTGTTGCACAAGCTCGGCCTTTACGTGTTGTTCGTCGCTTTCCTGGTGTCGCAGGTGCCGCGGACCCTCGACGCACTCGAGTTGATCAACGCGATTCTGATAGGGCTCGCGTTGCTGGCGATCGCCGCGCGCGTCGCCGCGTTTATCCAACGACAGCGGCGATAGCGTCGGCCAGGTAGCCGACGTTCTGCTCGGTGATACCGGCCACGTTGATGCGGCTCGAATCCACCATGTAGACACCGTAGTCCTGCTTCAGCTGCCGGACCTCATCGGGTGTCACGCCGAGGAAGCAGAACATGCCGTTAGCACGCACCAGGTGTGAGAAATCGCGCGCCGGGTTGCGTTCGATCAGCGCATCGTTGAGCAACACGCGCATGCTCTCCAGGCGCTCGCGCATGGCGTCGACCTCGCCAACCCATTCGGCGCGCAGCTCGGCATCGCCGAGGATCATGCCGACGACGGCGGCGCCGTGGTCCGGCGGCATCGAGTAGATCGTGCGCACGTAGTTGTTGACCTGGCTATCCACCGTATCCCGTGTTGCAGGGTCCGCCGCGAGGAACGACACCGAACCGACGCGGTCGCGATACAGCCCGAAGTTCTTCGAGCACGAGTTGCAGACAATCAGCTCGGGAACGCGCCGCGCCAGTTCGCGAATCGCGAATGCGTCCTCGTCGACACCGCGTGCAAAACCCTGGTAGGCCATGTCGATGAACGGCAGCAGCTCGCGCTCGACGATGACGTCAATGATCGCTCGCCACTCGTCCTCGGTGGGGTCGATGCCCGACGGGTTGTGGCAGCACGCGTGCAGCAGCACGACATCGCCTTGGGGCGCGGCGCGCAGCGCATCGATCATCGCTTCAACGTTGATGACGTGATTCCCGGTGTCGTAGTACGGGTACGGCTTGAGGTCGAGCCCTGCGCCACCCAGCAGGGGCACGTGGTTGGCCCACGTCGGCTCGCTGACCCACACCGAGACCGACTCCCGCGCCCGCAGCAGAATGCCGGCCGCGACTCGCAACGAGCCCGAGCCTCCTGGCGTCTGTATCGTGACCAGCCGGTCGCCGCTCACGGCGTCGGCAAAGGTCAGCGCCTGCATGGCCGCGTTGAACTCCGGGGCGCCCGCGGTGCCCAGGTAGGCCTTGCTGGCCTGGGATTCGAGCAGGCGGGTCTCCGCCGTTTTCACCGAGTTCAGAATGGGAGTTTGGCCTTGCGCGTCGCGAAATACGCCGACGCCAAGGTCGATTTTTTCGGGCCGGGGATCATTGCGATGCTCGGCGATCAGGCCAAGGATCGCATCCGCCGGCATCGTCTGCAGCGTCTCGAACAAGTTGCTCTCCGCGTGTGGCTGCCTAGAGGGTATCGATCGGCGTTTTCAAATACGCGATTCCGTTGTTTTCAGCATCGGGCAGGTGCCCTGCTCGAATGTTGACCTGAATCGAGGGGACAATCAAACCCGGTAGGTTCAGCGTGGCGTCGCGCTCGCGCCGCATTGCCACGAAGCCTGCTTTGTCGACCTCGGCGTTGACGTGAATATTGTCGCTGCGCTGCTCGTCGACGGTGCACTCCCAGCGCAATTCCCGGCCGCCCGGCATGTAGTCATGGCACATGTAGAGCCGGGTTTCGCCGGGCATCGCCAGCAGCCGCTGGATCGAGTCGTACAGGAGTTCCGCATCGCCGCCCGGGAAGTCGCAACGCGCGGTGCCGAAGTCGGGCATGAACATGCTGTCACCGACGAACACCGCGGTGCCGATACGATAGCTGACGCTGTCGTTGGTGTGACCGGGCGTGGCGATGACCTCGCATTCGAGTCCGCCAATCGCAAACGTATCACCGTCCGAGAACAGCCGATCGAACTGGTGCCCGTCGGATGCAAAGTCGTCGCCGAGATTGAATACGGGCCCGAAGTGCGCCTGCACCTTGCGAATGCCCTCGCCAATCGCAACCGCGCCGCCAATCTTGGACTTGATGTATTGCGCGCCGGTCAGGTGATCGGCGTGCGCGTGCGTTTCGAGGATCCACTCGAGCCCGAGTTTCTCCTTGTGCACGTATTCGATGAGGACATCCGAAGGGCCGGTATCGACGTGGCCGGATACCATCGAATATCCCACCACCGGGTCGATGATCGCCGCGTGGCCGTTGTTCGGATCGGAGACGACGTAGCTCAGCGTGCCGGTGGGCTCGTCATAGAAATGCTGAATGCGTGCTTCGTTCATGAATTCAAAAACGCCGGCACGGGTGCCGGCGTCGTGTTTTTACGCTCGATCGCGGTCAGACTTTCGGCGCCCAGACGGAACACCAGCCCGCCGCGGCTACGAGTTTACCCGGGAAGATCTGGCACGGACGCCATTCATCGCCGTCGTTGCCCTGGATCAGCGCGCAGTTGGCGCAGTTCTGTACTTCGGCGGGGTTGGCGCGCGTCGCGGGATCGACCGTGCTGGCGTCGTGCGTGTACTTCATGGCGGCAGCCATCGTGTCGTCCTCAGCGAGCTTCGGCATGTCCTGCGCGTAAGCTCTGCGACCCGGGCTCGCCAGGGCGCCGGCAACGGCGACTGCAGACAACTGAATAAATTTGCGGCGGGCGATTTTGCTCAACGTTCTCTCCTTCGTCTTCACTGGCTGGCCCGGAACCGATCCGGGGCCGTTCATTCTAATTCGTTAAGGGGGAAACTGCGACGCATTCTAGCGAAAGAAGCTGAACCACAGCATAACGGGCGTCGCTTACGCGATAATGACAGGGCTTTGTTGAGAACGATTATCAATAACGGGGTTATGCTTGTTGCCGCGGCGCTGCTCGGGGCCGCCGCCGCGCCGGCTGCCACGCACGAATACCGCGTGACGCTCAGCGAGGACCTGCAGCGACTCGACGTCGTGGCCCGCCTGGACGGCAGCGTTCGCCATGTCTCGGCCCGGCGGCCGGAGGCCCGCGATTACCTGGCCGAGGCCTACGGCTGCGATGGCGCCCGTCTGCCGCGAACCGGGTCTCGCCTGACGAGTCCGTCCGGCAACCTGACCTGCTTTACCTACGCCGTCGAACTCGGCAGAGCCGCGCGCGCGAATTCGCGGCTGCAGGCATTCGGCCCGGATACACTCGTTTTGCCCGTCAACGACTGGCTGTGGCGGCCGCAACTCGGCGGCAATGACGAAATCGTCGTGACCTTCGATCTGCCGCAGGACGCGAATGTCTCGGTGCCGTGGCAGCCGGTCGACGGTCGGCCCGGCACTTTTCGGCTGCGGTCGTCACCGCGAAGCGGGTCCCCACTCGCAGTTTTCGGCCAGTTCGACGCCTCGGTAGTCAGTATCGGCGAAGCCAGGTTGCGCATCGTTGCGTTGCCGTCGCGGCGCGGCCCGATGAACCCGGCCGTTGCAGACTGGATCGGCGAAACGGCGGCCAATATTTCGCTGGCCTACGGCCGCTTCCCGAACCCTGACGCCCGGGTACTGCTGTTTCCGGTCACCGGACGGCCCGGCGGTTCCGCCGTGCCGTTTGGGCGGGTCGTGCGTGACGGCGGCGAAACCGTCGAGCTGCTTGTCGACCCGGACCAACCCGAAAGTGCTTTCCTGGGGGACTGGACCGCCACCCACGAATTCACTCACCTGATGCTGCCGTACGTCGGACGCAACGACCGCTGGGTATCCGAAGGATTCGCACAGTACTACCAGAACGTGCTGCTGGCTCGTGCAGGCCGCTACTCGCCGGACGAGGCGTGGCGCAAAATAGGTGAAGGCCTGGAACGCGGACGCCGGTCGGTGCCGCACCTGTCACCGGACGAAGCCGCCTCGGCGGCCGAGCGCAACACCCGCATGAAGATCTACTGGAGCGGCGCGGCGCTCGCGTTGATCGCCGACGTGGAACTGCGGCGACGATCGGGCGGCAAGGAGACGCTGGACACGGCGCTGGACCGCCTGCAGGCCTGCTGCCTGCCCTCGCGACGCACCTGGACCGCCCGGAAACTGTTCGCGAAACTCGACGAGCTGGTTGCAACGCCGCTGTTCGTCGATCTGTACGACCGGCATGCAGATGCGGCTGGCTTCCCCGACTTTGACGAGTACCTTGACGCTGCCGAGCTTGCCGAAATTCGAGCGGCTATAACGGCGCGGCGATATACTGACCGGCCGGGGAGTCAGGAGCTTCGGCGCCATGACCGGAAGTAGTTACGCAGTCGATATCAGCAAGGTCGTTGGCGGCCAAAGGGCCGAACAGCACGACGAAGTCGCGGTCGAGGAGCCTCTCGAAATCCGCCTCGCCTATTCGACCCCGGACGGTCGCGCGACGCGCAGCATCTCGATTACGATGCGCACGCCCGGCGATGACGCGGAACTCGCCGCAGGGTTCCTGCACAGCGAATCGATCATTGGCGGGCACGGCGATATCGCAGCCATCGAAACCTGCGGCCCGCCCGCTCCCGACACCGGCAATCACAATGTCGTGCGCGTGGAGCTGGGTGCCGACGTCGATGTCGACCTCGGCAGGCTGCAGCGCCATTTCTACACGACATCGAGCTGCGGAGTCTGCGGCAAGACCTCGCTCGATGCGCTGCGAGTGCTGGGTATGGAGTCGCAGACCGGCAATCGCGTTATGTTCGATCGCGACACACTAACGGGCATTCCCGGGAAGCTGCGCGCCGCGCAGGAAACCTTCGAGAGGACGGGCGGCCTGCATGCGGCAGCCGCGTTCGATACGGCGGGTGACCTGGTCGTGACGCGCGAGGATGTCGGCCGGCATAACGCCGTCGACAAGGTCGTTGGCGCTTTGCTGCTCGAGGATCGCTTGCCGGCCAGAAACCTCGGCCTTATGGTGTCGGGGCGCGCCAGTTTCGAGCTGATGCAGAAGGCGCTCGTTGCGGGCATGCCCCTGCTCGCAGCTGTCAGCGCCCCATCGAGCCTGGCCGTGCAGCTGGCGCAGGAGTTCGACGTGACGCTGGTCGGTTTCCTGCGCGGCAACGACTTCAACATTTATGCGGGTGCACAACGGATCGGCGCATGACACATCAGGACTACGACAGGCAGGCCGCCACCGAGATCATCGCGGGATTCGACGCGCGTCCCGAAATGCTCGTGCAGATCCTGCATGGATTTCTCGACCGCTTCGGCTGGATCAGCGAGGACGCCATCCGGCAGCTGGCCGAAGAGCTCAACGTCTCGCGCGCGGACGTTCACGGCGTCGTCAGTTACTACCACGACTTTCGCACCACCGCACCGGGCCGGCACATCGTCAAGCTATGCGCCGCCGAAGCTTGCCAGGCCATGGGCAGCCGCGAACTCGAAGCCCACGCGAAAACGCGTCTCGCGGGCAATGACGTCACCATCGAACCCGTCTATTGCCTGGGCAATTGCGCCTGCTCACCAGCCGTCATGATCGATGGCCGGACTTACGGCCGCGTCAGCAAGGAGCGCTTTGACGAGATCGTCGACGGACTTGGGGGCGTACGCACATGACCACGCGCATCTTTGTGCCGCGTGAGACTGCGGCCGTGTCGGTCGGCGCGGACGACGTCGCCATCGCGATCGCCAGGCAGGCGAAAGAACATGGCGCAGCAATCGAGCTGGTCCGTAACGGCTCCTGGGGCGCGAGCTGGCTGGAACCGCTGGTCGAAGTCGTCGTGGGCGACAAGCGCATCGCTTATGGCAACGTAGCCGCAGACGATGTCCCCGGCCTGTTCGAGGCCGGCTTCCTCGAAGGCGGCGACCATGAGCAGCGCCTCGGGCCGATCGACGAGATCCCCTACCTGATCTCCCAGGAGCGGTGGACGTTCTGGCGGTGCGGACTCGTCGCGCCCCTCGACCTCGGCGACTTCATGGCGCACCAGGGATTCAAGGCGTTCGAAAAAGCGGTCGAGCTCGGCCCGCAGGGCGTCATCGACGCCGTAAAGGAATCCGGACTGCGCGGCCGCGGCGGCGCGGGCTTCCCGGCCGGCATCAAGTGGCAAACCGTCGCCGATACCGATGGCGAACAAAAATACGTCGCCTGCAACGCCGACGAGGGCGACAGTGGCACGTTCTCGGACCGCATGCTCATGGAGGGCGATCCGCTCGGGCTGATCGAGAGCATGATGATCGCCGGCTTCGCGGTCGGCGCGAGCAAAGGGTATATCTACCTGCGCTCGGAGTACCCGCTGACGCATCGCATCCTGGGCAAAGCGATCGAACTGGCGAGAGAAGCCGGCTGGCTGGGTGACAACATCAACGGCAGCGGCTTCGACTTCGACATCGAGCTGCACCTCGGCGCCGGCTCGTACGTCTGCGGCGAGGAAACCGCAATGCTCGAGAGCCTCGAAGGCAAGCAAGGCCTGGTTCGCGCAAAACCGCCGCTGCCCGCAGTCAGCGGACTGTTCGGCAAGCCGACCGTCGTCAACAACGTCGTTACCCTCGCCTCGGTACCCAATATCGTCAACCTCGGCGGCGATCGCTATGCGGCAATGGGCGTCAACCGCTCGAAGGGCACGCTGGCGTTCCAGCTGGCGGGCAACATCAAGCGCGGCGGGCTGGTCGAAAAAAGCTTTGGCGTCACGTTGCGCGAGCTGATCGAGGACTATGGCGGCGGCACCGCCAGCGGCCGCCCGGTGAAGGCCGTGCAGGTCGGCGGCCCGCTCGGCGCCTACATCCCGGCCGACCAGCTCGATACGCCGCTCGACTACGAAGCGTTTGTCGACATCGGCGCCCTCGTGGGCCACGGCGGCATCGTGGTATTCGACGACAGCGCCAACATGGCCTTGCAGGCGAGGTTCGCGATGGAGTTCTGCGCCATCGAGTCCTGCGGCAAATGCACGCCTTGCCGCATCGGCTCCACGCGCGGCGTCGAGGTGATCGATCGCATGATGACGGGTGAGGATCGCGAGGAAAATTACGACCTGCTCATGGAGCTGTGCGACACCATGGAAGACGCGTCGTTATGTGCAATGGGCGGAATGACACCATTTCCGGTGCGCAGTGTCCTAAAATACTACGGAGAAGACTTCGCGTCCGCCGTGGGGGTAGACGAATGAACCGGGTCAGACAGCAGGACTTCGGCACGCCGGAATCCACGAGCACCGACATTGTCAGGGTCGAAATCGACGGCCTCCCCGCTACCGTGCCCGCCGGCACCAGCATCATGCGCGCCGCTCGCGAGACGGGCGTCGACGTCCCGAAGCTGTGCGCGACCGACAGCCTGAAGGCTTTCGGTTCCTGCCGCATGTGCCTCGTTGAAGTCGAGGGCCGCAACGGCTACCCGGCATCGTGCACGACGCCCGTCGAAGACGGCATGAAGATCCGCACACAAAGCGCGGAGCTTGCCCGGCTGCGACGCAACGTCATGGAGCTGTACATCTCCGACCACCCGCTCGATTGCCTGACCTGCTCGGCCAACGGCGACTGTGAACTGCAGGACATGGCGGGTGCAGTAGGCCTGCGCGAGGTGCGCTACGGGTTCGACGGCGCCAACCACCTGGACGCTGGCGTCGATGCCAGCAATCCGTATTTCCAGTTTGATGCGAGCAAGTGCATCGTCTGCTCGCGCTGCGTCCGGGCTTGTGACGAGGTTCAGGGCACGTTCGCGCTGACCATCGAGGGCCGCGGATTCGACTCCAAGGTGTCGGCCGGCATCAGCGAGGGTTTTCTCGACTCCGAGTGCGTGTCCTGCGGCGCCTGCGTGCAGGCCTGCCCGACAGCGACGCTGATGGAGAAAAGCGTCGTCGAACACGGTCAGCCCGAGCGTGCCGTCAAGACCACCTGTGCTTATTGCGGCGTAGGTTGTTCCTTCGTCGCGGAAATGCGCGGCGACCAGGTCGTGCGCATGACGCCCGACAAGGACGGCCAGGCCAATCACGGCCACAGCTGCGTCAAGGGCCGCTTCGCCTGGGGCTATTCGACGCACCGCGACCGGGTGCTGAATCCGCTGATCCGCGACTCGATCGACGAACCGTGGCGCCAGGTGACCTGGGACGAGGCGATCCAGTACACGGCAAGGCGCTTCAAGGAAATCCAGAAGCAGCACGGCCGCAAATCGATCGGCGGCATCACCTCGTCGCGTTGCACCAACGAGGAAGTGTACGTGGTGCAGAAGCTCGTGCGCGCGGCGATGGGCAATAACAATGTCGACACCTGCGCCCGCGTATGTCATTCGCCTACGGGCTACGGCCTCAAACAGACGCTCGGCACCTCGGCCGGGACGCAGCCTTTTGACAGTGTCATGGACGCCGACGTCATCGTGGTCATCGGCGCCAACCCCACGGCAGCGCACCCGGTGTTTGCCTCGCAGATGAAACGCCGGCTGCGCGAGGGCGCGAAACTCATTATCGTCGACCCGCGCCAGATCGACCTTGTGAGGTCCGCGCGCATCGAGGCCGATTATCACCTCCCCCTGCTGCCGGGGACCAACGTGCCGATCGTGAATGCGCTCGCCCACGTGATTGTCAGCGAGGGCCTCGTGGACGAGCACTATGTCGCCGAACGCTGCGACACCGAGTCATTCGAGGCGTGGAAGGCGATGATCCTCAAGCCGGAAAATTCGCCGGAAGAAGTCGAAAAAGTGTCCGGCGTACCTGCCGGGGACATTCGTGCCGCCGCGCGGCTCTACGCCGGCGCCGAGCGCGGCGCGATCTACTATGGCCTCGGCGTCACCGAACACAGCCAGGGTTCGACAATGGTCATGGGCATGGCCAACCTGGCGATGGCGACCGGCAACATCGGCTTCACGGGCTGCGGCGTAAACCCGCTGCGCGGGCAGAACAACGTGCAGGGCTCCTGCGACATGGGCTCGTTTCCGCACGAACTTGCTGGCTACCGGCCGATCCAGGACGACGAGGTGCGCGGCACGTTCGAAAAACACTGGGGCGTGGCCCTCGACCCTGAGCCCGGCTACCGCATCCCCAACATGTTCGACGCCGCGTGCGCCGGCACCTACAAGGGCATGTACATCCAGGGCGAAGACGTTGCGCAGTCCGACCCGGACACGACCCACGTCGAGGCAGCGTTGCGCAACATGGAGTGTCTCGTCGTGCAGGACCTGTTCCTCAACGAGACTGCGAAGTTCGCCCATGTATTCCTGCCCGGCACTTCGTTCCTCGAGAAAGACGGCACGTTCATCAATGCGGAACGCCGCATCAACCGTGTTCGACCTGTCATGACGCCGCGCCAGGGCAAGGACGAATGGCGCATTACGCAGGAACTCGCCAACGCTCTGGGTTACCCGATGAGCTACGACGACGCTGCGCAGATCATGGACGAGATCGCTGAACTGACGCCGACATTTGCCGGCGTCAGTTTCGGCTTCCTCGACAAAGTCGGCAGCGTGCAGTGGCCCTGCAACGAGAACGCGCCGATGGGCACGCCCATCATGCACATCGACAACTTCGTGCGCGGCAAGGGCCTGTTCATCGAGACTGACTATGTGCCGACCGAGGAACGCGCGAATCGCAAGTTCCCGCTGCTGCTGACCACCGGACGCATCCTCTCCCAGTACAACGTCGGCGCGCAGACCCGCCGCACGGACAACATGGTCTGGTACGACGCCGACCTGCTGGAGATTCACCCGGCCGACGCCGAGGTGCGTGGTATCAAGGAAGGAGACCTGTGCTCATTGAAGAGCCGCAAGGGCGAGATCGCGCTCGTGGCGACCATCACCGAGCGCGTGCAGCCGGGCGTCGTCTACACGACGTTCCACAATCCCGAAACCGGCGCCAACGTAGTCACGACCGAGCACAGCGACTGGGCGACGAATTGCCCGGAGTACAAAGTAACGGCGGTGCAGGTGGCGCCCGCCGCGCATCGGTCGCACTGGCAGAACGAGTTCGACGAGAACGCCAGGCGGCAGGGCAAGATCCTCGAAACATCGTAGGAGCCCGCCTTGGGCGTGATCAAGCCCGCCGCATCACCGGGTGATGCGTGCGAACTTCGTTCCTTCGAGCGTGAGGTTGGCCATCAGGCCTGACGAGTTGAAAATGAACCCGACAATCGGATCGCGCACATTCTGCGAGTCGATGGTCTTCCCCGCACCCATGTCGATCAGGGCAATCGAACCATCGACGCCGACCCGCCACCCGTTCGAGTTGCGGAATCGATCGAGCGCGTTCTGCGTCATGAAGCAGATGATGATCGACCGCGCCTGCGCACCCGCCTGCAAGCCCAGCGATCCGCTGGTAATTCGGTAGTAGTCGACCGTCTCGCCGCCGATCCGCAATACGCCCTCGCCCGTCTCGGCGCCAACACCGAGGCCGGCGCGCAATGCCCGCGGGAACACGAGGTAGCCGGCCGCCTGGTCGAGGAAGATCTCGGATCCGTCGATGTCCTTCCTGAAGATCTCCACGGCCTCGTCCACGCCGAGGTCGATGCTCTGTGCCGACGTTGAAAAAACTGAACAGCCGCTTGCGAACACCGCGGCTATGACCAGCGCCCAAATCTTATGCGAAATCATGGTGTTCATGCCGGCATTGTAAATCCGGCCAACAAGGCCCGCAAAGTGTCTGCTAATTGCGACGCTTTGGTCGGGTCGTACTCCCTCGTCTGTTCGTTCATGTAGGCGCGCTGGGCAAGCTCGAGTTGCACGGCGTGCACCTGGCCGGCCGGGTTGCCGTAATGGCGCGTAATGTAGCCGCCTTTGAAGCGTGCGTCCCTGACCACATCGTAAGGGCTGGCCTCCGCCGCCCGTAGCACGGCGGCCGCAATCCTCTCGTCACAGCTGCGGCCACCGAAGGTGCCGATATTGAGGACCGGCAGCTCACCGTCGAACAGTGCCGGGACGTGGCTCGCGATCGAATGCGCATCCCAGAGCAATGCACGCCCATGCGCCTGCCGCAGCTCCTCCAGGGAATCGCGCAGCCTGGCGTGGTATGGCCGCCAGAAACGCTCCACTCTTGCTGCGCTGTCGATTGTCACTTCGCCATCGTAGAGATCCCGGCCATCGAACGTTTGCCGTGGGCAAAGGCCCGTGGCGAGCTGGCCCGGGTAGAGCGCCGCGTCGTCGGCCGGGCGGTTGAGATCGACGACATACCGCGAGTAACGCGCGACCAGCAGCGACGCACCCAGGTCCCTGGCGAAATCGTACAGCCGGGCGACATGCCAGTCGGTGTCGGGCAGCGACAGCGCCGTCTCGGTCATCTGTGCCGCGATCCCGGGCGGCAATTGCCTGCCATCGTGCGGCACGCTGATCAGCAGCGGCGACTCTCCCGCGTGAAAGTCGTAGACGTCGCTCACGCGGCCATGCTGGGCAGGATCGACGACGAGAATTCGCAGAACGCCCCGTCATTGACCAGCCTCGCCACCCGCGCGAAATCAGCGGACATCGACCGATCCTCGGCATAGGCGGGGGACACCTCCCGCAACATGGCGATGATCTCCTCGATCATCGGCGAGCTTTCCTGCGGACGATGAAACTCGACGCCCTGCGCGGCCGCGAGCAGCTCGATCGCAACGATGTTCGCCACGTTGTCGAGCATCTCGTGCAGGCGCCGCGCGGCGAACGTCGCCATGCTGACATGGTCTTCCTGGTTGGCCGATGTCGGAATACTGTCGACACTCGCAGGATGCGCGTGCGATTTGTTCTCCGACGCCAGCGCCGCGGCCGTGACCTGCGCCATCATGAATCCACTGTTCAGCCCGCCCTCCTTGACGAGAAAGGCCGGCAGTCCGCTGAGGTTGGCGTCGATGAGCAGCGCAATCCGGCGCTCCGACAGCGCACCGAGCTCGGCAATTGCGAGCGCCAGGTAGTCCGCTGCCAGCGCGACGGGTTCGGCGTGGAAGTTGCCGCCCGACAGCACCGAGCGCGAGTCGACGAACACGAGCGGATTGTCGGTGACAGCATTGGCCTCGGTCTCGATGACCGTGCAGACGTGGCGCAACACGTCCAGGCACGCACCAGCAACCTGCGGCTGGCAACGAATCGAGTACGGGTCCTGAACATGGTCACATTTGACGTGCGATGCCCGGATCTCGCTGTCGCGCATCAGGTCACGCAGCACGCCGGCCACGGCGATCTGCCCGCCGTGCCCGCGCACGCTCTGGATGCGTTTGTCGAACGGCGTGTCCGAGCCCTTGATGGCGTCGGACGCAAGCGCGCCGGCCGCAAGCGCCGCCGCCAGGACGTGCTCGGTGCGGAACACGGCCGCCAGCGCGATAGCCGTTGAAACCTGCGTGCCGTTGAGCAGCGCGAGCCCTTCCTTGGGCGCCAGGCTCAACGGCTGCAACCCGGCTTCGCGCAGCGCCAGCTCCGCCGGCACGATCGTGCCGCTGACGCGGGCCTCACCGACGCCGATCAGCACGCCGGCCAGGTGCGCGAGCGGCGCGAGGTCGCCCGAAGCGCCGACCGAGCCCTGCGACGGAATTCGCGGGTAGATGTTGTGATTGATCAACGCACAGATCGCTTCGACGAGTTTGACGCGCACGCCCGAAAACCCTTCGGCAAGCGCGATGACTTTCATCAGCATCACCAGCCGCACGACGTCGTCGTCAAGATCGTCGCCGACACCGACGGCGTGCGAGCGCACCAGGTTCTCCTGCAGGTGAGCCAGCTCGTCATCGGAGATGCGTACCTGTGCAAGTTGCCCGAAGCCCGTGTTGACACCGTAGACCTGCTCTCCACCGGCCACGACCTCGGCGATCAGCTCGTGCGACTCGGCGACCCGGCGCCGTGCGTCATCGCCGAGACTGACGGTTAGCGGTTCGCGCCAGGCGGCGCGCAGGTCCGCCAATGTAACGAGCTGGTTGTCGACGACCAGCTTCATGTCGGCTTGCCGGTTTCGATCATCGGCAGATTGAGCTCATTCTCCCGGGCGCACTCGATGGCTTCCTCGTAGCCCGCGTCGGCGTGCCGCATCACTCCGGTTGCCGGGTCGTTCCAGAGCACGCGCTCGATGCGCTTGTCGGCCGCCTCGCTGCCATCGCAGACGATGACCAGGCCGGCATGCTGCGAATAACCGAGGCCGACGCCGCCGCCATGATGGAACGAGACCCACGTAGCGCCGCTCGCCGTATTGAGCAGCGCATTGAGCAGCGGCCAATCCGACACGGCATCGGAACCGTCCCGCATCGACTCGGTTTCCCGATTCGGGCTGGCCACGGAACCACTGTCGAGGTGATCTCGGCCAATGACAACCGGAGCCTTGAGTTCTCCATTGCGCACCATCGCGTTGAAGGCGAGCCCGAGCCGATGCCGATCACCAAGCCCGACCCAGCAGATGCGCGCCGGCAGTCCCTGGAAGTGAATCCGGTCCCGCGCCGCATCGAGCCAGGTGTGCAGGTGCGCGTCGTCCGGCAGCAGCTCCTTCACCTTCTCGTCAGTACGGTAAATATCCTCCGGGTCGCCGGACAGCGCCGCCCAGCGGAACGGCCCCACGCCACGGCAGAACAACGGCCGCACGTAAGCAGGGACGAAGCCAGGGAAATCGAATGCGTTCTCCAGCCCCTCGTTCTGCGCCTCCTGGCGAATGTTGTTGCCGTAGTCGAACGTCGGGACGCCCGCCGCGTGAAACTCGAGCATCGCGCGCACGTGCACGACCATCGACTTCCTCGCCGCGGCCGCGACCGCATCGGGGTCGGTGCGGCGGCCCTCCTCCCACTGCTCCAGCGTCCAGCCGATCGGCAGGTAACCGTTCGCCGGGTCGTGCGCGGAGGTCTGGTCGGTTACAGCGTCGGGTCGAACGCCACGCTCCAGCAGCTCGGGCAATAGTTCGGCGGCATTACCGAGCAGGCCGACGCTGACCGGCTTTCTGTCCGTGGTGGATTGCCCGATCAGCTCGAGCGCCTCGTCGAGGGACTCGGTGCTCGTATCGAGATAGCCGGTATCGAGACGCTTCTGGATTCTGCTCGGCTGGCACTCGATGGCCAGCATCGAGGCGCCCGCCATCGTGGCCGCCAGCGGCTGTGCGCCGCCCATGCCACCGAGGCCCGCCGTCAGGATCCAGCGACCTGCGAGATCGCCACCGTAGTGCTGCCGTCCCATCTCGGCGAAGGTCTCGTAGGTACCCTGCACGATGCCCTGGCTGCCAATGTAGATCCACGAGCCCGCGGTCATCTGGCCGTACATCATCAGGCCTTTGCGATCGAGCTCGCGAAAATGCTCCCAGTTCGCCCACGCGGGCACGAGGTTGGAATTCGCGATGAGCACGCGCGGCGCGTCGGCATGAGTCCGAAACACGCCGACCGGCTTGCCGGACTGGACCAGCAACGTCTCGTCGCTGTCGAGTGCTTTCAATGACTCAATGATCTGGTCGAAAGACTCCCAGTCCCGCGCCGCCTTGCCGATGCCGCCGTAAACGACGAGTTCATCGGGCCGCTCGGCCACCTCGGGATCGAGGTTGTTCATGATCATGCGCAGCGGGGCTTCCGTAAGCCAGCTCTTCGCCGACAGTTCCGTGCCCGTCGGGGCCTTGATCGTGCGATTTCCCTTCATTGCTCCAGTTTCTCCAGCTCAACGACATCGGCCGACGTCGATCCGGGTGTCCCCGGGGGGGTGTACTTTCCGGTCAGCTCGTAGCGGCTGCCCGGGTGATGAAAGCGTGCGAACGTCACCGGCCGGCCGTGCGACCAGGTGCGGCGCAACACGACCAGGCAGGGTTCGTCCTGGCGCATCTTGAGATGATTGCGGACGGCGGCGTTGGGTTGTGCCGCCCGCACGACCTGCTCGGCTTCCTGCAGCGGCGATATCGCCGTCAGGTAGGCGCTGGGAGTGATCCGTGTGAAGTCCTGCTCGAGGCAGCCGGGCGCGAAGTCAGCGAGGACATAGCGGTCCTCGAGCTGGATGGGCAGTCCGTTCTCGCGATGCACGAGCAACAGGTGGAACACGTCGGTGCCCTGCTCTACGTGCAGCGCTTTCGCGACCTCGCCGCGCGCGTGCTGCAGCGACTGGCGCAGAATTCCGGCGCTGTGGCTGTGTTGCCGCGCGGCAATCTCGTCGGCGATGTTCTGTACTTCGAGCACGTGTGAACCCGCCCTGAAGTCGGCGACAAAAGTACCGCTGCCCGCGACGCGATGCAGGTAGCCTTCGTCGGTCAACTCGCGCAGCGCGCGGTTCGCGGTCATGCGCGACACGCGCATCGCCTCGACCAGCTCGTTTTCCGATGGCACCCGGTCCCCCGGGCGCAGGTCGCCCGTCGAAATGCGGCCGATGATCAGGTCTTTCGCCTGCTGGTAGCGCGGTTTTTGCAGCGCGCTCATGCCGACGCTCCGATTCTCTGCAGCGTCGCCGCAAACGACCGGCGCAACGAATCCCCTGCCACGTGTTCGCCTGCGACGACACACCATTCGCCATGCACCATGACCCGGTCGACCGGGAGCCGGTAACCCGAGAACACGAGCGCATCCAGCAGCGTCTCGTCGCCGTGCGCGACGAGCATCGGGTCGTCGTCATATAGCGCGACCAGGTCGGCCGGCGCGCCGGTATTGATACCGGCCTTCGGCATGCCCGCTGCGCGCGCTCCGCCCCGGTGCGCCCGGCTGAACAATTCTCGTCCCACGTGCGCTTCCTCGAGCGCCGCGACATTGCGTGACTGCGACGCAAGGCGCTGGCCGTACTCCAGCCAGCGCAGTTCCTCGAAAGGGTTGATCGAAATATGGCTGTCCGAGCCAATCGCGATGCGGCCGCCCGCCGACAGAAAATCGCGCAGCGGAAACAGGCCGTCGCCGAGGTTGGCCTCGGTGCTGGGGCAAACGCACACCACCGCTCCCGTTGCGGCAAGCGCCAGGGTCTCTTCGGCATCCATGTGGGTCGCATGCACCAGGCACCAGTTGCCGCCTACGTCGTGGTTCTCGAGCAGCCAGCGGACCGGGCGGCGGCCGTGATGCGCAAGGCACTGGTCCACCTCACGCTGCTGTTCCGCAATATGCAGGTGCATGGGAATACCGGCCTCCGCTGCAACGTTCGCGACCTGCTGCAGAGATTCCGCGGTCACCGCACGCAGGCTGTGTACACCGATGCCGACACCCAGCCTGTCCGAAGCCGCCGCAGCGGCGTGCGCGTGGTGCTCGAGAAATGCATCGACTCCCATAGAGAACTGCGCCTGCTGTCCCTGCGGCTGTGGATCTTCGAAACCGGCACGCTCGTAGAGCACCGGTACATAAGTCATGCGGATGCCGCTCTGCCCTGCTGCTTCGCGCAGCGCGTCGAACATGGCTGAAGTGGGCTGGTGGACGCCTGCCGGCCGGTGCAAATAGTGAAACTCGGCGACCGACGTATAGCCGCTTATCAGCATCTCGGCATAGGCCTGGCCGGCAATGGCTGCCAGCGCCTCCGCGTCGAGACTGCCCGCCAGCCGGTACATGCGCTCACGCCAGGTCCAGAAATTGTCGCGCCCTTCGGGCGAGCGCTTCTCGGTCCGGCCGGCCAGGGCGCGCTGGAACGCATGGCTGTGGGCGTTGCAGAGTCCCGGTATGAGCACTCCAACCTCGGTGTCGCCCGCTTCGGGGCGAGCGTCTTCGGCAAGCTCGACGATACGGCCGGCATCGATTCCGAGCCGGACGTTGGTCGCCCAGCCTTTATGAATCAACGCCTTACGTGCAAATATCGCGGTCACTAGCGGTCTCGCAAAGTTGTATATACAACCTTGCCCATGATACCGTCGAATCCACCACGGAGGAAGGGAATGGCACGCTGGGATCTGCTGCTGACCGATGCCCGAATCGCGACAATGCGGCGCGACGACGCCGGTTTCGGCATCATCGACGATGGGGCTCTCGCCATCCGTGACGGCGCCATCGCCTGGATCGGCGCAGCCCGCGACAACCCCGGGGAATCGGCCACTGAAACCCGTACGCTCGATGGTCACTGGATCACACCGGCGCTCGTCGACTGCCATACCCACCTCGTGTTTGGCGGCGATCGCGCCGCCGAATTCGAGCAGCGCCTGGCAGGCGCCAGCTACGAGGACATCGCGCGCGCAGGCGGTGGCATTTTGTCCACGGTCGCCGCGACCCGCGCCGCGTCAATCGATGAACTACTGGCTTCGGCGTTGCCGCGCCTCGATGCCCTGATCGCGAGCGGTGTCGCAACCGTCGAGATCAAGTCGGGGTACGGACTTGATGTCGACAGCGAACTGAAGATGCTCGACGTCGCGCGACGGCTCGGCCAGGAGCGGGACGTGACGGTTGTCACGACGCTGCTGGCGGCACACGCGGTTCCGCCGGAGTTCGGCGATGACGCCGACGGCTGGATCGACCAGGTCTGCAACGAGCTGATCCCGGCGGCGGCCGAGCGGCGCATTGCCGATGCCGTCGACGCCTATTGCGAGACCATCGCTTTCGACACCGCGCAGGTTGGCCGGGTATTCGACGCGGCGCGCGAGTACGGGCTGCCCGTTAAACTGCATGCCGATCAGCTCAGTGACGGTAGCGGCGCGGCATTGGCCGCCGGGTACTCGGCATTATCGGCCGACCACCTGGAATACAGTTCGCAAGACGGAATCGCCGCGATGGCGGCGGCCGGCACCGCCGCCGTGCTTTTGCCCGGCGCGTTCCTGACGCTCAGCGAGACACAGCAGCCGCCGGTTGCGGCGTTGCGCGAACACGGTGTGCCGATTGCTGTCGCGACGGACTGCAATCCCGGCACGTCGCCGCTGACCTCGATGCAGGAGGCCATGGCCCTGGCCAGCCGGCTCTTTCGCCTGACGCCCGAAGAATGCCTGGCCGGCGCGACTCGCGAGGCCGCGCTCGCGCTCGGCCTGGAAGATCGCGGAACGATCGCCACCGGCATGCGCGCCGACCTTGCCGTCTGGGATATCGACCACCCGCGCGACCTGGCTTACTGGTTGGGGCGCGACGCGCTCGCGCACTTGTTTATCGAAGGTCGTAGTGTCAGTCTGACCGGAGCATGAATCCCCCCGACCTCGCTCAACGGCGTAGCTTTGTCGCTACGCTCGGTTTCCTGACGGCCATTGCGGCGTTCACGGTCGACGTGAGCCTGCCGGCCGTTCCGGCCATGGTCGAAGCGCTCGGGACCAACTTGCCACGTGGCCAGCAGATTGTCGGCATCTTCATGATCGGCATGGCGTTCGGCCAGATTCCCGCCGGGTTGGTCTCGGACCGGGTCGGCCGGCTACCGGTGCTCTATGCCGGCATGGCCCTGTTCGTCGTCGGTGCTATCGCGTCGGCGACCGCCGGTTCGATCGAGGTCATGCTTGCCGGCCGCTTCGTCCAGGGCGTCGGGGCAGCCCCGGCCATCGTGCTCTCGCGCGCGATCGTCCGGGATGTATCCAGCGGCAAGGATGCCGCAAAGCTGATGTCGCTGATGACGATGATCTTCACGGCCGCCCCGGTCATTGCGCCGACCATTGGTGCGCTGCTGATCGCCCAGTGGGGGTGGCGGGCGCCATTCGTGCTGATCATCGGGCTCGCGGTCGTCATACTGGTGCTCGTCCGCCTCAACCTGACGGAGACCCATCAGCCGGGCGAGAACCAGCACCCGGTGCGGCAGCTCAGGAACAGTTTCGTCGAGTTCTTTTCGCACCGGCAGAGTATTTTCGGCCTGCTGCTGATCGTCATACCGCCGGCGGGCTTTCTCTCCATTATTGCGCTGGCGGCCGCGCTCGTGGTCGAGATCTACGGATTCAGCGTGACCCAGTTCGGACTGATCTTCGCAACGCTCGGCATATCGATCCTGGTGGGCGCAGCCGTCAATCGCGTGCTGGTGACGAGATTCGACGCGATGCATGTCATTGGCTTCGGCATCGTGCTGTATGCGGTAAGCGGCTCGACGCTGCTCGCCTTTGCGTGGCTCGACGCCGCGCCCTTCGTGCCACTCTGGGCGGCCATCGCATTGTTCATGTTCACGGTCGCCATCGTCATGCCGAACGCCACGGTCATTGCGCTGGATCCGCTGCCGCGAATTGCCGGCGTTGCTTCGTCGATCATCGGCACGCTGCAGAACATCTTCGGTGCGGCAGGCGCCCTGATCGGCGCCGCAATTTACAACGGTTCCGTCCGCAATTCGGTCGTCATCATCGGTGGCGCGGGCGTCGCGACCGTCCTCGTCTTTCTCGCCAAACCGTTGCTCTGCCCCAGGCTCGTCCACCATCCCGACGAACTCGCGCGCGACTGACAGCCGCCTCAGGGCAGGACAGTCGTAACGTCTTCGACCGGTTTGCGCGATTGCGTGGGCGTGAGTTTGGGATAGCCGTACCAGATGAGCCCGACGACGAATTCGGTGCGGGCGTCGATACCGACGATGTCGAAGAACCGGGGATCCCGGGTGATGTCGCCCGTCGTCCATTTCGACCCGACGCCCGCCTTCCACAGGTACAGCATGAGGTTCTGGGTCGCGGTGCAGCAGGCAGCGTAGTCCTCCTGCTGCAGCAGTGCGTCCTCTGATATTCGGCATGTCACGACCAGCCAGCCCGGTTTCTCGGCCCATTGTGCGGCCTTGTGCTCGCCGGCTTTCGGGTCGCCCTTGTTCTGCGTGACGATATCGCGCACGAGATCGAGGCAACGGCCGACCGTCGCCTTACCCAGGCGGT
>JASJBB010000150.1 GCA_030066735.1 Woeseiaceae bacterium | reverse complement strand
CCGGTAGCGGCGGTGCCGGCAATACGAGCACTTCGAACTCGGCAATGCCCGCCCGCAGGGGCTTGATCGCTTCATATTCATCCGATTGCCAGAACGCCTGGGCCGCTTCGAGGCACGGGAAGCGCGAGATGACGACCCCGCGTGTAGGCGGCGGGTCGCCCTCGAACACGTCGAGCGCCGGCGTGATGCCCTCGTAGTAGCCGCCATGCTTCTCGTACAGTCCTGCTTCCGCGAGGGCACGAACGTAAGCGAAGAACGCGTCGCGATCATGAATCTCGCCGAAGACGAGCATGCGAACGGGTTTCGAACATTCCGGCTCGGGCGTCACGCGCAGGAACCGGTAGCCGCCGGACGCCGGACCCCAGGCCAGCTCTCCGGACTCGGTGAAACCGCGGTCCCAGTTCGTCATGCCATCGGCATGCAGGGTCATGTGTGACAGCGCGTAGCTCGCTCCCTTGTACCCGCTCGGACACTGCTTGCCGACGGTCCCACCTTCGAATCGACCGGAACCTGCGCGAACGAGGACGGCATCACAACCTGCGACCGGTTCGAGATCTCCAACGGCCAGCGCGTCGAAGCGCGCCACGTCTTCATGTGCCCCCGTGAATCGCGTCGCATCGGGAATACGGAAGCGTTCGGCGCGCAGGCTGCCATCGGCGTTCCCGGAGATGCGCGACAGGCGCTGCATGTACGGGCGCTCCGCGTCGTCCATCCAGCTCTCGGAATAAATCCAGCGCGCATCCGCGTCACGGTCCGACCAGATTTCAGCGATGTGCCAGGTCACGGCGTCGTAGCGGCTGTCGGTCGCGGCCTGCGCCGCCGTCGAGAACGACCCGGTGGCAAGCGACATGTAGTCGTCCAGCACGTCCGCCCGGGTGATTTGGGCGAGGAATAACAGGAATAGGCTCAATGTACGCACGACGACGTCCTCCGTCAGGCTGCTTCCGGTTCTGCTTGCGCGATAAAGATCATGATCAGGGCAATGAAGCCGCCGTATCGCCACGCGCCGGCAGCAGCATGTTCACCGTCCGGGGCAATCCACATCAGGTACATGGTTTCACCGATTACGGTAAACCCGCCGAACAGCATTGCTACGGCAAGACCACATCCGAAAACGGCCCATTGCTTGGCACTCGCAAAGGATCGCTGGTCGGCCTTGCGCGCCCGGACCATCTTGAAGGCGCCCAGCGAACAGAAGACCATGGCGCCGAGTTTGCCGAGCACGATGAGCGCAACGCCTGCCGAGACAACGATGGGACTTGTCGTGCGCCAGGGGGGCGCGGCATCGCGTTCCTCGAACACGCCCGACATGCTCGTCACCATCTCGACGTATTCATACGCAATTCCTAATGACGCGAAATTGCCCATTGCGCCGATCAATCCCCAGAATGCGACGATTCCGGCAAACAGTATTTTTAGTGTTCTTATCATGATTTCCCCGTCGATTTTTTCCCTGGTTCATATTTTACCGCTGGCATCGTCAGGCCCCGCTGCCTACGGCTCTGCCAACTGCGTCGAGAAATCGAATGCCCGGCCCTCGTCGCGCAGCTCGGCTACCGTTTTGCCATCGCAGTCTTCGAGGTTTTCTGCCTCAACCCGGCCGTCTGACGTAATCGTTATGAGAACCGGGTTGGACGTGAGCGACTTGTACAGGACACCACCGTCTTCGAGTCGTCCGCTGACGTAGAAGACAAACTGATCCCAGGGCTGTACCTCACTCGGGTCGTCTACCGAGCAGACCAGCACATCCGGCCGCCCGGTGAAGACGCCAGCCTGCGACGAACTTGCGATCAGCAAGCCGAAGACGCTCAGGGCGATAATCAACACGTTTGTGTGCATGGAACAAGAACGGGGCATGGCGCGGCTACCTGGGGGGACACTCGATTATTGTAAGTCCTCGGCAAGATCAAAAGGCTCGTTTATGCTGCCGGGATGGGAAACGGCAGGGACCTGCCCGTACCGACGGGTGACATCGTACGCGCAATCGTCCTGGCGGTGCTTGCACTCGCCGCCGGCATCACGATGCGGACGGCCAGCCGGAAATTCACGGAACTCTTCGCGGAATTCGGCGCCGAGCTCCCCGGCCTGACGCGCTTCATGATGGACGGTGTGGAGTTCGCGCCCTACCTGGCGCTGCCCCTGTTCCTGCCGGGTTTAGTACTCCTGGTGCAGCGGCAGAGTTACACGGGCAATCCTCGCCGGCTCGTCCTGGCTGCGGGCGTGGGCTTCGCCCTCTACGCGATTGCTTTCGGCGTTTTTCTCTACGCCATGTACCTGCCGATCTTTCGACTGGGCGCGACTGTCTGAACCCCGGTACACTGCGGCGGGGATCGATGTCACGGGAGCGGCGCATGGCTATCGGCAAGGGTATCTGGTCAACAGCGAGTGAACTCGCGGCCAAGACGCCGCCCGAGCGCAATCGTTATGTCGACTTCCTGCGCGCCGTCTCGATTCTCGTCGTCATCTTCGGCCATTGGCTAATCGCAACAGCCTGGTATCACGACGGCGAGTTCATCACCGGCCACCTGTTACGCGATCGACCCGAAACCCAGTGGCTGACATGGCTGTTCCAGGTCATGCCCGTGTTCTTCATGGTCGGTGGCTATTCGAATGCCGTGTCACTCGAAAGCGCCGCGCGCAAGGGCCAGAGCTACGCCGACTGGCTCATCGTCCGGCTAAACCGTCTGGCCGTGCCCTTGCTCTTGCTCATGATCGTCTGGGCCGGGATCGCCTTTGTCATGGGTCTCCTCGATGTGCGGCCGGCTGTCATCCAGTACATGTCGCAGGCGTCGCTCATCCCGACCTGGTTCCTGGCGATCTACATCATGGTGGCGATCCTGGCGCCGCTCGCCTGGCGACTCTGGCAGCGAATCGGCTACTACTCCGTTGCGTTGTTCGCCGCGCTCGCGATTGTGGTCGACGCTGCCTTCTTCGCAGCCGATCTCACTTTCCTCGGCTGGAGCAATTACTTCTGGGTCTGGCTCACCGTGCACCAGCTCGGCTTCGGCTGGCGCGACGGTCGCCTGCCCGGGACGGCGGGACGACTTCTGCTGGGCGTTGCCGGTCTGTCAGCGCTGTACCTGCTGATCAGCCTGGGTCCCTACCCGCTCGCCATGGTGGGTTCACCGGATGAAGGCCTGAGCAACACGCTGCCGCCCAAGATCACGCTGATCGCGCTCGGCCTGGCGCAGTTCGGTTTCCTGCTTGCGCTCGAAAAACCGATGCGCCGGGCGCTGGACGGACGCAATCTCTGGACCGGCACCGTGCTCGTCAACTCGATGATCATGACGATCTACCTTTGGCATATCACGGTCATGATCGTCTTCGGTGGCCTCCTGTACCTGGCCGGCGGCATCGGTTTTCACCTGGAACCGGGGACGCCAGCCTGGTGGTGGTCGCGGCCGCTGTGGATACTCGTACTCACCGTATTGCTCGTGCCGCTTGCGCTCATGCTGTCCCCACTGGAGCGGCGCGGCATGCCGAAAGACTCGAGGGCGCCGGCGGCATGGCGGCAGATTACAGGCGCAATGTTGCTCTGCCTCGGTGTCGCGCTGCTCGCGATGTACGGCTTCGGCGGCGGGCCGGTGCCGTGGCTGGATAAGGCGGCATTCGCCCTGGTCATCACGGGCGCCTTTACCGCTGGCGTGCTCAAGGGGCTCGTACGGCGCTGAAGCCGCTGTCTACTGCACCGGCGCAGGTCGCGGGATCAGCAGGAATTCGCGCTGCCGGCCATCGATGTAGTACGTCGACTCGCCGTCGAAGAAGGCATCCTCTTCGAGCCGGATCTTGACCGCCTTGCCAAAGCTCGGGACCTCGCTCTCGGCGTAGAGCTCGATCGAATGCGCCGTGTTGGCATACAGTGGGTAGTCACCGGCACCCGGGACACCGTCCTGCTGGTCCCACAGCCCGATCGTCGGCCCGGCGGCATGACCATGAAAGCCGATCGGGTGGGTATAGATCGATGCCGTGACGCCCTCGCGCTCTGCCGTCTCGAGCGCAGCCGCGAGGATATCGTTGCCGCTTCGACCCGCGACGAAGGCACCGGTCAGGATGTCCTGGAGCCGGTTGCCCGTGGCGAGCGCGGCCTTGAGGTCTTCCGGCGCATCCGTTTCGCCCGGCTTGAGCACGTACGCGTGTTGCTGCGTATCGGTATTCAGCCTGAGATAGGTAATACCGAAATCGACGTGCAGCAGATCGCCTGGCTGGATGACGTCCTCGTCGAAGCGGTTCGCGATCGACGTCTTCATGTCTTCCTCGGGCTCACCCGGGCGATCGATGTCGACTGATGGATGGAACCAGGCCGTCAGCCCGAGCTCGCGAATGCGATCGCGATACCACCACTGCACATCGGCGGTGGTCGTAATGCCGGGCTGGATAACGCGATCGGACAGGCCCTCGGCGATGATCTCGTGTGCGATCCGGACGATCTGCTGGTAGACGACCATCTCGTCAGGGGTCCGGGTCTCCAGCCAGCCAATGGCGAGATTTTCCGCGGAGACGACCCGCTCGTGCAGGCCTTCGGGCAGCGCCTCGTGAAACAGCCGGTACTCGGTATGGGAAATGCCGTCGGCAAGCGCGAAGGTCTGCGAGAAATTGAGTCCAATACGTTTCGGGTCCCGCTCCTCGATGAGCCTCGCAAGGTGGGCCCACTGCTCGCCGTGTTCTTCCTTGTCCCAGGCCTTGGCAAAGCGCTCGCCGACGTTATAGCGCGCTACGGCCAGCGTCTCGAGGGCCGCGCCGTCACCGGGATCATGAATCATGAGGATCGTGGTGCGGCGCGCCGACTGCCATTTCGACGGCAGGAAGGTGCGGATGACGGGGTCCTCGTTGTACTCCCGTGAGACGATAATCCACATGTCGATGCCGGTACGCTGCATGAGCCCGGGCAGGACCGTCTCGATGCGCGTATCCAGCCAGCGATCGATCACCTCGGCGCGCTCGCGCATCGGCAGGATCTTCGGCTCGGCCAGCACCGTCGGCGCCAGGAGGGCCCACAGCAGCAGGGAAAGGACTGGTCTTTGCATGTTTTACTCCGGCATGACCTCGCCCGAGCCGCCCATCTCGGCCGGGAAATCCCGGAGCTTGGGCAGGCCGTCGGGAATGCGCAGAACGGACTTCTGGTAGTACACGTGCAGTTGCGGTTCGAACTCGAAGCCTGGCACGACCGCCGGATACACGTCGATGAAATTGGCCCCGGGCACGTGGGACATCAGGTTACTGCCACATTGCTTGCAGAACTTGCGGTGATTACTGCCCGTGTGGCAATAGGAGCCAAGCTGGTCCTCGCCCTTGGTAACGGTAACCGACTCCGGCGGCCAGAGCGCGAATGCCGTGACCGGCGTCGCACTCCACTTGCGACAGTCATCGCAGTGGCAGTAGCCCATGGCCATGGGCTCGCCTTCGACATGAAGCTCGACGGCGCCGCAAAAACAGTGTCCGGTATGTGTGCTCGACATGCTCAGGTTCCCCCGGGGCGTTTTAGAACGAGAGGGCTCGTGACGCCGGTCAGGCCAGCGTTCCGGTCAAGTCGGCGACCGACGCGAAGCCGTGGCGCTCCAGGTAATCGCGAATGCCCGCATTGATCTTCTTGCAGACGAGCGGGTCGTAGAAGAGCGCCGTCCCGATGCCTATGGCCGATGCGCCGGCGATGATGAACTCGATCGCATCGGTTGCCGAGACGATGCCGCCCTGGCCAATGATTGGCACATCGTGCGGCTTCGCCACTTCATAGACCTGCGCAGTCTTCAACAGCGCGATCGGCTTGATCGCCGGACCGGACAGGCCGCCCTGCCGGTTGCCGATGACGGGTCGGCGAGTTTCGGCATCGATGGCCATCCCCATGAGCGTGTTGATGACGGCAAATCCATCCGTTCCCGCCTCGATGCAGCGGCGCGCATTTTCCTGGATGTCCGTCTGGTTCGGCGACAGCTTCGTAATGATCGGCTTCGACGTCTGCGCCCGGCAGGCCTCGACGACGCGTGCCGACATGTCCGGGTCGTTGCCGAAGGCCACGCCGCCTTCCTTGACGTTGGGACAGGAGATATTGATCTCGATCGCGTCGATCGGTGACTCGTCGAAACGCTTCGTGACGCGCTCGTATTCCTCGATCGTCGAGCCCGAGACGTTGGCGAGGAAGCGGGTTTCGCTGAAGTCCAGGCCGGGCAGGATGTCGTCGACGACCTTGTCGACGCCAGGATTCTGCAGGCCGATCGCGTTCAGCATGCCATCGGGTGTCTCGTAGACGCGATGCGCGGGATTGCCGAGGCGCGCGTCGCCCGTTGTGCCCTTGAGCACCACGCCGCCGACGTCCGCGTTCGAGTAGCCGACGACGCGGGTGTACTCCTCGCCAAAGCCGACGCAGCCGGACAGGAGCACGATCGGTGAATCGAGGCTGAGCCCGCAAAACTCCAGCTGCAACTTGTCGCTTTGCTCACTCATTGACGATGTTTCACCTGATCCTGTACCAGC
>JASJBB010000149.1 GCA_030066735.1 Woeseiaceae bacterium | reverse complement strand
CTGCTGTTTCAACCGGTCGACGCAACACATTGTTCAAAACGCTCCGCCGGTGTTTCGAAGTCTAACGTTTCTCTGGGTCGTCCGTTAAGTTGTCGTGCAACGGCATTGAGTCGGTTCTGGTGTACGTCCGATAGATCCATGCCTTTGGGGAAGTACTGGCGCAACAGACCGTTGATCTGTTCGTTGGAGCCGCGCTGCCAGGGGTGCTGAGGGTCACAGAAGTACACGTCGATATCAGTCGCCAGCGAGAAGCGCTTGTGGTCAGCCATCTCCTTGCCACGATCCCAGGTCAGTGACTTGTACAGCTCTCTGGGCAGCTTGTGCGCGTGCTTGATAAGTGCATTGATGACGGTCTTGGTATCTTTGCTGTTGACCCGCACCAACATGCAGTAGCGAGTGTGGCGCTCAACCAGGGTGGCGATTTGGCTGCCATTGCTGCCGAACAGCAGATCACCTTCCCAGTGCCCCGGTACGGCCCGGTCCTCGACCTCGGCCGGCCGCTCACGGATCGATACCGCACCAACGATGCGGCCATGATCGGGGGTCTTCTGCGTATGGTGCCGGGATCGGCGCATGCTGCGACGACGCCTGAGGTGCTGAACCAGCTCTTTCTTCAGGGCGCCTCTGGCCTGGATGAACAGCGTCTTGTAGATCGTCTCGTGGGACACCCGGCGGCTCTCGTCATGGGGATGCTCGCGCTTCAGCCGGCCCGCTATCTGCCATGGTGACCAGCGCTGCCGCAGCAACCTGGCCACGGTCGTTGCCAGCGGGCGGTTCAGCGCCAGTTTACAGGGCTTTGGGCGCTGCGCCCGGTCCCACGCTGCCTGGTCTGCGGAATGTGCCCGATAGTGACGGCGTCCGCCGTTGCGCCTCAGCTCGCGACTCACCGTTGACGGCGCACGACCCAGCCCGGTTGCAATCTGCCGAAGCGATTGACCCGATGCGATACCGCGAGAGATCTCCTCTCGCTCTATCAAAGACAGTGATCGCCTCGAGCGGCGCCGAGCCGGCGGACGGATACCGCCAGTTCGAGACAGAATCCCTTGGATCGATGAATGACTGCGACCAAAGTGCCTGGCGATCGAGTGCAGTGACTCGCCTTTCTGCCAGCGATCCCACATCAACGCCTTATCTTGCTCGGTGTAATAAATCCTGGTCGGATATCCCATCTTCAACACCTCCTTCTCTATACTTAGAGATTAGGTGTTGCGTTCACCCTTTGAAATCGCAGCCGATAGCAGTCGGCGGGAATCGCCTAAACATAGACATTAGAACGGCTGCTCTTGGAATAAGCAGCCGTTCAAGGTCCATTTAACCGCTGCTAACCAGGGAGCGCCAGTATGCGCCGCGCGGCCTCCTCGAGGCTGTGGCCGAACGCGATGATGCCTTCCTCGTGACCCGCCATAACCGCCACGCCATCGACCGCGAAATCGGTATCGCGAAACAGGCGTTCGAACTCGTGCGCCATCTCGGGTGTGCCGTAACTGACGTCGTCCGCCGTCGTCGGCAATTGGTCGACCAGCGACTGCCATAGCGGTGCACTGTGCACGTGCACGATGCCTGCGATTGCCGGGTCGAGCTCGTAAATGGCGGCGTGCGTGAGCGACTCCGACGACGCTTCGACCGGCCCCGTCGAGCACACGCGATTCGCGTCGATGTCGTAGTCGGTAACGCGTGCGTAGTGCTGACCGGTGGTTGCTTCGAGCCTGCCCGTTTGCGTGCCACTGATGACAAATTCCCTGCCTTCGCCGGCGCGCACGCTGAGGTTGCCGTAGCCGACGCCGAGGTCATCGTAGTGGCCGATGAGCCCCGCCTGAAACAACGGCCGGCGCCAGCGATCGAGCAGAGCAGTCAGGTCGGCGTCGGCCGCCGGTCCCGGTGTCCAGTCGCTATCGAACTTGATATAGCCTTCGTCAATGTTCAACCGGCAGATTCCTCCGGGAACAACCCGGTGAGACCGTCCTCGCTGGCGGCGCAGACGCCGCGCTCGGTGATCAGGCCCGTCACGAGCCGGGCTGGCGTGACGTCGAACGCCGGATTGCCGACGGGCGAGCCCTCGGCCACCGTGCGCACCGCGATGCGTTCGTCGCCATGGCGGCCGTAGCTCATCGTGACCTCGTCGGCGTCGCGTTGCTCGATCGGGATTTCCGCTACGCCGTCCCGGGTCTGCCAGTCGATGGTTGTCGACGGCAGGGCGACATAGAACGGGATGTCGTTGTCGTGTGCGGCGAGCGCCTTGAGGTAGGTGCCGATCTTGTTGGCGACGTCGCCGGTGCGGGTGGTGCGGTCCGTGCCGGTGATCACGATGTCGACGTCGCCATGCTGCATCAGGTGGCCTCCGGCATTGTCGACGATGACCGTATGCGGCACGCCGTTTTTGGCGAGTTCCCAGGCCGTCAGCTGGGTGCCCTGGTTGCGCGGCCGGGTCTCATCGACCCAGACGTGGACGTCCAGGCCCTGCTGATGCGCCAGGTAGACCGGTGCGGTTGCGGTGCCCCAGTTGATCGTCGCAAGCGCTCCCGCATTGCAGTGCGTCAGCACGTTGACCGTCCCGCCTCCCTTGCGTTCTGCGATCGCTTCGAGCAGTGGCAAACCGGCGCGGCCGATGCCCAGGCAGATCTCAACGTCCTCGGCGCAGATGGCTTCCGCATCCTGGCGAATTCTGGCGGCCAGGTCACCATCGGGCACGCCGTCGATGAGTTGCAGGACCCGCTCAATCGCCCAGCGCAGATTGACCGCGGTGGGGCGCGACTCGAGCAGGGCATCCGCGGCGCGCGACACTTCTTCTCGCGGGAACTGTCCGTGCAGCGCAGCCAGGTACAGGCTCCAGGCGGCCGTTGCGCCGATCAGCGGCGCGCCGCGAACGTACATGTCCTGGATGGCTTCGACCCCGTCACTCCAGTGACCGAGGTCGTGGATCACGAAATCGTGGGGTAGCTGGCGCTGGTCGATAATCTGGACGACCCCGGGGTCGTCGGGCTTCAGCCAGATGGTGCGAAAGTCGTCGCTGGACATTCCGCCTAGGATTCGAGGCCGGCCGACAGGCGCGCCGCGCGCAGCGTATTGAACATCAGCATCGTGATCGTCATCGGCCCGACGCCGCCCGGCACCGGCGTCACGGCTTTCGCGACTTCGCAGGCCGAATCGTAGTCGACGTCACCCGTGAGCTTCGACCTGGTCTCACCGTCGACCTCCACCTCGACACGATTGATGCCGACATCGATAACGACAGCGCCCGGTTTGATCCACTCGCCCGTGACCATGTTGGGTCTGCCGACCGCGGCGACCACGATATCAGCGTCGCGAACGACGCCTGGCAGATCGGGGGTCCGGCTGTGGCAGGTGGTAACGGTGGCATTCGCCTTCAGCAACAGGGCGCCCATCGGCTTGCCGACGATGTTGGAGCGGCCGATGACGACGGCCTTGAGTCCGGACAGGTCGGCGCCGAGATGATCCTCGATCATGAGCATGCAGCCGGCTGGGGTGCAGGGCACGAACGCGTCGGCGACATTGCCCGAGGTGAGCTTGCCGATGTTGATGAAATGAAAACCGTCGACGTCCTTCGCGGGCGAGATCGACTGCGTGATGGTCTGCTCGTCGAGATGGTCCGGCAACGGCAGTTGCACGAGAATGCCGTGAATCCTGTCGTCGTTGTTCAGCTCGTCGATGAGTTCGAGCACGGCGTCCTGCGCCACGTCGGCATCGAGAGAGTGCTGGACCGAGTAAAAGCCGCAGCCCTCGGCGCGCTTGCCCTTGTTGCGCACGTACACCTGGCTTGCCGGGTCTTCCCCGATGATCACCACGGCTAGTCCCGGTTGCAGGCCGTGCTGTTCCTTCAATGCGGCCGTCTCGGCGGTGATCTGTTCGGACAGTTCAGCGGCCTTGGCCTTGCCGTCGATTCGAATAGCGTTGCTCATGGTGAGTCCTTGATGAATGTCCGGGGGGCGCGCCGCATGGTAACGCCGCCGTTGCGGCAGGTAAACTTCGGGTGATACCTAGCGGGAGACGGAGATGGCGGAAGCCTGGCTGGAGCGCTGGCAGGAAGGCCGCATCGGATGGCACGAAGACACCGGCAATGCGAGCCTGCAGAAGCACTGGCGGGCGCGCGGGCGCACGGTGCTCGTGCCGCTGTGCGGCAAGTCGGTCGACCTCGTGTGGCTGGCCGCCCAGGGCAACAGGGTCGTTGGGGTCGAGCTGTCGCAACTGGCTGTCGAGGCTTTTTTTGCCGAACAGCAGCTCGACTTCACGGTCAGCGAGGGACCGCTGCCACGGTTCGATGCTATCGGCGCCGACATTACCATTTACCAGGGGGACTTCATGGCGCTGGCCGGCGTGCATTGCGATGCGCACTATGACCGCGGCGCCCTCGTTGCGCTGTCTGCAGACCTGCGGGCCGGCTACGCGGCGCACGTGAGCTCACTGCTGACCGAGGATGCCGAACAACTCGTCATCACCCTGGGTTACGACCAGTCCGTCGCACAGGGCCCGCCATTCTCGATCAGCGACGAGGAACTGCTGGGATACTGGCCCGGGCTGGAGCGGATCGACCGCTACGACGACACGGCCAACGCGCCGCCAAAGTTTCTCGACGCCGGACTGGAAGAGCTGATCGAAATGGTCTGGCGGTCTGCCGGAGACTAGGCCGGCACGACCGGCGTCCACCGCTGGGCGCGGCGGCTGACCCGGCCATCGATGTCTTCGTCGTCGTAGCTGATCGCGCCCACGGAGGCCATGTCCGGTGGCGCCGCATCCAGAGCGTGCGTGTTGATGATGCCGTAGCTGGCGCCGCCGACGTCAATCATCGCCCCGACGTAGACCCCACAGCGCCCGCAGAGCAGGAAATCCGCGGTCTTGAGTGCGAACCGGTAGCGCTGCAGCTGGTCCGGCTCGGCGTGCGCGAAAGCAAGCCGGCCGGCCGGGTCCGAGGTGCTCAGGGCGTCATGCATGCGGCAGAAACGGCACTGGCAGGCGCGCACGGACCACTCCTCGGGGGCGCGGGCGGTCGCGTAGTCGAAGCCGACAGCGCCGCAGTGGCAGTGGCCCGGGTAATGGGTCTCAGTCATCGTTCGCTGCGCCGACTGGCGCATTGCGCTGCATCAGGGCCAGCAGCAACGCCGCCGTGGCCGCCGCCGCGAACAGGTGTTTCAGGGAATGGCCGCTGATGACGCCGCCCGCCGCGAAGATGGCGGAATCAAAATATTCCACGATCTTGGATAGCGCGTAGAAGCCGAGCATGGTCCAGAAAACCCTGCTCGAACCGATGCTCGGTTTGTACAGCAGCAGGATGAACGGTATCAGCAGCATCGGCAGGAACTGGACCAGCGCGTACAGCCGCAGGTCGCCCGCACCGCGCGATTCGGTCCAGATCCAGTACTCGACCGACACGATGCCAAGCAGCAGCAGCGGCACGAGCAGCGTGCGGCCCAGTCGCGCCGAGACGAATTCGCCGACGATGATCGAGAACAGGCCGGCGAAGCTGATCGTCATTGGCAGGCGGTCCCAGGCCAGGGGTTCATTCGCCGGCATGAGATGGTAGTAGGCCGACCCGAAGGCTGTCAGGAACACGCCCGAGAAGAAAACGACATAGGCAAGTTCAAGGCCGGGCAGGCAGACAGCGTGGCCATGGCGCATCACGTAGGTGACGCCCCAGGCGCCGACGACCATGAAAGGCAGGTTGGAAAAGACGTTCCAGAAATTAGGGACGCCCAGCAAGGTGCGACTATCGGCGAAGTCGTGGTAAGCAGGGTCCTGGGGAATGGGCGCGACGAAGAGGAACACGGCCACGACCACCAGCACGATGGCCGCCAGTACCGCGATGTCGCGCGTTGTCAAATGCCCATCTTCGCCAGCAGGTCGGCAAATTCCCGTGCAATGCGTTCGGCGACCGGGTGATTCGCCGCAAACCGCGACTCGAGGCTCTTGGCGCGGTCGACGGCGCTCGCATGCTCCTCGCCAGTCAGGCGGTCGATGTCGTCGTGCAGCTGGCCAAGCAGTTCGCGGGTATCGTCATCGACGTCACTCGCCGAATGCAGCTCGGTGCTGAGTTCGGCGAGCAGCTCACGCAGTCTTTCTTTGCTCACAGCGACTCCTTCAATCAGGCCGCGTCGGTATCACGAAGCGCGGGGCTCGTGAGATCGTGCTGGCCCACGGGCAGTTCACGAATACGCACGCCGGTCGCATCGAAGATCGCGTTGACCAGCGCCGCCGCGATCGGGGGCGTGCCGGGTTCGCCGGCGCCGCCGAGCGCCTCACCACTGTTGATGATGTGCGTCTCGACCGCCGGGGCCTTGTCCATGCGCAGCATCGGGTAGTCGTGGAAATTCGACTGGGCGACGGCGCCGCGGCGAATGGAAATGTCGCCGTACAAGGCCGCCGTCATGCCGTAGGCAACGCCGCTTTCCATCTGCGCGGCCATGCCATCGGGGTGCATCGCATAGCCGGCGTCCACCGCACAGACGACGCGCGGTACC
>JASJBB010000056.1 GCA_030066735.1 Woeseiaceae bacterium | reverse complement strand
GCCGGAGCCACGGGTCTATGCAGGCTCGTGGAGCGAATGGATAACGGATCCGGGCCGGCCCATTGCTTCAGACCGGGTCTAAATCCTGCGGAAGGCGCGTGAACTTAATCCCGGGACCGGCGGTCAGAACGTGGTGATCGTGGAAATTTTGGCGTGCGCCGAGGGGTTGGAAAGGAACACAAAAATGACGATAAAGTGTTTTTCAAAACAAACACTTATATTGTTTTTCTCATGTCTTTTATTAGGTTGTGCGACGTCCGGTGACGGCTACGAAAGCGCCGGCGACCCGGTGCATTCCCGGTCCAATGATTGCTTCTTGCAATCGTCTATCCGAAACTACCAGGTGCTGGACGACAGCAACCTGATTGTCACGGGTAGCGGCAAGCGAACGTACCACATCGAGCTTGCCAGTCGGGCATACGGGTTGCGATCGAGCTGGTCGATCGGATTCCGATCGAGAACCGGGCTCATTTGCTCCACCGGCAGCGCGCTGGTCGTGAGCGAGGGCTTCGGCTCTCAGCAGTACTCGACCAGGCTGCGATCGGTCCGGCAGATTACGCCTGACGAGCTTGAAGATTTACTGGTCCGGTTCGGCAAGAAGGAACCGGAAGAACAACAGGCCCCGGCCGAAGAAGAAGTAACAGGCGCCGAGGTCGAAGAGCTGGGCTGAATCGAGGACCGGTTCCCGGAAAGACGATTCGGCCACGCAATCCGCAATCTCCGTGCGGACCCGCCCGGCCAGCCTCACGGTTGGCCGGGTTTTATATTGCCCGTATCATGCGCGCATGACGGACACCATTGCGACGAGTGCGGCTCTGCACGACGTCAAGTACGAGATTCGCGGACAACTGGCCAATCGGGCGTACGAGCTCGAGAAACGCGGCTACGAGGTAATCTCGCTGAACATCGGCAACCCGGGACTGTTCGGATTCCGAACGCCAGAAACAATGCGGCTGGCGATGATCGAGAATCTCGGGCAGGCAGAGCCGTACTGCCACCAGAAGGGTATTTTCCCGGCGCGCGAGGCCGTCGTGATGCAGCAGCAGGACCGCGGTATCGAAGGCGTCAGCGCCGACGAAGTGTTCATCGGCAACGGGGTCAGCGAACTGATCGACCTGACGCTGCGGGCGCTTCTCAACAACGGCGACGAAGTCCTCGTGCCCAGCCCGGATTACCCGCTCTGGTCAGCCGCTGTTGCGCTCAACGGCGGCACGCCGCGCTATTACGACTGCCTGCCGAAGAACCGCTTCGTGCCGGACCCGGACCAGATCAGGTCACTCATCGGGCCGAAAACCCGGGCCATCGTCGTCATTAATCCGAACAACCCCAGCGGTGCAGTCTATGACCCCGAGACACTGCGCGAGATAGCCGCCATCGCGGCAGAACAGGATCTGGTCGTTCTGGCTGACGAGATCTACGACCAGATGGTCTACGACGAAGCCCGGTTCGTGCCCCTGGCGACTCTCGCGAGGGACGGTGTTTGCGTCACGTTTTCGGGCCTGTCGAAGGTCTACCGGGCCTGCGGCTACCGGGTCGGCTGGTGCGTCTTCAGCGGCAACCTCGATGCAGCGCACGACTTTATCCACGGCATGGAATTGCTGGCCGCGCTGCGGCTGTGCGCCAACGTACCGGGACAGTGGGCAGTACAAACGGCGTTGGGCGGGTTCCAGAGCATCCGGGACCTGGTGCAGCCCGGGGGGCGCCTGTATCAGCAGCGCCAGGTCGTGATCGATCGCGTCAGCTCGAGTCCGTACCTGGACATGTGCAAGCCCATGGGCGCGATGTATGCATTCATCAAGCTCGATGAACGCTTTGCCGCCCGGTTCGATGATCGCGGTTTTGCACAGGAACTGCTCGAGGAAAAACACGTGCTCGTCGCGCCTGGCAGCAGTTTCAATACGCCCTACAGCGACCATTTCAGAATCACGACATTGCCCGACGTGGACATGCTGAACCAGGTGTTCGACCGGGTCGATGAATTGCTCGCCCAGCACGCCTGAGCATGTACGGCTGGCTCGCGGAGGCCCTTGAAGACGGAGCCCTGGTCGTCACGGCGAATCGCCGTCTCGCCGGCGTCCTGTCGGAGCACTACGCGCAGCAGCAACTGCAGGCCGGCAACAAGGCCTGGCCCAGCCCCGCCATTCGCCCCTGGCCGGACTGGGTGCGCGAGGAACTTGCCGAGGCCGACATCTCGCAAGTGTTGCCGGCGCGGCTCACGAGTCATCAGAGCCGGGTACTGTGGGAACAATGTCTGCGCCAGCAGATTCCCGATCCGCTGCTGAACATCGGCGGCGTGGTCGGCCAGGCCAGGGACGCCTGGCAGCTGATGCACGACTACTGCGTCCCACTCGAGGAGGTGGAGCGTGCGGCCCGCGGGCGTGACCAGGGAGTATTCGTGCGCGCGGCGAGGGCTTACCGGGCAAGTCTCGCGGACGAGGACTGGACCGACGATGCGGCGGCAACAAGCCTGTTCGCGCGCCTGCTCGGGAACGGGGCAGCGCCAACACCCGACAAGCTCGTGCTGGCCGGTTTCGACCGTCAGACACCGGCTGCAGAGCGGGTTCTCGACGCGCTACGCGGCAACGGCTGCCGGGTCAGCGTCGTCGAAAGAGGGAACGCCCCTGCGCGTTGCCGATTGACCCGTTTCGAGGATCCCGAAGCAGAATTGCGGGCGGCCGGCGCGTGGGCGCGCAGGCGGTTGACGGACAATCCCCAACAATCCGTAGCCATCGTAGCGATGCACCTGGAACGTGATGCCGGGCGCAGCGCCCGACTGGTGCGCGAGGGCCTGGCGCCAGGCTGGCAGCTGGGCGGTCGCCGTTACCAAATGGCCGTCAATGTGTCCTACGGCCAACGGCTGAGCCTGTTCCCGGTCATTGCGACCGCGTTGCTGGCGTTGCGCTGGTTGCACGAGGACATCAGGTCCACCGAACTGTCGCGGCTGCTGCGTAGTGACGCACTCGGACCGGGCGAGTGGGGCGAGCGGAGCCGCATGGAGCTGGAGCTTCGACGCTGGCCCGACATGCAGTGGTCGCCCGAGCGCGCGAGGCGGATCTTGTACGGCAACACTGAGTCGGATTCCGGTTGGGCGCGGATACTGGCATCCCTTGAGGCGATGCGCGGCGACAGTTCCGGAGTCCGGCGCCCATCCGGTTGGGCCATGAGGTTCGACGAGGTCCTGCAAGCCCTGCAATGGCCCGGCGAGATGGCGTTGGACAGCGTCGACTTTCAGCTCCATAACCGATGGCGCGAACTGCTCAACGAACTCGCGCGCCTCGACCTCGTCATCGCGTCGTTGACGCTCGGTGAGGCCCTGGGCCGTCTGCGGATCCTGGCGGGAGAGACGATTTTCCAGCCCGAGAATCGGGAAGGACTCGTGCAACTCCTCGGTCCGCTGGAAGCCGCGGGAATGGAATTCGATCATTTGCTGGTGTGTGGTCTGAGCAGCGCCAACTGGCCACCGCCCGGACGTCCTGCCGCGTTACTGTCGCGGGACCTGCAGCGTGAGCATGCGATGCCGGATGCCGATCCCGGCGATACGCTGGCGTATGCCCGGCGCGTCCTGCTGAGGCTCGCGGCAAGCGGCTCGAACCTCGCCTGCAGTTTCCCGCTCAGCGAGGCCGACGCGGAGCAGCAGGCGTCGGGCCTGTTGGCCGAACTGGGTCCTGCGGAGGACGGTTCCTGGAAAGATCCTGGCTGGTACGCGCAAGCGCAGACCGGTACCGCGATGGCAGTGCCCGTGACCGGCGACGAGGCGCCGCCGGTCGCGGAGGACGAGTCGGTCACAGGCGGGGCAACCACCGTCAATTACCAGCTCATGGACCCGTTTTCTGCATTTGCCTTCGGGCGGCTTGGGGTGCGGCCGATCGCTCCGATCATGAGTGGCCTGCCACCCAACATTCGCGGCAGCATCATTCACCGCGCCGTGAACGCCCTGTACCACGACCGGCCGACCCGCGCAGAGATCGAGACCGGCGTCGCCGCCGGGCTCGACCAGCGGCTTCCGGAGATTCTCCGCTACGCGTTCGGCTGGCTGGAGGGGCGGGCGGACCCGGTGCTGCGGCAGCTGCTCGAACTGGAGAAGCGGCGCGTGGGGAATCTCCTGCGCAGCGTCGTCGATCTCGACCTGGGCCGCAGTGATTTCCGGATTGCCGAGCTGGAAGTCCCCGTGACGCTGGAGCTGGGCAATGTGAAACTCGGCCTGCGGATCGATCGCGTGGACAGCCTGGCGCAAGGCGGCGGGGCGGCCATCATCGATTACAAGACCGGCCGGCGGCGGCAATTTCTCAATGCCGGGCATGAGCCAACGGACGGACAACTCGTTGCGTACACGATGGCGTTGGACGAGCCCGTCGCCGAGCTCGCCTTCATGAATATCGACAGCAGACGGGTGGATTACGCCGGCGCCGGCCGGGACCTGACGCCGGATATTGACTGGGACGCCGAGCTGGCAGGGTGGCAGGACGACATTCGCAACGCCATGCGCCTGTTCGAGCAGGGTGATGTCCGCATCAACGGTGCATTCCCCGCCAAGGACTCGCGTTCGTTTGCTTTGCTAAGCCGTGTGCGGGAGTTGCAGCATGGACACTGACGCGCGCCTGCTGCAAGACGATGTCGACGCCCGGCGGGCAGCACTGGATATCGAGAGGTCGTTCATTGTCCAGGCGCCCGCCGGCTCCGGCAAGACCGAACTCCTGATCCAGCGTTATCTCAAGCTGCTGACGGCCGTTGCCTCTCCCGAAGAGATTCTCGCCATAACGTTTACGCGCAAGGCGGCTGCGGAAATGCAGATTCGGGTATTGCAGGCGTTGCAGGCGGCCGCTGATGGCGTCGAACCCGAGCTCGAGCATGAGCAAATTACCGCGCAGGCGGCACACGCGGCGCTGCGCCGCGATCGGGAGCTGGGCTGGAAGATCGCCGAGAACCCGAAGCGCATGCGCATCCAGACGCTGGACTCGCTCAATGGCTCCATCTCGCGGTCGGTGCCTTTGACGGCAGCCGGTGGCGGCGGCGATACGACGATCGTCGCCAATGCGGAAATGCGCGCCCTGTATCGGGAGGCGGCCGCGCTGACGCTCGATCAATTGACCGAGACTGGTGCGTTTCGCGACGCGACGCGCGAAGTGCTGGTGCACGTCGACAATAATGCACTGCTGTACCTCGGCTATCTCTCGCAGATGCTCGCGACGCGCGACCAGTGGCTGCCTTTTGTCGGCACGGGGGAAGTCAATGCCGGCGACCCCGGGGAACTGCGGGCGCACCTCGAGCAGGGATTGCATGCCGTTGTAACGCGCCACCTCGAGACGCTCGGCGACGTCGCCCCCGAGAGCGAGATCGCCGCGCTGCTCGAGCTCGGACGTTACGCCGCGAGCAACCTCGTGAGAGAGGGGCGCGGGGAGGCACCGATCGCCGCACTGGCAGACATCGACAGTCTGCCGGGAGCATCCCCCGATAGCATTGCGGCCTGGTGCGGGCTGGCCGACATGCTGCTGACCGCCGATGGCGCGTACCGGAAGCGCCTGACCAAGACCCAGGGTTTTCCAACCGGCGACGATGGCGAGAAAGCGACGTTGTCTGAAATTATCGATGCGCTGCGCGACAACGAACGATTTGCCGAGCACCTCCACGCGGTCCGGTCATTACCGCCGCTAACCTATGGCGACGACCAGTGGCAGGTCCTGCTGGCGCTGTTCCAGTTGTTGCCGCTTGCCGTCATGGAACTCAAGCGCCTGTTTGTCGAACGCAGCATGACCGATCATATCGAGGTCGCACTGACGGCCAGTAGCGCGCTTGGAACCGCCGACGCGCCCGGCGACGTCGCGCTGCTGCTCGATTACCAGGTCCGGCACCTGCTGATCGACGAAATGCAGGATACCTCCAGCGCCCAGTACCGGATGATCGAGGCCCTGACAGGTGGTTGGGAACCCGACGATCGGCGCACCCTGTACTGCGTGGGCGACCCGATGCAGTCCATCTACCGGTTCCGCAATGCGGAAGTCGGCCAGTTCCTGCTAGCCCAGGAAACCGGCATCGGCAACGTCGCACTAGACACGCTGACATTGCGGCGCAATTTCCGGTCTGGCGAACGACTCGTCGAGTGGTTCAACGACGTCTTCCCGCGGGTCCTGCCCGCACGGGACGATCCGCAAAGCAGCGCGGTGTCCTACTCGGCCGCCGTCCCCGTACCGGAGCGTTCGGGGCAGGGCGAGTGCGTCGTGCATCCGGTATTCGGAACCGATACGGCCGCCGAGGCAATCACGGGGCTCGAGGTCGTCGGCGAGCTGCTCGCGCAGCACCCGGACGATGACGTTGCCATTCTCGTGCGGAGCCGTACGCATTTGCCCGAGTTGCTTCGAGAGCTGCGCGCTGCGGGCATTGGCTATCGGGCGGTCGAGATCGACCGGTTGACCGACCTGCCGGAGATTATCGAAGTCCTGGCCCTGACGCGCGCGCTGGTTCACCAGGGCGATCGCCTCGCCTGGCTGGCGTTGCTGAGGTCACCGTGGGCAGGGCTCGACTGGACCGACCTGCACGCGCTCGTCCGGAACGATCGCGACAGCACGGTGCGGGAATTGCTGCAGGACCCCGACCGGCTCGGCAGGTTGTCCGCCGAGGGCCGCAGGTCGGCCAGTCGCATTGCCAGAGCGATGGAAGAGGCCCTCGCGTCAGGGCGCGCCGTGTCACTGCGCGAGCGTGTAGAGCGCGCCTGGATGAAGCTGGCTGGCCCCGCGATCCTCGGCGATGCGAATGCCGTCAGCAACGTCTACCACTTTCTCGACGTCCTCGACGGCCTGGAGGACGCCGGGGACCTCCCCGACGTTGCGCTGCTCGAAGATGCACTCGACCAGGAGCACGTTTCGAGTCACGCGGACGCACGGTTGCAGGTCATGACGATGCATCGCGCCAAGGGGCTGCAGTTCGATCACGTGGTCCTGTTCGGGCTGGGCCGAATTCCGCGAACACCGGAGTCACGCGTCATGCAGTGGTTCGATCTTCCTGACGAGCACGGCCGGCCGTTGAAAGTGATAGGCCCTGTCGGCCGGCGAGCCGACCTCGAGAAGGACCCGCTGCACAGTTTCATTGCCAGGATCGAAGCCGAAAAAGACCGCTTTGAACTGGGACGGCTGCTCTACGTGGCCTGCACCCGCGCGCGCAAGTCGCTGCACCTCATCGGCAACGCGCGCATCTACAAGTCAGGCATGCGTCCCGACAAGCGCAGCCTGCTGCACTTGCTGTGGCCCGTGGTCGGCCGGCATTACGACGATGCTCTCGACACCGAGCGCCATGAGATGACCCAGCCGGCGGACGGCGACTGGCTGATCCCTGAACTTCGGCGCCTTGACGAGAATCGGCTCACACCCGACCCGCCGGCATTGCCGCTTGTCCGGGACGCCGGCGACAGCACCCGGATGCCGGTTGAATTCTACTGGGTCGGTTCGGGTGCGCGCATTGCCGGCACGCTGGTGCATCGCTGGATCCAGTTCTGCACGGATCGTGGCGCAGACCCCCGGGACTTGCCCGGCGACCAGGTGCGGGCCACGAGTCTGCGTTGGCTCAGGGAGACGGGGGTCGCGGAATCCGCGGCAGAGGCGATCCTCGAGCGAACGGTCACGGCCCTGCAGCGGCTGGGCGACGATCAGCGTGGACAATGGTTGCTGCAAGGCGATGGGCACGCCGAACTGGCCCTGACCGGCGTGTCAGGCGGACGCATCGAATCGGTCGTACTCGATCGGGTGCGCATCGACGACGAGGGGGTTCACTGGATTGTCGATTACAAGACCAGCACCCACGAGGGCGGCGACCTGGACGGCTTCCTGTCGGCCGAAGTCGACCGCTACCGGCCGCAACTTGCCCGGTACTCGGACATCTACCGCAACTTCGCAGGCGTCGACGTCCGCTGCGCGTTGTATTTCCCGCTGTTGCAGAAATTCGTGGAGGTCGAGGTCTAGCGGTTACAGCTGTCCCTCGAGGCGGATTTCATAATTGCCGCGCTCGTTGGGCGAGCCGAGAAACCGCATCTGCTCGCGCAAATCGGCTGGCGTGCCGTCGGTCGGGGCAACCTGGCCGATGAACTGGTAGCTGCGGTCCGGCGTCAACGACAGACTGCCAGCCAGGTCGACGACGGCCTCGACATCCTCGACGCTGGCAACGATACCCGTGTCCTGGGTAAAGAACTCGGCCCTGAATCCGCCGAGCGGCGACCGGTGCACGATTGGCGCACGGAGGTTCGCCACCTCCAGAACGCCGTTGGCGGCGACCGGCACGCCGTCTTCAAACTCGAGCCGCTGAAACTGCAGGGTCATGGCGCCGTCGAGTCCCGGCATTCCGACGAGGTCTTGCAGCGTCTGCAGGGTCAGCGATGCGCTGAGTTCCTCCAGCGCCACGCGGCCACCCGCGCCGAGCGCCGCGGTCGCGGAGGCAAAGCCCGATGCGGCGTCGGCTTCAACGGCGTAGGCGATCTGTCCCCTGAACAGGGCAAGCGGCCGCATGCGCCAGCCGATATTGCGCAGGTACAGGCCGGCCACTTCGCCTTCGAGCGCACGGCCGCGCCAGACGGTCCCTTCGATGCCGGCGATCGCAACCCCCGGGGGCGAGGCCCAGTGATAGGCCACACGGGCCGGGAACATGGCGATCAGGCCGATCACGAAGACCACCAGGCCGACGGTCAGGAGGCGCGAGCGCAGCTGCATTACAGGGCGCGTTCCAGTGTCAGCGTCGCATCGACGCGCCCGGGGGCGACTTGCGAAGACGTGGACAAACTGCCCGAGGCGACCTGCATCGCGTACTGCGAGCCGAGATCGTCGAGCCATAGCACGAGATCGTCGAACGCCACGTTCTCGAATTCGACCCGGATGCCGTTGCTGGTCGTCGGCTGGCTGCGACGCAAGGCGCGGTCCAGCCCGCGGGCGCGCAGCGTCTGATCGACGATGACGACCGGGGTCTGCTGACTCATCGCGTTGCGCGGCCCTGCGCTGGTCGAAGCGGGCTGCATGCCCCGCAGTTGCCGCAACTCGGACAGCGAGCGCTCCCACGCCGCAACACTGTCCTGCAAATCGCGGTGCCCCTGGTCGAGCGGCACCCACAGAAATGCGTAGAGCAATGCCAGGGAAACGGCAACGGCTCCCACGATCACGAAGAGACGTTCGCGCGCTTCCAGGGAATCCAGCCAGTCTTTCATGCCCCGGCCTCCCTGATCTGGATACGGCTGTTCACCTTGTCGCCAACCTGGTCGGTCGACTGGATGGCCGCTGTAAACCGTCCGGAACTGCTGACGATCCTCTGAATGCTATCGAGTGTTGCGACATCAGGCGCTGTCAGGCGCACGTCGATGACCCCCGCCCGATAGCTGATGGCCTCGACCTGGGCCGAACTGTTCTGCTGGATCGCCAACCCGAGCTGCTGTAACGACGGCAGGAAAACCTGGGCGGCAACCGGGCCACCGAAACTGCGGCGCACCGAATTGACGGTGGCCACCGGATCGACGACTTCCCGGTTATCCTGCGGCCGGATCTCGCGGTAGATCTCGGTGAACTGCGCCTTGAGAGCGCGTTCCTCCTGGCTCAGCCGGTAGATATCGACGGCTTTGCCGGCGATCCCGAGGACGGCGAACCCCATGAGCAGGACCGCCGCAAAGCGCCATGGCCGGAACAGGGCCCCGGTCTCGCTCTTGACCGCGTAGCGGCCCTGCAGAAGATTGATGCCACGACCGGTGGCAACCGTTATTGCCAGTCGCGGCAGTACGCCGTCCGGGAGCAGATTGATATCCACGCTGGCGAGTTCATGCCGAAGTGCGTTCCAGTCGTGTTCAAACCGCTTTTCATCGGCTGGCTCGCAGTAGACGAGCAGGTGTCCCGACGTTTCCTTGTCGTCGGCATGGTCGTCGTCAAGGACGCCGGCGAGCGCCAACGCATCGCTCGGCTTCACATCCTGAAGTATGAATTCCTCGTCGCCGCCATCGTTGAACATCACGCGGTTCTCGGCCACGAGCAGGCTGAGCGTCCCCGGTATGCGCGCCAATCCCTGGTTCTCGGGCACGAGACGCAGCGGACTGATTCCGGCCTCTTCGAGTTGCTTCAGCCAGCCGTCCATCAGGTGTCGTGCGACGACAGCGACAGGCAGCCGGCCGTTATCGCCACGAACACCCGCCGCAAAATGCAGATCGTCGACGTCGTCGGCGAGCTGCTCCTCGAGAGCGAACGGAATGGCGGCGAGCAGACGCGGGCCTCGCTTGACCGGAATGTCGACCGTCGTGGTCAGTACGCCGGCCGCCGGTACGAGCGCGATGACGGCGCGCTCGCCGGCACTCCGGGCAGCTTGCTCGAGAGAACCGCTATCGGGCGCGCCGATACGCGTGCCGTTGCTGTCCACGGCGATCCAGCTGGCGGCATCGCCAGGGTTCTCGGGCAGGCGTATTACGAGGTACTCCGCCATAATCAGGTCGTTCCAAGGCTGCGCAGGATAGGCGTCGTGTCACCCTGCGGGCTGCGTTCAATGAGGCTGAATAATGTCACGCGAACCGTATCAACCCGTACGACGACCCGCAATCGAAAATAGTCGCTGGTTTCGGCCAGTTGATTGAGCACATCGGGCGCGACGAGCGGTGAAAATGTCGCGGCGACATCGCTGAAGCCCGTGTCCTGTCGTTGCGACAGCAATCCTTCGACATCGGCGAGCGACAGGTTCTCGTCCAGCGACTGCAGCACCGGGCCGGTCGCCGTATTCACGTTAATAGCCGTGCGCCCCGGCAGCGCAATGACATGCGGCAGCAGCACGTCGAGCGTCGCCTTGTCCATGCCCTCTATGGCCGCCAGCTCGCTGGTGCTGGCAATGATCTGGTTGGCGGCGCGATAGGGCGGCACGATGCCGGTATACGTCGAATCTTCGGCGCCGTCGGGAAAGCTCGGCTCCTGGTCCGCGTCGATCCAGTCAGCGGTCAGGCCCGCGAATCTCGGGTCCAGTCCGAGCGCCGCCAGCAGCCGGCGAAACTGTTCCAGCGACGGCTCGTCGATCTCGCCGTTGGCGTCCACGAGGTTGTTGATATTAAACCTGCCCTGCAGGTCCTGTATCTCGCCGTAGATCTCGCCCTGGATGCTGTCGCCCGGTCCGCCCAGGGGCAGCACGGGCAATTCGCTGGCCCAGATCTCGCCGAGGTGATCGGTGGTGCTGTCCTGGGCGTCCTGGCGCAAAATCGTCAGCACCCAGCTCTCGGCCCCGAACGCCGCCTGGATGGCCTCGTCCCGATACATCGAGACATAGGTGCGGCGCAGGTCCATCGAATTGTCCCATTCGAGGCTGAAGGTCAGCGTGGTGATCAACGCCATAACCAGCATCGCCGTGATCAGGGCAACCCCTCGCTGCCGCCTCACGGCGCAATCTCCAGGAGCCGCGTGATCTCGCCCTGGTCCGGCAGCGTCAGGACTATCTCGACGGCGCGGGGCCGCAGTCGAAACCCTTCGCCACCCTGTTGCAGCTGCGGCGGCCAGACTTCGGATATCTCGCCCGTGCCGTCATAAAACCGGAAGAACAGGCTCTCAACGTCATCGAGCAGCACGGTGACGATCGGCTCGTTCGAGTACGTCCGGTCGAGGACGCCCCAGTGATAGCGGAGCAACTGGTCTTCCTCGATGCGGTACGCGACCCGTTGCAACGTGCTGCGCGGCAAGCCCACGGGATTGCTCCAGCCCCCGTGCGTCATCTCCAGCGCAAAGTCCGAACTCAGCGTGCTCGAAACCGCCGGCACGAAACTGTCGCCCAGGTCGGAGCGCACGGGGCGCGGCGCCGCCTGCATCAGGTCGCTGCTCAGGTAACGAATCGTCCTTTGCACGGACTGCAGCCGCTCCATCCGCTCGCTCAGGTAATCGGCGTTAGACAGCGTCGACCCCAGGGCGGCGTAGGCAAGCATGGACATCACGCCGAACACGGCCAGTGCAACGAGCACCTCGATCAGTGTGAAGCCGCGTTGCCGCATCAGCCCGTCTCGCCGCGATTGGCCGACCCGCGATTCCAGGACCGGTTGCTCTGCCCGGGAATGACGGGCTCGCCGATGAAACCGGTCACCTTGCGGATGAGGGCATCGCCGTCAGCGTCGAAAACCTCCACATCGACCCGGAACAGGTTTTCAATGCCGCTCTCGGAAATCACGGCGCGCCAGCGCCAGTTGGTGTTGGCGTAGTCGATATCCCCGCTTGTCGTGCTGACCTCGGGGAGCACGTTGGCGAGCCGCAGTTCAGTGATCTTGTTTTGCGCTATCCAGCTGGCGTACGTGCGCTCGCGCATCGAGTTGGAGGTGTCGATCATGCGGCTCATCTTTGCCGCGATGGCTGTCAGCGACAACGCAATGATGGCAAGCGCCACCATGACTTCGACCAACGTGAACCCGCGCGCCCGCCAGCGGCTCACAGGTCCTCCGGATCGACGAACTTGATATCACCGAGCAGGTTGCTCTCGAGGACGATCGCCTGGCCGAGATCGCTACGCAGGAGATGCAGCTCGAAAGGCGTCATGTCACCGCTCGAGAACACCAGGATGTGCGGTGCGTAATTCTCGACCTGCAACTGCTGCTCTTCATCCTCAGGGTCGTCGAAAGCCGCGGGCTGGGCGTCGAGCAGAACGCGCTGGCCTTCGATCCACAGATCGAATTCCGCCTCTTCGGGCAGGCTCCGCATGCGTAGCGTGTCGTCGCCGATGAGCTCGCCCCACGCATTCAGAAACGGGTCGTACTCGACGAAGCGAAAGCCGTTGCTCATGAACTCGATGCCGAAATCGCGGCCCTGCATGACGGCCTCGTCCTGCGCAACCTGGACCAGCGCCGCCAGGCGACGTGCCTCTTCCCGCAGCTCGCGGTCGTCGCCCAGCACGCCCAGCGAAAGAACGGCAATGGACAGGACGATACCGATAATCGAGACCACGACGAGAATCTCGATCAGCGTAAATGCCCGGCTTAGGCGTGGACTGTTCATGGGCGCTGGCGGACTGGCCTGACGCTGCGGCGTTAGTTCAGGTTCCAGTTACCGATATCCGCGTCAATGCCTTCGCCGCCCGGCCGACCATCGCGGCCCAGCGTGTAGACATCGATCTCGCCGTTGTTGCCCGGGTTGAGATACAGGTAAGGATTGCCCCACGGGTCGCTGGGCAGGCTCGGCAAATAGCCGCCCTGTTTCCAGTTGCGGATATTCGGGTCGGCAGGCTTGGTGACCAGCGCCTCCAGGCCCTGCTCGGTGGTCGGATACGTGAAGTTGTCGAGCCGATAGAACTTCAGCGCATTCTCGATATTGGCGATTTCGGCCTTGGCCTTCGTGACCTGGGCGTCGTCGACGCGGCCGATGACATTCGGCGCAACAATGGCGGCGAGGATGCCGATGATGATGACGACGACCATGATCTCGATCAGCGTAAATCCACGCTGCGCGAGGAGGGCGGGCCGAAACCCTGAATAGTGACTCACAGCTATAGCTCCACGGCGCCGGGGCGCCGAAATTGACTCGGTAAACGTATAAACGCGAGTATATCAAACATGGGGTTACGCCAAGCAGACTCGGGGCACCGCGAACGCACGCTCAGCCCGCCCTGGATGGCCGTGCTGGTCCTGGCCGTGATCAGCCTGGCGATCGCCGCGTTCGGCGACGACGGGCGCGCCTGGTTCGCGTACGACCGCGCCGCGATCTCGGCCGGCGAGTACTGGCGCCTGCTGACCGGTCATTTCACGCACCTCAGCTGGCAGCACCTGTTCTACAATTTTGTCGGCCTGTCGCTCATTACCTACCTCGTCGCCGCGGAACTCAAAGCCGGGGAACTGGTCATGATCTGGGCTTTCGCGCTGCCCACAGTCAGCGCGGGCCTGTGGTTCTATCAACCCGACCTGCAGTGGTACGTGGGACTCTCCGGGGCGCAGCACGGGCTGCTGACCGCTGGCCTCGTTGCCTCCATCGGACGCTGGGGCGTCGAGCGCTGGGTCGTCGCAATCGTGGTTGCCGGCAAACTGATCTACGAACAGCTTTTCGGTGCTTTGCCGTTTTCCGAAGGCGCCAGCGGCGACGCCGTGATCGTCGCCTCGCACTTCTACGGCGCCGTGTCCGGCTGCATCACCGGCGCGTCCATAGCGATTAGAGTCCGGGCACAGGCAGCTATATAATGCGCGGCCACGCAAGGCCACTTTGGAGAGCGATGTGTCTATAGCCATGGTGTTCCCGGGGCAGGGGTCCCAGTCGCAGGGGATGCAGGCCGACCTGGCCGCCGAATACCCGTTCGTGCAGGAAATCTACGCCGAGGCCGGGGACATCCTCGGCTACGACTTGTGGGAACTCGTGCAAAACGGGCCGGAAGAACGGCTTTCTGAAACCGTCGTTACCCAACCGGCGATGCTGGCTGCCGGTTACGCGGCGTGGCGGGTCTGGCTCGACGCCGGGGGCGCGCAGCCGAGTCATGTCGCCGGCCATAGCCTCGGTGAATACACGGCGCTGGTTTGCGCCGGGGCGCTCGATTTTGCCGAGGCCGTGCGCGTGGTCAAGAAACGCTCCGAACTCATGCAGGCCGCCGTTCCTGCCGGTACTGGCGCAATGGCGGCAATTATCGGGCTCGACGATGACGCGGTCCTGGCCGCGTGCGCGGAGGCCTCTGGCATCGGCGTAGTGGAAGCGGTGAATTTCAATTCCCCGGGGCAGGTGGTCATCGCGGGCCACAAGCAGGCGGTGGACGATGCGGCAAAGCGCGCTGAAGAGGCGGGCGCGCGCATGGCCGTCATCCTTCCGGTCAGTGTGCCCTCGCATTCGTCACTGATGACCGGGGCCGGCGAAGAACTCGCCGGGACGCTCGCCGGCGCCAACTTCAGGACGCCCGCAATTACGGTCATCAACGCGACCGATGCGACACCGTACACCGATGCTGACGACATGCGGCAACGGCTGGCGACACAGGTGCACCGGCCCGTCAACTGGACCAGTACGATTAACGCGATGCTCGAGGCCGGCGCGACGAGTGTCGTGGAATGCGGACCCGGCAAAGTTCTCGCGGGCCTCATGCGCCGTATCAACCGCAGCACTCCCGTTGCCCGGATCGACTCGATAGCCGGGCTGCAAAAAGCGCTGCAAGACTAAGGAAAACTCATGACCAGCATATTCAACAGCGCTGCGCTCGACGGTGAAGTCGCCCTCGTTACCGGTGCTTCACGGGGCATTGGCGCCGCCATTGCCGCAGCGCTCGGCGCCGCGGGCGCGACCGTCGTTGGCACGGCGACGAGCCAGGCGGGAGCCGACTCGATCAGCGCAACGCTGGGTGATGGCGGGCGGGGCATCGTGCTCAATATTTCCGACGACGACTCGGTCGCGGCGGCCCTGCAGGACATCCAGGGAAACGAAGGCAACCCGACGATCCTCGTCAACAACGCGGGCATCACGCGTGACAACCTGCTCATGCGCATGAAAGCCGACGAATGGGACGACGTGATTTCCACGAATCTCAGCGGTGTATACCGGGTCTGCAAGGCGTGCCTGCGCGGCATGATGAAGGCGAAGAAAGGCCGCATCATTAACATCGCCTCGGTCATCGGTGTCATGGGCAATGCCGGCCAGTCGAATTACGCCGCGGCCAAGGCCGGCATCATCGGCTTTTCGAAGTCGCTGGCGCGCGAGATCGGGTCCCGGAACATCACGGTCAACGTAGTTGCGCCGGGCTTCATTGACACCGACATGACGCGGGTGCTTCCCGAAGCGCAACGCGACGGAATGCTCGCCCAGGTGCCTCTCGGACGGCTGGGCGAGGGCGATGACATAGCCAATGCGGTCGTCTTTCTTGCCTCTGGCTCCGGGGGTTACATCACCGGCGAGACTCTGCACGTGAATGGCGGCATGCTAATGGACTAATTTGGTCGCAAATGTGTGTAGATTGCCTTGTGCGATTCACATACAATACCGTCCCACGGTCTTACAGCACCTTGAAATATCAAGGACTTACATAAGATTTCAGGGTTTTTGGGGGCGCTCTAATGCGGCATTCGAAGACCCGCCGTGCTTAAATTTCAATGAGTCTTCTCAGGAGAAGGGACTACTATGAGCAGTATCGAGGAACAAGTTAAGAGCATCGTAGCCGAGCAGCTCGGCGTCAAAGAAGACGAGGTAACGAACGATGCTTCCTTTGTCGATGATCTCGGCGCCGATTCGCTGGACACGGTTGAGTTGGTCATGGCCCTCGAAGAGGAATTCGAAACCGAAATTCCGGACGAGGAAGCCGAAAAGATCACGACTGTTCAGCAGGCGATCGACTTCGTGACCGCTCGCTCGGGCGACTAGCATATCCCGAAGGCGCGGCCACCGCGGCCGCGCCTTCTTCCCAATTCGGCTATTCTGCCGACCAGACCCGGAATCACCTTGAACCAACGACGCGTCGTCATTACTGGCATGGGAATCATCTCGCCGGTAGGCAACCGGCTGGATGAGGCCTGGACCAACGTGTGCGAAGGCAATTCGGGCATTGAGCTCGTCACCGACTTCGACACGTCGTCGTTCAGCACCCGCATTGCGGGCGTGGTCAATAACTTCGAGCCTTCCGATTACATGTCGCCGAAGGACATTCGCAAGACCGACCCGTTCATACACTACGGGATCGCGGCGAGTGTCGAAGCAATCAAGCATTCGGGGCTGGAGATTACCGAGGAGAACGGGCACACCATCGGCCTTGCGATGGGATCCGGCATCGGTGGCATCAAGTACATCGAGGACAATCACAACAAGTTCCTCGCTGGCGGGCCGCGCAAGGTCTCGCCGTTCTTCATCCCGGGCAGCATCATCAACATGACGTCCGGGTATGTGAGCATCATGCAGCACATCACGGGCCCCAACGTGTCGATCGTTACGGCCTGCGCAACGTCGGCGCACTGCATTGGCTTTGCCGGCCGCATGATCCAGCACGGCGACGCCGAAGTCATGCTGGCGGGCGGCTCGGAATATGCGACGACGCCCGTTGCAATGGGCGGTTTCTGTTCTGCCAAGGCGATGTCAACGCGCAACGATGACCCGACGCGGGCCAGCCGGCCGTATGACATCGATCGCGATGGATTTGTGCTGAGCAACGGCGCGGGCTGCGTCGTGCTCGAAGAACTCGAGCATGCCAGGGCGCGAGGCGCAACGATTTATGCCGAGCTGCTGGGCTTCGGCATGAGCGGCGACGCGTACCACATCACGACGCCGCCACCGGACGGTGAAGGTGCGCGCAAGGCGATGACCGCCGCGTTGCGCGACGCAGGCGTCGAGCCGTCCGATATCGACTACCTGAATACCCATGGCACCTCGACGCCGGTTGGTGACGTCGGTGAGACAGTGGGCATTCGGCGGGCTTTCGGCGACGCGGCCGACAACCTGATGGTCAGCTCGACCAAGTCGACCACGGGTCACATGCTGGGCGCCGCGGGCGTCGCAGAGGGCATCTTCTGCGTTCAGGCCATCCATAACCAGGTCGTACCGCCGACCAGCAACCTCGACAACCAGGACCCCGAGTGCGATCTCGACTACGTTCCCAACGTAGCGCGGGATGCTAAAGTACGGCTAGCCCTGTCCAACTCGTTCGGTTTCGGGGGTACCAACGGAAGCCTTGTATTCGGCGCATTTGACTAACGGGAGCACCAGACCTTGAAGCGGCTGCTCATCGCAGGGGCGGCCGTCGCCGGCGTCCTGACTTTAGCGCTTGCCTATGCGGCCATGCAGGCCCACCAGTACCTGAACACACCCGTTAACGCCGGCACGGACGGCGTGCCTTATACCATCCAACCCGGGGCATCCCTGCATGCGGTCAGCGAAGAACTCGCCGCAGCCGGTGTAACCCAACGGCCGCTGATCCTGCGAGCCTACGGCCGCTGGCTGGGGGTCGCCGGTTCCATCCAGGCCGGCGACTACCTGATTCGACCGGGCACGACGCCGGCCCAATTGCTGCAACAGTTTGCGAGCGGGGACGTCCAGTTGTACTCCTTCACGCTGGTCGAGGGCTGGAACCACTGGGAGTTGCTGCGAGCGTTGCAGGAGAACGAGTTTGTCAAAGCCACACTGACCGACGAGGACTGGGCGGCGCTGCTTGAGGACCTCGGTGCAGAAGCGGGGCATCCCGAAGGTCTTTTTCTTCCGGAAACGTATCGATTTCCGCGCAACACGTCCGATCGCGAAATCCTGCGGCAGGCTTTCGAGCTGATGCAGGACGTGCTGGCCGAGGAATGGCCCGGGCGAGACGAGGACCTGCCGATCGCGACGCCCTACGAAGCGCTGATCCTGGCCTCGATCATCGAGAAGGAAACGGCGCGTGCCGACGAGCGTCCGCGCATTTCGGGTGTCTTCACACGCCGCCTGCAAAAGCGCATGCGCCTGCAGACCGACCCGACCGTCATTTACGGCATCGGACCGCAATTCAACGGCAACCTGACGCGCCGCGACCTGCGAACCGACACACCGTACAACACCTATACGCGCGGCGGCCTGCCGCCAACACCCATCGCCATGCCCGGGCGCGCTGCAATCCAGGCGGCACTGCACCCGGCCGACGGGGATGAGTTGTACTTTGTCGCCACCGGACTCGGCGACGGCAGTCACGCGTTCTCGGTCACCAAGGACGAACACGACGCAGCTGTGGCGGAGTATCTGCGCCGCCTGCGCCAGCAACGGAACTGATAACAAGCTATGGAACGCGGCAAATTCATCACTTTCGAAGGTATCGAAGGGGTCGGCAAATCGACCAACATCAGCCACCTGGTGGCAGCCATCGAGGCCGCGGGTCACGAGGTCCTCGTCACGCGCGAGCCGGGCGGCACGCCGATGGCGGAGCGCATTCGCGACCTGGTGGCTTCGCACGGCGATGAAGCGATGCCGGACGTGGCCGAACTGCTGCTGGTTTTTGCGGCACGCGCACTGCACGTCAATAACGTCATTCGGCCGGCGCTGGAGGCCGGCACCTGGGTCGTCTGCGACCGGTTTACCGACTCGAGCCGCGCCTACCAGGGCGGCGGGCGCGGGCTGCCCGCCGATGATATCGACCTGCTGGCCGACTGGGTCCACGGCGACGTGACGCCGGACCTGACCATCCTGCTGGACGCGCCCGTCGAGATCGGCATGCAAAGGGCCGGCAAGCGCAGCGATCCCGATCGTTTTGAATCGGAGCAGTCGGAGTTTTTCGAGCGGGCGCGGGAAACCTACCTGCGGCTCGCGGCAGGCGATCCGGGCCGCTTTGTTGTCGTGGATGCGACGCAACCGGTCGATGTCGTCAAGGCGGCGGTAGACGCCGTGGCTGAAGTGCTGCTCGCAGAGTAGATAGCACTTTAATAAATGATTTTATATTGTTGAATAGAAAAGAAATAACTTGGCAATCCGGCTTCGCGAAGGCGTGGAAAGACCGTGAAACTCACGGGCGCGTCCCGCATGCCGTGCTGCTCACCGGGCCAGCCGGCGTGGGCAAACGGGCGGCAGCGAGCTGGATCGCTGCACGCCACCTGGCCATCGATACGGAGGCGGCGCTCCCCGGATACCCTGCGGGGGCCCTCGAGCACGCGGATCTGCATTGGGTAGCACCGCTGGAAGACAAGCAGACGATCGGCATCGAGCAGATTCGGGACCTCGTCGCCGAGTTCAGCCTGACCAGCTATGAAGGCCACGGCAAGGTCGCGATCATCGAGCCGGCCAATGCGATGACGCACAATGCGGCCAACAGCCTGCTGAAAACGCTCGAGGAACCACCGGGCGCTGCCATCCTGATCCTGATCGCCGACCGGGCAGGGCGGCTGCCCGCCACGATATTCAGCCGCTGCCAGCGCATCGACATCGCCCTGCCTGGCGAGCCGCAGGCCCTGGCATGGCTCGATCAGGTGCATCCCGGTACGGACTGGCGCGCCGCGCTCAGGCTGGCCGGCGGAGCGCCGCTGGCGGCGATCGCCGCACTGGAGCAGCTCGACACCCACACCGGCATGAGCCGGGACTTTGCCGGGATCGCGCGAGGTCGGGCGTCGCCCATCGAGGTCGCTTCTCGCTGGATGAAGCTCGATCCGGCCTTCGTGCTCGACTGGATGGCGCGAGAGGTCCAGGACGCCATCCTGGTCGCCTCGAACGCCGCGCAATCGCCCGTCGCCACCGCAATTGACGAATCTGTGCTGAAGCGCATGGACAGGCGAAATCTGTTCTGCTATCTAGACATAATCAATCGGCTGCGTGGGCAGCCAAAAGGCTCGTATAACGTACAGTTGACGCTGGAGAGCCTGCTGATCGACTGGGCCGAAGGCCTGGCACAGAGGAAGACAGTATGAGCAAACCGGGACTATTGACGCTGACGATCAAGGACAAAAGCGCCTTGTACCTTGCGTACATGCCCTACATCATCAACGGCGGCCTGTTCATCCCGACGAACAGCTCGTACCGCCTGGGCGATGAAGTGTTCATGCTGCTCAACCTGATGGGGGAAGAAGAAAAGATCCCGGTCGCCGGTACCGTTATCTGGATGACACCCAAGGGCGCGCAGGGCAAGCGCACCGCAGGCATCGGCGTCCAGTTCAGTGATCAGGACCAGGGCAACACCCAGAAGAAGATCGAGAACTACCTGGCGGGCGCCCTCGGCGGCGACAAGCCGACCCACACGATGTAATCCGGGCAAAAGGCCCGAGCTACGACTCCTTGTTGATTCCTCCGCGCAGGACGAAGGCCTGGAAGCCGCGCTCGTTGAGGATGTAGGCGCCTGCCGAGCTGCGTCGGCCGGTGTCGCAGCACACCACGTACTGCTTGTCCTGGTCCAGCGTGTTGATCTTCAGCCGTATGAAGTACAGCGGAATATTGAGCGCACCGTCGAGATGATGATTCTCGAATTCGCTCGGTAAGCGGACATCCAGCCAGCTGCCGCCGTTCTTGACGATCTGGGCCGCCTGGTCCGCATCGACCCATTCGAGCATGGGTTCGTTGAGCAGCTTCTTGAAGTCGTCCTTGCCGAGACGCATGACCGAACCGTCACTGGACATCGTCACGGTTGCATTGCGCTTCGCGTCCGAGATCAACGCTTCTTCGCCGAACGTGTCGCCGACGTGCAGTTCGGCCAGCTTGATGCCTTCCTTCGAGAGCGGCGTCTCGCGGGTTACGACCGCGGAACCGCGGGTCAGCACGTAGAAATAGTCGCCTTCTGCGCCCTGTTTGAGGATGACGTCACCAGACTTGTAGTTGATCTGCTGCATGCGCATGAAGATCGCCTGGATGTTGGCCGGCGGAATCTTGTGGAACGCCTTGGTCTGCAGCAGCATCGTCATCCAGTCGTCGCCGCCGTCGTCGGCCTTGCCCTGCAGCTCCGACACCTCGTACGTGCCGGTCTGGTCCCACGTCAGCATCACATCGAGCAGGTCGCTGTCGATGGAGATGAACTGGACGCGGTCGCGCGCTCGTGCCGAAAAACGCCGCGGGAAAATGGGAGCGACCGGATTGCGGGCCTGGGCCGAACCACCCTGGATGGTCTCGACAACCTTGCCCTGGTCGATTAATTCGAGAATGCCGGATGCGATATAAAACGTGCGCTTCTCGGTATCGCCTTCCTTGAACAGCACCTGGCCGGGCGACAGCTCACGCAACTGCACCTTGCGGGCGAGTGCCGCAAGATTATCGCGCTTCAGCCCGTCAAGGGGTGAAAAACCCTTGAGCAGGTCTGCACTTAGCTGCTCGTTTGCCATGCCTGGTCCTGTTTTCGCTCAATTGTTGGGCGTGTTTTGTCAAATGGTCCCATTTGGCGCGTATTCTACCTTTAATTCAACAACTTCCGGTACTGCGGAACACGCGCACCGTGAAGCGGCGCACAGTTTCCGCGGCAAAACCGGGAACGACGCCGATTACAGGGAAGACCAGCTCGAATGCGGCACGAATCGCTCCCCGTGAGCCTCGGCGAGCTGCTGCAGGCGCCCACGGACCTCCGCGAGTCCACGCTCACGCGCATAATTGACAGGGCCACCGCGGAATGGCGCGAACCCGGTACCGAAGATAACGCCGGCATCGAGCAGGTCCGGGTCGGTGACGACACCGTCCGAGAGGCACGCAACGGCCTCGTTGACCATGGCCAGTACCAGGCGGTCCGCGATATCGGCCGGAACGGATGCGGGATCGCGCGGCGGCTTGGCGGCCTTGCCATCTGACCAGTCGTAGAAGCCCTGCCCGGACTTGCGGCCGAGCTTGCCGGCCTCGACCATGCTGCGCAGCTGCTCGGCGACGGGTCCCTCCGTTTCGGCGCCGAGCACTTCGGCCACGTGCAAGACCACGTCGAGCCCGACGTTGTCGACGAGTTCGACCGGCCCGACGGGCATCCCGAACGCCATGGCCGCCTCGTCGATATCGGCCAGGCCGACGCCTTCCTGGACCAGGTGCATGGCCTCCGCTGTGTAGGGGGCGAGTATGCGATTGACCACGAAACCCGGTGCGCTTTTGCATTCCAGCGGGAATTTGCCGATGGCCTTGACGAAGGCGAAGCCCAGGTTGAGGGCTTCCTGCTCGGTGTCATCGCAGCGGATGATCTCGACCAGTGGCATCAGCGCAACGGGATTGAAGAAATGGATGCCGATGAAGCGCTGCGGCTCCCGCAATTCGGTGCGCAAATCTTCGAGCCGGATGCTCGAGGTGTTGGTCGCGAGGATCGCGCCCGGCTTCATCGTCTTTTCCACCTCGGCATACAGCGCCTTCTTGGCGTCCAGGTTCTCGAAGATCGCCTCGATAATCAGGTCGGCGTCGGCAACTCCGGCGCCGTCGACGTCAGCCTTCAGTCGTTCGCTTGCCGCGGCTCGATCCTGGTCGTCGCGGATGCGTTTGGCGAACAGCTTGGCCGCACGCTCCATGGCGGGATCGATGTATTTTTGCTCGCGGTCCTGCAACGTGACCTCGAGGCCACGCAGCGCACACCACGCCGCGATGTCGCCGCCCATGACACCGGCGCCGATGACGTGCACGCGGCCAATCTTTGATGCCGGCTTGCTGCCCTGACCCTTGAGCTTGTTCTGCAGAAAGAACACGCGCACGAGGTTGCGCGAGGTCGGCGTAATCATGAGCTCGGCGAACGACTGCGCCTCTGCTTCGTAACCCGTCTTCGGCGAGGCGCCGTGTTTTGCCCACAGGTCGATCATTGCGTACGGGGCGGGGTAGTGTTCCTTGCGCGCCTTCGATGCCACCTGCTTGACGAGCATCGGTTTGATGAACGGCCGCACGAACGGCAGGTTGAGCATGCGTTCGAGCAGCGGCGGGCGCTGCTTCGGTGGCCGCGACGCGACAAGGTCGCGGCAGACCTGGCGCCAGTTCTCCTCGGTGGCAATGCGATCCACGAGGCCGATACGCTTGCCCTTGTCGACGGTCACCGGGTTGCCCGTGAGCATCAACTGCATCGCGGGACGCACACCACAGAGCTGGACGGCGCGCACGGTGCCGCCAAAGCCGGGATGCAGTCCCAGCTTGACCTCGGGCAGTCCCAGGACTTTCTTCTTGCCGGCCAGTGCAACGCGGTAATCAAACGCCATCACCAGTTCGAGGCCGCCGCCCATCGTGAATCCATTGAGGGCGGCAACGGTCGGGCAATCGAGATTCTCGATCTTGTCGAACAATTGCTGCCCGAGCCGTGTGACTTCGTACGCGCGCTCGGTCGTGTCGACCGACGTGAATTCGTTGATGTCGGCACCCATGACAAAGCCATTGGCCTTGCCGGAGTAGACGACGAAACCGCGGGGCGTCTTGGCCTGCAGCGCGCCAAGCACGGTGTCCAGCTCGATCATGACGTCGGACGACAATACGTTGGCGCTGGCGTCCGCCTTGTCGATACGCAACCAGGCAATACCGTCGGAATCGGTTTCCAGTGTCCAGTGCTTTAGATCCACTGCATGCTCCTCAGGCCACTTCGAAATCGCAGATGAGTGGCAAATGGTCAGAATGCTTCACCTGGGGCACGTCAAAGCCCGTCACCTTGATGCCTTCCTGGTAAAGAATGAAGTCGAGTTCCTTGCGCGGCGCCCGGCTGGGGTAGGTCGGCACGCTGTCCGTATTGGCCGATGTCAGGCCTGCCGCACGCATGAAGAGATAGATCTCGTTCTCTCCCCAGAAGGTGTTGAAGTCGCCGGCGACAATGACCGGTTTTTCGGTCGCTTCAATCAGGTCGTACAGGCGGCGCAATTGCAGGTGACGATGCCGGTACTTGAGTGACAGGTGCACCAGGAACACCGCGAACTCGCGCATTTCGAGTTCGATAATCAGCCGCTTGATGCCGGTATCGAAGTAATGAAATTTCTCGCCGTGTACGCGCGCGGCGGCCATGAACGCATTGCCCTGCTTGCGGACGATCGGCAGCATCGTATTGATCGACTTGTTGCCGTATTTCGTTTCGTAGGACGTGTTCATGCCCAGATCCGAGGCGATCTGCTCGGCCTGGTTCACCATGCGGCTGCGTATCGAGCCCGTGTCGACCTCGATCAGCCCGACGATGTCCGGGTCGATGGATTTCACGAATTTCGTGATCTCGGGCAACACGTCCTTGTTGCCGAGCACGTAACCCGATCCCGGGAACGGCATGTGCATGCTCGCACCGCCGCCGACGGCGTATCGAATGTTGTAAAGCAGGAGTCGCATGGCAGGTGATCGCTACGATACCGGACTACCCAGTCCTTGGAAACCATCGCAGATTCCCACGCAGTTGTTTCACAGAAGTGTCGCGAATGGCTACACTTGCCCGCAGTGAAGCACGACCGGGAGCCAACCGTGTCCGAAAACAACCCCATCCGCGTTTTTGTCACTCATAACTTCCACGAGACGGACGACTACCTGCGGGTCTTTGAGTTCCTGGAGAGCGTCGAGCGCTTCTTCTACCTGAATGTCAGCAAGCCCGAGAACCTGCCGGAGCAGGGCGGAGTCGATGCGATCAAGGACGAGTTGTGCCAGCAGATCAAGACCTCGGAAGCACTTGTCGTCGTTGCCGATGTCTACGAGCGGCAGCCGGAACTCGTCAATTACATGATGGACGTCGCCAAGGCCAACAATCTCGGCATCATTGCCATGAAGCCCTTCGGTGGAGTGGCCGAGACCGCCGCCGAGGTGGTCGAGCGCGCGCAAGAGCACATCGAGTGGAACGACCGGGAACTGGTAGACGCCATCAAGCGCCAGGGCCGCGGCGAGGATACCGCCCGCTGGGAAGTCATCGATTTCCCGGGCTGGGACGCCGATGGCGAGATAAAAGACGAATAAAAACGTTTAGTTAGACATACTTTCTCGAATTGGACTGACCTATGGCACTGGTCATTGCGCACCGCGGCGCGTCGGGATACCTGCCCGAACACACGCTCGCCGCCAAGACATTGGCCTTCGAGATGGGCGCCGACTACCTCGAACAGGACATTGTTGCGAGCCGCGATGACGAGCTGGTGGTCCTGCACGACGTGCACCTGGACCGCGTTTCCGACGTTGCACTGAAGTTCCCCAACCGCCATCGGGCGGACGGCCGGTTCTACGCACGCGACTTCGATCTCGAGGAAATCCGCCAGCTGCAGGCCTGGGAACGGATGAATGCCGATGGCACGGCCGTGTACCCCGATCGCTACCCGGCCAGGAGCGGCGACTTTCGCATCAATACGTTGGCGGAGGAACTGGAACTGGTTGGCGCGCTGAACCGGCAATTCGGCCGTAACGCCGGCATTTACCCCGAGATCAAACGCCCGGCATGGCACAAGTCGGAAGGTGTGGATATTGCACCGCTGTTACTCGAGCAGCTGCAGAGTGCGGGCTACGAGGGCAGGGACGACCCGGTCTTTGTGCAGTGTTTCGATGCCGACGAGGTCCGCCGGTTGAAGGTCGAGCTGGGATGCCCTTACCCGCTCATTCAGCTGATCGGCGACAATAGCTGGGGCGAATCACCGACTGACTATGACGCCCTGCGAAGCCCCGAGGGCATCGCCAGCGTGGCCGAGGTCGCGGACGGAATTGGGCCGCACCTGTCGCACCTGGCCGAGCTGGAGACCGTCGACGGAGTGCCGGTGGTGGGTCCGCTGGCGGGGCTTGCCGCCGAGGCCGGGCTGCTGATGCACCCGTACACGTTCCGCGCCGACGACGTTCCACCCGGCTTCGCCAATTTCGACGATCTCGTGCAGTTCTTCGTCCGCGAAGTGGGCGTTGACGGGCTATTCACGGACTTCCCCGACCGGGTCATTTCGCTCCTGGAAGATTAAGAAGTCCTTGTAACTTACTGTTTTTAATATTTTTTTATGTATTTTACGTAACTGTTGCCCGATGGCGACAGGTTCGACCGAGGCATGGTACCGTTTCCGGAGTGAGAACTCGGTCCTTTTCTGAGCCGTCAAAACGAATAACCTAGCCCGATGTTTTTCGAAATCCCGCAGAATCTGATCCTGATGACCGTGGGCGCCTTCCTGCTTGGATGGCTGCTGTCGTCACTCTCAGCCTCACTGGGCTCCAAGGCCAAGGCGCGCAAGCGGGACCCCCGCGACGATCGCATCCGCTCTCTCGAGGCCGAGCATCGGATTGCCAAGGGTGACGCCGATTCGCTGAAAGAGACCGTCGTGGGCCTGGAGGCGCAACTCGAGGAAGCGTCAGACGGTATCGAGAAGCGGGATAACGTCATCACCCATCAGCAGGGCAAGATCGACAAGCTGAACTCGGATCTCAAGGACTCGGTCATGAAGACCCGGGAGCTGCGCTCCGAGCTCTCAGAGCGCGCGACCGAAAACCTCAAGTCCGAGGTCAAGCTGCGCGAGGTCGAGACCGAGCTGGAAGTAGCCCAGGCGTCGACCGACATGATCGCAACGGGTGTGCTGGATTACGCGCTGGCCCCCGAAGCGCAAGACGACGAGGAGGGCGCGGAGCCCCTGCTCGACGAAGCGGATATGACCAAGACGGCCACCTGAGCCGCCGCCTCAGCGGCTGCCGAGCCGCACCGAAAAATGGGCGTCTGTTCGACGCCAGGCAACCAGAAGCACGAAGAACCAGGCCTGCATGAGAATGCTGGCAATCCACTCTATGCGATTCTCCGCAGGATCCGGATCGGCGAGCGTCGCCTTGAGCACGAGGTTCAGGATGCCCATGCCGAACACGACCACGATCAGGCCGAGCATGATCCTCGCCAGCGAGCGCAGCTCTGTGCGCAGCAGCGCGATCGTGATGACCAGCTGGGCGACGGCGTTGCCAAGGAACCCGAAGTAGATGCCGATGCGGCGCATGAACTCGTAGATGGGCTCCGAGGTGCCGAGGAACGTGACGTAAATGATGAGGGCCAGCGGGTTGACCACGCCGGCGATCAGCATGGGAACTGCGTAGCTGCGGCCCAATTCCGGCCGCAGCCGCAGCAGCCACAGCCAGGACAGGTACCACGTGAAGCCGAGGATAACGGCGTGCGGCATCATGATGGCGCGGAACAGGAAACTACCGGGCGGCTGCCGGCCGGTCGCGCTGATGGAGCGGCAGCCGTCGATGATGGGATTGCAGTCGGGCAGGGTGCCGTAAGAGACGCCAATGGCGAATGCACCGAACATGGCGATTAGCGGCAAGATGCCAGCAAGAAGGGGAAGCCAGCGCAACATCAGGCGATAAGGGAGTGTGAACGTGTCCGCATGCGGCAAAACATACTACAATATAGATAGAACCACAAAAATACTATTAAAAACAGGGGGTTATAATGGGCATTTTCGACTTGTGGCTGCCGATACTGGTATCCGCCGCAGCCTGCTGGGTCATGAGCGCCATCATCTGGACCCTTTTGAAGTACCACAACAGCGACTACCGCCAGACAGCCGACGAGGAAGCTGTGCGCGCCGCCCTGAAAGGCAATGCGCCGGGATTCTACCTGCTGCCGTACTGCATCAATACCGGGGATCTGAAGGACCCCGAGACCAAGAAGAAATATGAGGACGGGCCGCTGGCCTACATCACGATGCTGCCCAACGGCATACCGGGAATGGGCGGCAAGCTCGTCAGCCAGTTCCTGTTCTTTATCCTGGTCGGTATTACGTGCGCGTATTTCGTTACGCGGACCGTAGCAGGCGACGCCGATTACCTGACCATATTCCGGATAGCGGGTACCGTGGCTTTCGTGGCGAACAGCTTTGCCTTTATCCCCGAGAGTATCTGGTTCGGGCGGCCGTGGGCGATGACCCTGAAAAACGTCATCGACGCGCTGCTGTACAGCCTGGTGACGGGCGGTATTTTCGGCTGGCTGGCGATTTAGTCCGATTCCAAACTGCCGGCGGGCCAGGCGACGCTGAATGCGCCACGCATGTCGCCGACAGCAAACCCGGTAGCCCGGTCGTGCGGATAAGTCTCGCTGAGGCGATCTGCTATAGCAGGTGCGAGCGTCTCTCCGTGGCATGAAAGGCAAACAGGACCCGTTGGAATAGCTTTCAGGTAACGTGCGCCGCCGTTCGGCAACAATTCGAAGTACTCCGGGTTGCCGGTAGCTTCGAGGTGATTGAGCGCCTGAGCTTCCCAGTCGTTCGGAGCGTTCGCCGGATTACGAAAACGCCAGCTGGTGCGTCCGACCTTGGCTCCCGACGTCCGTGAGATCTGAGACGCAAGCTGGGGCGCCACGTCCGAACACACCGTAATTGACTCGACGGGGCCGCCTTCGGCCATTGATTCCTGAAGTGCCGATTTCAGCTTCCAAGCGTACTCGGCGGTTAGCTCCCGACTTTTCAAAAGCAGGGGACTCTCGTCGTCGCTCCAGGCCAGATTTGGGGCCACGAGCAGTACCGCGGCCAACAGACCATATCTATAATTTAACATAATATACATTATACGCATAAACTGGTGTCAGGACCTAAGCCACGGCCCAGACAATGCCTCCAACAGACCTCTCTCGACAATACCCAGATACCCCTATCGGTCGCGACAGTGCCAGGACTCCTTGTTCTGAGAAACACGTCTCTAAATGGCGCGGTCTCGAGTGCTAATCTGACATATCTCGCGAAATGATTTCGCTTGGGTTTGGAGTCTGCAAATGACTACGCGCATGGATGCCGCACAACTCGGCAAATTCTCGCCGTTTGACACGCTGGAATCTGCCAGTCTCGACGATCTTCTAAACAGCATTGAGATCTCGCACGCTACGCGGGGCCAGGTGCTGTTTAAAAAGGGCGACACCGAAAAGCGGTCCATCTACCTTCTCTCCGGCACGCTCTCGTTGCGAAATGGCGATCAGGACCTGGGCACGATCGAGGGCGGCACTGATGAGGCGCGTAATCCCATCGCCCCAAAACTCCCCCGCCATCTGTCTGCCGTTGCCCTCGATGATGTCCAGTACTTCAGTATCGACAGCGAACTTGTGGACATGACGCTGACGTTGGACCACACGGGCATGTATGAGGTCGGCGATTTCGGTTCTGCGTTGAATAGCGCCGAAAGCGACTGGATGAGCGCCCTCCTCCGCACCAAGACCTTTCAGCTGATACCGCCGCAGAATATCCAGATGATTTTCATGCGCCTGAAGAGCGTGCATTACAAAGCAGGCCATGTCGTTATTCGTCAAGGCGACCAGGGCGACCACTTCTACATCGTAAAAAAGGGTCGTTGCAGAGTCACTCGCGAGACGCCGGGAAACAGCGACAACATCGATCTTGCCGAACTGGGTGTGGGCGCTACGTTTGGTGAGGAGGCATTGATCTCGGATGAAGCTCGCAATGCAACGATAACGATGCTAACTGACGGCACGTTGATGCAATTGGGCCGGGACGATTTTCAATCGCTACTGAATGAGCCTATGGTCATGTCGTTGGAGCATGAGGATGCCGACAAAGCCGTCAGCCAGGGCGGCAAGTGGCTTGATGTCCGCGTTCCGAGCGAGTTCAAGGCGTTCTGCAAGGCAAACGCCGTGAATCTGCCGTTGTACCTGCTGCGCCACAAGCTTGATGTTCTGGATCGCAATTTGCCCTACGTCGTTTACTGCGATACGGGACGCCGCAGTTCGGCGGCGGCCTTCATACTGAATCAGCGAGGATTTGAGACCGCCGTGTTAAAAGGCGGGCTCAACCACAATGAACTGTAGGCGTACTGGTTGATCCTCAGCACCGGTCGACTTAACCGACTGCTTATGTGACCTGCGTCACAGGTTGCCGGGGCGCGCGAGCCAACGTCACACCTCCGTTAGCGCGCTGTAAGTGGTCAAATACAGCTACGTTTCTAAACACGATGTGCCTTAAATGCTCGGTATTGGGAAAAAGCGCCGCAAAAAACTCGGTATCACCTATTTCGGTCTACTGGGTCATGAAGTCGCTTTGCTCAAAAGCATGGTGGAAAGCGCCCCGGACCTGGCCGCTGACTACGAACTGCGCGA
>JASJBB010000148.1 GCA_030066735.1 Woeseiaceae bacterium | reverse complement strand
CGCAAGCAGGTGTCCTGGTCGGGGACCTCGTCAGCGAACTCGCCGAACACGGCCTGGAGCTTCCCGGCAGTTACGATATCGCCGGCCGCACGGTCGGCGGCGCCGTCGCCGCGCCCTGTTTCGGTCCCGCGATCGGCGACGACGGCAGCTTTTTCGCCAGTAACGTCATCGCGATCAAGATGCTGCGCGCCGATGGCCAGGTCATGACGATCGATGCGAACCAGAACAACCTGCTCGGCACGTTCCTGACAAGCTTCGGCACGCTGGGCATTATTTTCGAGGTCAAACTGCGGGTACGGCCCATTCGTACGTTTACGGCCAGCCACCGCAGGGTATCCATCGACAAGTTTGCGTCGATCGTCGACGCATTCGCCAGTGCCGACGTCGGGATAAAGTTCTACCTGATGCCGTATCGCGACCGGGTCTATCTCGACGTGCGTCGCTACGAAGCCGACCCGGGCAACACCTATACGACACCCTGGAAACTCAAGGACTGGGGCGAGAGCACGGTTCTGCCGCATATCTTCAAGTCCCTGAACCGCGTGGTCCCCATGCAGTCCGTTCGCTACCGGTTGATCGACACGATTTCCGAGACCACCCAGAACCTCGTCAACTCACGCTACGTAAAGTCCGGGTCCAACGCGGCCTCGCAGTCCCGCCCGGGACGACAGAAGGGCAAGCGCCGCTGCTTTTACTCGACCTGGTGCTTTCCGGCGGTCGATTTCTCGATGGTGGTGCGGGCGTATCGTGACTTCTGCCAGCGCGCCTATGCCGAGTCGCACTATCGATGCGACATGCCCGCCGTGGGCTATCGGCTGGGCCGCGATGCCGGATCGCTGCTGTCGCCGTCCTTTGAGGAACCGATGATCGCGCTGACCTCCGCGTCGACACAGGAGCAGGGCTGGGACGACTTCGTCATTGACCTCGCCGAGTTCGCCGAGAAATGGGGCGGCATACCGCTCATCAGCCAGTCGCGCGCCCTGCGCGCCGAGCATGTCATCCGGAGCTACAACCGGCGGCTCGATTTTTTCCGCCGCATGCGCCGCAAACTCGACCCCGACCGGCGCCTGCTCAACCCGTTCCTGGAACAGTTCATGCAGTAGTCCGCGCGGCCCGAACACCGTCCAGGGAGTAGTTACAAACCGAAACACCCTATCTCTGGACTTTATATATCGGACTGATACTATGCATCACCCCGATATATGCGCGGCGCCCGCCGCCGGTCTGGTGCTCAATGGATGTAAAGACTGTCTGCCTGGGAATGCTCACCGAGGGTGAAGCGTCCGGCTACGACCTCAAGAAGGCGTTCGAATCGTCATTCGGCCACTGTTTTGCGGCCGGCTACGGCTCGATTTACCCGGCGCTCGCGGCGCTCGCCGACAACGGCTGCGTCGACTGCGAAGAGATCCCGCAGGACGGCAAGCCCGATCGCAAGGTTTACCGCATCACCGACAAGGGCTGGGAAATGCTGCGCGAGGAACTCGCCAACCCGGCGCCGAGCCACAAAGTGAGGTCGGAGTTCCTGGCGCAGATGGCGTTCGCGCACCTGATGACGCCGGAGCAGGTGCAGACCGTTCTCGACAGCCGCATCGAAGATGCGCAACGAAACCTGGAGTTCATCGACGAATTCGAGCATTCGTGTGACTGCGACTGGCCCGCCGGGGTGCGCTTCACGCTCGGATTCGGCCGCGCGATGCTGCACGCGATGAAAGCCTACGTCGAGGAGAACAGGCACATGTTCGACGAGGAAGGCACAACCACCAAAAAGGCAGTAGCAGGATGATTATCGAAGCTTGGGCAAAGCATCGCTCCTGGTTTTACTCGGCTGGCATCGCCGCACTGATTACGGTGTGGCTGTTATCCGGCGCGCTGGGCGGCGATGACGCCGACACCGCCGAGGCCGATTCCGTAGCAAGGTCGGTTGCGGCACCGCGCAGCAAGGTGCGGGTCCGCACCCAGTCGGCCGAGGAGGTCGTGCGCACGATTGTCGTCAATGGCGAAACCGCCCCTGCCCGCGTCGTGCAGATTTCTGCGGAAACCGACGGCCGCGTGACGTCGATTGGCGCCGAACGCGGCGCCAATGTCGAGCAGGGCGGCCTGCTCGTGACGCTTGACGAGCGCGACCGCAAGGCGCGACTGGCGCAAGCGCAGGCCACGGTCAGACAGCGCGAAGTGGAATACGAAGGGCGCCTCAGGCTGCAGTCGGAGAGTTACGTTTCCGAGGCGCAGTTGCAGGAAGCCATCGCGCAGCTGGAGGCGGCAAAGACGGAATTGCGGCGGGCCGAGCTCGACCTCGAATACATGAACGTTCGCGCGCCATTCGACGGCGCCCTGCAATCGCGCCATGTCGAGGTCGGCGACTTCCTCACGGTCGGCGATCCGATCGCGACTTATGTCGACAACCGCAAGATCGTCGTCGCGGCCGATGTGTCCGAGTTCGACGCTGGCTATGTTGATGTCGGCGAGCCTGCCGAGGCCCGCCTGGCCACAGGCGAACTGGTTCGCGGTGAAATTCGCTACGTCGCGCCGGTGGCCGACACGGCGACTCGCACCTTCGCCGTCGAACTCGAGATCGACAATCAGGACGGGGCATTGCGTGCCGGTGGGACGGCCGAGTTGCTGATCCCGGCGGAGACCGTCAGTGCGCATCGCGTCTCGCCTTCGTTGCTGACGCTCGATGACGCCGGCAATGTCGGCCTCAAGATCATCAATGAACGCGGCGAAGTCGAATTCGTCGTCGCCGATATCGCGCTGTCGTCGAGTAGCGGCGTCTGGCTCGCCGGCCTGCCCGACACGGCGACGATCATTACGGTCGGCCAGGGCTTCGTGAACTCCGGCACCATTGTTGACGCCATTGCCGAGAGCGACGTCGAGACTTCGCTGGCCATCAAGGCGGACGCCGAGGAAGACTGACCATGCAGGTCATCGACGCTGCAATGTCGCGGTCCCGGACCGTCGTGCTCGGCCTGATCACGGTACTGATCGCCGGCATCATCGCGTATGTCACGGTTCCCAAGGAAGCGGAGCCGGACATCGAGATTCCGATCATCTACGTTTATATCGAGCATGTCGGGATCTCACCGGAGGATGCCGAACGGCTGCTCGTCCGGCCGATGGAGCAGGAACTGCGCTCGATCGAGGGCATCAAGGAAATGATCGCCGAAGCCTTTGAAGGCGGCGCCAGCGTGCAGATCGAGTTCGACGCCGGCGTCGACACCGACAAAGCTCTGCAGGACGTTCGCGAGAAGGTCGACGCGGCGCAGGCCAAGCTCCCGGGCGAATCCGAAGAGCCGACCGTTAACGAGGTCAAGATGACCCGTTTCGACCCGATGCTCGTCTTCAATCTGTCCGGCAACGTACCGGAACGGACGCTGACCACCATTGCGAAAGACCTCCGCGAAGAACTCGAAGCGATCACCGGCGTCCTCGAAGTCAACCTCGTCGGCATCCGTGAAGAGCTCATGGAAGTCGTCGTCGATCCGCTGGCCATGGAAAGCTACGGGCTCGACCAGGAACAGATCGTCAGCTTCATTGCCCGCAACAACAAGCTGGTCGCGGCCGGCTCGATGCAGTCGAGCGAAGGTCGCTTCCCGGTCAAGGTCCCCGGCGTGTTCGAAAGTGCCGCCGACGTTCTCGACATGCCGATCAAGGCCGATGGCGACCGCATCGTGCATTTCAAGGACATCGCCGAAGTCCGGCGCACCTACAAGGACCCCGAGAGCTACGCGCGCCTGAACGGCAAGCCGGCCATCGCCATCGAGGTTGTCCAGCGCGGCGGCGCCAACCTGCTTGACGCTATTGACGAGGTCATGGCCACGGTCGAACGGGAACGTCAGTACTGGCCCGACGAGATCTACGTCAGCGTGTCGAAGGACAAGTCCAAAGACGTCAACGACATGCTGACCGAGTTGCAGAACAGCGTGATCGCGGCCGTGCTGCTCGTCTTCATCGTCATCGTCGGCATCCTCGGGATCCGCTCCGCGCTGCTTGTCGGCATCTCGATCCCGGGCAGCTTCCTGCTTGGCATCCTGTTGATCGGCACATTCGGCTTCACGATCAACATGATGGTGCTGTTCGCGCTCATCATGGCTGTCGGTTTGCTCGTCGACGGTGCGATCGTCGTCACCGAAATGGCCGACCGGCGGCTTGCCGAAGGCGAGTCGCGTCACGCCGCCTACTCGCGCGCCGCGATCCGCATGGCGTGGCCGATTATCGCGTCCACCTGCACGACACTGGCTGCCTTCGTGCCGCTGGCCCTCTGGCCGGGCACGTCAGGCGAGTTCATGAAATACCTGCCGCTCACGCTGATCGCGGTGCTGGCCGCATCCTTGCTCATGGCGCTGCTCATCGTACCGACGCTGGGCTCGCTGTTCGGCAAGACCGGCGCCGTCTCGGATGACGCGCGCCACAACCTGGCTGCCGCCGAGACCGGCGATCTCGATTCGATTACCGGCTTCACGGGCAAGTACGTGCAGTTCCTGAAGCGTTCGATGCGCACCCCGTGGCGCAATGTGGGTTACGTGTCCGGGCTGCTGCTTGCGATCTACGCTGCCTTCTTTGCCTTCGGCAAAGGCACCGAGTATTTCCCCGAGGTCGAACAGCCGTTTGCCATGGTCGACATCCGCGCCAGGGGCGACCTGTCGATCGACGAACAGGACTACCTGGTAAGGCAGGTCGAACAGCGACTGCTCGACATGCCGGAAATTGAATACCTCTACGTGAAGACGGGCGACGTTCGCGAGACGCCGGACCAGATCGGCTCGCTGACGCTCAACCTGATCGACTGGGATCAACGCCGCAAGGCCGACGAGATCCTCGCGGATGTGCGCGAACGGACGGCGGACCTGGCCGGAATTACGATAGAGACCCGCAAGCCCGACCCGGGCCCGCCGATCGGCAAGCCGATCTTCATCGAGTTCTCCGCCCGCGACGCCGCGCTCGTCGAACGCACCATCGGCATGGTGCGCGCCGAACTCGAGCAGCTCCCGGCCGTCGTCAATATCGAGGATGGACGGCCGCTGCCCGGCATCGAATGGCAGATCAAGGTCGACCGCGCCGAAGCGGCGCGTTTCGGCGCCGACATTACGCTCGTCGGCGCGATGGTGCAGCTGGTTACCAATGGCATCATGATCGGTGAGTACCGGCCCGACGACAGCGACGACGAAATCGAGATTCGGGTGCGCTACCCCGAGCAGGATCGCAGCCTGTCGCAACTCGACGAACTGCGCATACCCACGCCGAGCGGACTTGTGCCGATCAATACATTTGTCGAGCGCGTGCCGGCGCAGAAGGTCAGCACCATCACGCGGACCGATATGCGTCGCACGATGACGATCGAGGCCGACGTCGCCGAGGGCTATCTCGAAAACGACGTCATTGCGGAATTGCAGCAGCTGGTGCCGACGATGGACATCGACCCGCGCGTCACCGTAGCGTTCCGGGGGTCGATCGAGGACCAGCGCGAGGACGAGGCGTTCCTGGCGCGGGCCATGCTGATGGCGGTCGCGATGATGGCAATGATCCTCGTCACGCAGTTCAACAGCATCTACCAGGCATTACTCATTTTGACAGCGGTCGTCTTTTCGACCGGCGGCGTGCTGCTGGGGCACCTGGTCGCCGGCATGCCGTTCGGTGTCATCATGAGCAGCATCGGTGTGATTACGCTGGCCGGCATCGTGGTCAACAACAACATCGTATTCATCGATACCTATAACGTGCTGCGGCGCCGCGGCACGGATGCGTTCGACGCAATCCTGCGCACCTGCGCCATTCGTCTGCGCCCGGTGCTCCTGACGACTGTCACGACCATCGTCGGCCTGATGCCCATGGTCCTGGGCGTCAATATCAACCTGATTGCCAGGGAGGTGTCGATCGGAGCCCCGAGCTCGCAGTGGTGGACGCAGCTGGCGTCTTCGGTCGCGGGCGGCCTGGCCTTCGCTACCTTGCTGACGCTGTTCCTGACGCCCAGCCTGCTCATGATCCAGGCCCAGGTGTCGGCCCGGCGGGCCGAGCGTCGCGCCAAGCAGGCGGGAGACTCGACGCCCGTCACCCCCTAGGACCCCTGGGCCCTTTCTAACCAAACGATCTAATCCAAACTCGCGTTTGGCGCATCTAACAGGTAACACACGGCGCAGAGAAAGCCGGTGTCCTGTAACTCATTGATTTTATTAAAACCCGTTGATCGAGTTTTTTTGACCCAGGGGGTTGCGTTATACCGGACTAGTGTTATACTGCACTATAACACCAATTAACTTCTAATCCATGGCAGAACCATGAAAGCAAGCACTCCACTACTCGCCACCCTGACCCTGACCGGATTCGCAGTCATCTCCGGCTGCGGCACTGGCCAGGCCAGCGTCACCGACGACGCCGAAGTTCGCGCCGCGACGCCCGTGCCGGTCGAGACGGCAGCGCCGGTGCGGGACGACATCTTTGCGACCTATCATGCGACCTCGACAATCGAATCTGACGTGGATGCCCCGGTGCTGGCTCGCGTCGGCGGCGAGGTTGTAG
>JASJBB010000147.1 GCA_030066735.1 Woeseiaceae bacterium | reverse complement strand
GGGATTGAGCACGGCCGGGTTCATGATCGCCGGGTTCATGATGGCCGGATTCAGGATTGCCGGGTTGAAAATCGCCGGGTTGAAGATCGCCGGGTTCAGGATCGCCGGGTTCAGGATTGCCGGATTCATGATGGCGGGATTCAGGACCGCCGGATTCATGATGGCCGGGTTGAAGATCGCCGGATTCAGAATTGCCGGGTTCAGGACTGCCGGGTTGAAGATCGCCGGATTCAGGATGGCCGGATTCACAATCGCCGGGTTGAAGATCGCCGGCGAGAGCAGGCACACCGAGGGATCGGCGGCGCAGATTGACGGATCGACCGAGGCGTTGAGGATGGCCGGGTTCAGAATCGCCGGGTTCAGGATGGCCGGGTTGTGCACCTCTTCGGCCAGCAGAGATGTGCCTCCCAGAAGCACCAGTGGATCCGGCGCCTCAGCGTCGCTGTTGAGCAGCACCGAACCCGCTAGCATGCCGCCGACCTCGACGACCGCGACCGGAATCGTTTCGCTGGCCGGAATACCGGATGGGGTCCGGCTTGCAAACACCGTCGCGGCGCCGCTTGAGTATGGCGGAATAACGAGTTCCTGCGTCGTCACCACCGCGTCCTGCTCGAAGGACGCATCGACGCCCGCCGGAATCGATGGCAGAGACAGCTGGAAGGTGCGCTCGTCGGCGGTGGCGTTCTGGACGAACACTACGAAGCCGCGCAGGAGCGGCGCCCCGGTGCTGTCCACGACCAGCGGGCGATTGTTGCCCGGCGCGGCCACGATGAGGCCGTTGCTGATCGACGCGCTGTAGACGTTCTGGTCGCGCGTCCCGGTGTAGAGCGCGCCTGCCTGATATTCCGGCAGCGCGTCCGTGAAGGCAACTTCGTTGCAGTTCTGCAAGGTCACGGTCGGGTCGAAGATACTGGGTTGCGACACCGTGATAGGCGCCACGTACTTCGACCAGTCGCCGTCGGGCGGTGGCCGCACATCGCGGTTATCGGACCACACGGCTTGCCAGACGCTCACGTCACCGGGATTGGTGGCAAACCGCCAGGTACCGGCGTCATTGATCAGGTTCGGTGCGGCGACATCCACGTAGTCGCCAATAAACGGCGTTGTGCCGTCCGCGAACATCGGGAAGTTCGGCACCATGTACTCGACCTGCAGCGTCTCGCCGCTGAACTCGCTACCTGACGCCAGGAAGATGTAGCGTGACACGGAACCGGAGGGTTTCTCCGGCTCACTGCTGCCCGTAATCAGGCTGTAGTCCGTGAACTGCGGCGCGGCGCCGGGCAGCGCCGTGGCGACGCGAACATCCACCGTGTGGCGCAGCCGATCGGGCTCGGGGATGTCGACCACGAAGGCCTCGAAGACGTTGGAGACGTCCTGCCGGAAGTCGTAGAAAACCATCATGAGCTGACCGCCCGCAAACAGGAGCGACGGCTTGATCTGATGACCTTCGCGGTTGGGTTCGTCAATCGCGTACGGCGCGGACCAGCCAACGCCGTCCGCCGACGTCGACAGGACGATGCGAGCGTCCCCGTCCGAATCTTCACCGCGAATGGTCGCGAAGCCGCGTGCGGCCCAGGCCACGTAAAGCCGTCCGGAAGCGTCCACGGTGGCCGTCGGGTAGGCGGTGGTCCGGAAGGAATACACCGTGCTGCCCTGGTCGAACGTCGACGACTCGTCAATCACCTGCGGCGCGCTGAAGCTGAGCCCGGCGTCGCTGGAACTGGCGATGACAATCGCATTGGTCTCGCCGGTCGTGGTCGTCGGCGTGCCGCTGCCGCCACCCGCACAGGTTCCCGAACCCAGGTAGACCCTCTGGATGTCCTTCTTGATGTTCTGGCCGGCTTTCTTGGTGCTCTTCTTCGGATCGGAGCCCACAGGGTTTTCGATCAGCCAGGCGTCGGCGGCCTCGATAAACCCACTGAGCTGCAACGACCAATCATACGGATCGAATCCGGGCACAGGGTCGCCGCCGCCGGTCAACAGATTGAGTTTGGCCGAGATCAGCACATAGGCCAGCTTGATGGTCTCGTCACCCCGGTGCTTTCTTCCCAGCAGCGCCTGGGCCTCTTCGACCGTATAGGTGACGCCACCCATCGTGATCGATGACACCGGCCAGTCGTCGTTATCTTCCCATGACGAGGCGTCAGCCGGGCAGCCTGCCGGTGGCACGCCGAGGAACGTCTCGACGGTATCGAAACGACGCCAGGCGACGTGGACGTCGCCGGTTGCTGGATTGATCGCGATATTAGCGCCCTGGTTCAGGCTGTTCGCCTGGCTGATAGGCTGGACATCCCAGCTGTCGCCACAGTCGGTCGAGGTCGCCAGGCGAATCTCGGAGAGCAGGTCAGTCCCCTCGCCCTCGATCGCGGCATAGCCGACGTAAAGATTGCCGCATCCTACCGTCTGGCTAACCGTTGAGCCGTCTCGCTGCGTGACGGAGAACGCTCTCGTTCCACTGCTGCGCGGAATGTCGACACCGATCCAGGACTTGTCGAGAAAGACCGTGCCGTCGTTATTGGCGTCGACGATAACCGTATCGATATACCGGATCGGGTCGCCGCCCTCGTCGTTATTGAGATCGACAAAGCGCGACACGAAGATCGCGCTGCGATTCGGGTCGGTGCGCTCGAATACGATGCCGGAGTAATAGAACATGCCGTTGACGCCGGCACGCACGACCGGGTCGGCGCCGGCCGCGTAGCCGCACAGGACGGGCGGGTTCGGGCCGTCGCAGGCCGGGTCCTGCGGATAACCGGGAATCAGCGTCGATTTCCAGGTGGCGCCGCCGTTGGTCGACCAGAAATAACTCAACCAGGAGTCGCCGGTTTCGCGGCCACCCGGCAAACCCGGGACGTCAACGGCGCGGTAGTCATTGGCGCCGGCCAACATGTGCAGGCTGTTGCGGCTCGAGAACGCGACCGACGGTTCGTTCTGCTGGCGCTGGAACGGGTCGCCATTGGGGAACGAATCTCCCGAGACCATGTTGACGTTAGCGCCTACGACCAGTGATTCCTGCGCGGACGCGGCAGAGGTCAGTAGAGATACAAGGCAAACAAGCAGCGCGATGCGCGATCGTGAATTCATGAAATCCGCCCCTGGTTGTTGACCGGTTCCTTGGTCCCGGCGATTGTTGTTTTTCTTCCTGCGCTTCATTGAGAATGCGCTTGGATCAAGTCTAGCAAAGTGTGGCGGCGGTAGTTGGCAGACCCATTACGACGGCGCACAAAATTCCAGCGTGGTTATATAGTTACAGATGAATTCATTTCGCCGCCCAACGCATAGCCGGACCCGGGCGCAGCCGCTAGAATAGCTGGCGCAGTGTTGATTATTGTCAACTCGGCCGAGCCGAAAATAACTCCAGGGAAAGGCGAACAATGAACAAGATCGGCGATTTCTTGCTGCAACTGTGGCGTCGCGGCGTCTTCCGGGCCGCCACCGCCTACGTCGTCGGCGCCTGGGTGCTGATCGAAATCGTCAGCGTTCTTGCAGAGGTCTTCGAGGCGCCCGATGTCCTGATGCCGGTGCTGTTTACGCTGCTTGCGCTCGGCCTGCCCGCGGCACTGGCATTCTCCTGGTACTTTGACATAACGCCGGACGGCATCCGCCGGACAGAAGAAATCGCCGTCGATGCGCCACAGCGGTTGTTCGATCGCCGGATCGATTTCGTCATTATCAGCCTGCTAACCGCCGCGCTGATCCTGTCGGTTTACGGCAATCTTCGTGAGGAACCCGAACCGCCGCAATCGGTGTCGATACTGATCGCCGATTTCGATAACGAGACCGGCAACGAGCTGTTCACGGGAATCATCGAAGAATCGCTGCGCGTCGGACTCGAGGTTGCGCCGTTCGTCGAATCCTACTCACGCCAGAGCGCAGCCAACATCGCGGCGAACATCACGGACAGCGAAGAGCTGTCCGTCGAGACTGCCGGGCTCGTGGCCCTGCGCGAAGGCATCAATATTGTCATCGGCGGCAGCGTACGCCGCGAAGGCGGAGGACTCGTCGCCACGGCTTCCGGGTTTGCACCGGGCGATCAAAGCGAGCTGTTTTCGGTCACCGAGCGCGCCGAGGCGGACGTGGATATCCTCAATGCGGTTTCGGAAATCTCCAGGGAGCTCCGGCTCGCCCTGGGCGATACCGAGAAGCCGGTGGGCGCCGGCGAAAGCGAGTCGTTCGTGGTCGCCAATCTCGAGGCCGCGGCCGAATACCTGAAGGCGCAGAACCTGCAGTTCGACCGCAAACTCGAGGAGGCGGTCGTCCAATACGAGAAGGCTGTGCAGCTGGATCCTGAGTTTGCGCGCGCTTACGCCGGCCTGGCGCTAACGCTGGAGTACCTGGGCCGCTCGGAGGCGGCGAGCCCGCATTGGGAAAAAGCCCTCTCGGGCCTGAATACCCTGACCGAGCGCGGCCAGTTGCGTACGCTCGGCAACTACTACGTGGTTAACCAACGCGACTACGACAAGGCGCTGGACACCTACGAGCGCCTCGTCGAACGCTATCCAGCCGACAACGTGGCTCACAATAACCTGGCGGTGGCCGCGTTCTATGCGATGGATTTCGACCGGGCGCTCGAGGTGGGCCGGGAAGTTGCCGAGCGCTTTCCCAATCACAGCGCCTACGGGGCCAACCTGGCCTTGTACGCGATGTACGCGGGCCGCTTCGATGAGGCGTCTGACGTCGCGAAACAGGTCATCGATATCGAATCCAGCAGCGCTTACGCCCATTTTGTCATCGCCCAAACCGAGGCGATGGCCGGCAACCTGGACGAAGCCGAGCGCACCTACGAGACCATGTCCGGCCTCGGTCGATTTGCGCAGTCGGTTGCGGTCGAGGGTATCGCGGACCTAGCGCTATATCGCGGAGATGTGAGCAATGCGCTGGAAATACTCGACACAGGCATCGCCGAGGAAATGTCGCTCGGCGCCTTGAATACCGCGGCACTGAAGCACGTGATGCGCGCCGATGCGTACCTGCTTTCCGGGGACAATGAACAGGCCATTGCGGCCGCGCAAGCTGGCGTAGACATCGGCGCGGGCGACCCCGCGGTACTGGTCCCGGCTGCCATGACTTTTGTCCAGTTGGGCGAATACGAGCGGGCCCAATCCCTGGTCGACACGCTGTCGGAGGGCTTTTCCAAATCGCGGCGCGCCTACGCCGACGCACTCCGAGCCTATATGGCCAGTAGCCAGGGCGATTCTGAAGCTGCAATTATCGCTGCCAATGCAGCCATCGAAACTGAAGACCTGTGGCTGATTCGCCTGATCCGTGCCAATGCGTACCTCGCGGCGAATCAACCGGACAACGCGGCCGCGGATTTGCTCGTCTGCGACCAGCGTATCGGCGAGGGCATCGCCGTGTTTCTGAACGACCGCCCTTCACTGCGCATTCTGCTTAAACTCGAGGCCGCGAAAGAAAAGCTCGGCTCATAACCCTCCAGCCGTCGCGCGTGAGGAGTTCATGGACACGTTAGCGATAACACTCGGCGTCAGCATCCTGATCTACATCGTGGTCGGCAGTTACGCCGGGCGCAGCATCAAGAAGCTCGACGACTACTTTGTCGCCGGACGACGTGCGCCAACGCTGCTGATACTCGGAACGCTGGTTGCCAGCGTCATGAGCACGTCCATATTCATGGGCGAGGCGGCGTTTACTTACGACAGCCAGTTCGGCGCCTACCTGCTCTTCCCCGGCATTGCCGTCACGGGCTACATGCTGGGCGCCCTGTTCTTTGGCACCTACCTGCGGCGCAGCCGCGCGCCAACGGTCGCAGACTTTTTCGGCGCCCGCTTCCAAAGCCGCCGCCTGCAGCAATTTGCCGGTTTCACGATCATTCTTGGCCTAGGCGGTTACCTGCTGATCGTGACGCAAGGCGCAGCAATCCTGTTGTCCGAAATCACCGGCTTGCCGTTCGTCATGAGCCTGCTCATCGCCTGGTTCAGCTACACGTTGTTCACGATGTACTCGGGCTCCAAGGGCGTGATCATCACCGACACACTGATGTTCCTGTTGTTCATGACTGCATCGGTGGTCTTTGTATTCTATGTGGTCGACGGCTTCGGCGGACTGCGCACGGCGATCACCGACCTGGCGCAGCTACAGAGCAAACCGGGCCTCGCCTCCTGGACCGGAATTATCGGCCCGGGGACCTCCTGGCCGACGGCGCTCGAGTTCGTCATCTGGGTCGTCGTGGTCGATATCTCCTGGGCCTTCGTCTATGCCGTGGGGCCGTGGCAGGCCAGCCGTCACCTGATGGCGCGTGACGAACATGTTGTTCTGCGCGCCGCTATCCTCGCCTGCTTCTGCGTTATTCTCCTGCAAATGCTCATCTACGGCATTGGCGGCCTGATGAACCTCGCGAACGACAACATCACGCCCTCCGAAACCGTCGTTATCTGGGGCGCGCAGAACCTCGTGCCCGAGTTCCTCGGCGCCATCCTGCTGGCGCGCTCGTGGCGGTAGAAGAACGCCAGGATGGTGTCGTCGGTCATGCCCAGCCCCCCGTGAACCTGAAGGGCGCGGTCGATGAC
>JASJBB010000030.1 GCA_030066735.1 Woeseiaceae bacterium | reverse complement strand
CCGGGTTGAAGTAGCCAATACGCTCGATGTACCGGCCGTCCCGACGATTGCGGCTGTCGGTGACCACCAGGTGATAAAAAGGACGTTTTTTCGCGCCCGCGCGCGAAAGACGAATGCTAACCATTTGATTTCCGTAATAAATTCAATAAACAACACGTCATTGCGAGGAGGCGTAACCGACGACGCAACCTCCGGAATCTGCTGCTGTGTTGATTGCGTCGCTGCGCTCGCAATGACCGCAGGGGCGAGCCCTGCCCGATCCGGATGCGCATTGTACCGGTTTCAGGCCAAATGTGAAGCCGTTTTGGCGCCTAATAAATGCTGCAAATTCCGGGGCTTAGCGCATCCCCGGCGGCATGCCGCCGCGAGGCATCCCGCGCATCATCTTTTTCATGCCGCCACGGGACATTTTGCGCATCATCTTTTCCATCTGGGTGAACTGTTTCAGGAGCCGGTTCACGTCCTGGATCTGCAGCCCCGCCCCTGCCGCGATGCGCTTCTTGCGGGAACCATTGATGGTCTTCGGAAACTGTCGCTCGCCGGGCGTCATCGAGTTGATGATGGCTACCTGCCGGCGAATCTGCTGCTCGTTCGCCTGGTCCTTGAGGGCCGCGGGATTGACGTTGCCCGGAATCGGCAACTTGTCCAGCAGCGCGCCCATGCCGCCCATGTTCATCATCTGCTCGAGCTGGTCCCTAAGGTCCGAAAGATCGAAGCCCCGGCCTTTTTTGAGTTTCCTGGCCAGTTTCTCGGTCTTTTCCTTGCTGACCTTTTCCTCGATCTCCTCCACGAGCGTCAGCACGTCACCCATGCCGAGGATGCGAGAGGCCATGCGCTCGGGGTGGAACGCCTCCAGGGCATCGACTTTTTCGCCGACGCCCATGAACCGGATCGGCTTGCCCGTGATCTCCCGCACCGACAGCGCGACGCCGCCCTTGGCGTCGCCATCGGCTTTCGTAAGCACGATGCCGGTTAACGGCAGCGCCTCACCGAATGCCGTTGCGGCATTGACTGCATCCTGGCCCGCCATGCTGTCCACAACGAACAGTGTCTCGAGAGCGCCGGAACGCTCGTGGACGGCGGCAACCTCGCTCATCATCTCGTCGTCGATGTGCAGCCGGCCTGCGGTATCGACGATCAACACGTCGGCGGCGCTGCGGCGCGCCTCGTCCAGGGCCCGGTCGACGATGTCGGTCGGCTTCTCGTCCGCACTCGATGCACAGTGCAGCGCACCGACCTCGCCGGCCAGGGTTTCAAGCTGCAGGATGGCTGCCGGGCGGTAGACGTCGGCGCTGACCAGCATGACGCGCTTCTTGTCCTTGTCGATCAGTCGCTTGGCCAGCTTGGCGGCCGTGGTCGTCTTGCCTGCGCCCTGCAGGCCGGCCAGCAGGACCACGACGGGCGGCTGGGCCCTGAAATTGATCGGCGCATGGTCGTCACCGAGCAGGTGCACAAGCTCGGCGTGGATGATCTTTACGAGTTCCTGGCCTGGCGTCAGGCTCTTGCTGACGGCCTCGCCGACCGCTTTCTCGCGGATGCGCTCGATGAAAGACTTGACGACGGGCAGCGCCACATCGGCCTCTAGCAGCGCGAGACGGACCTGCCGCAGCGTGTCCTTGATGTTGCTGTCAGTCAGGCGGCCTTTGCCGCTCAGGTTACGTGCGGCTTCCGAAAGCCGGCCGGTGAGGTTTTCAAACATGGCGCGGATTCTACATGAACGAGACCGCCATGCAGGAGCGCGCGCGCCAATGCTAGAATCGCCGCCCCTGCAGAGGCTTCCGGTAATCACCGCCATGACACTCGAGTTTCGATCGGCCCTGGCCGAAGACGCAGCAGAATGCGTGGCGATTCGAGGGAAGACCCGGCAGAACGCCTTCACCGAAGAACAGCTGCGCTCGATCGGGATCACGGCGCAATCCTGGAGTGACAACATTCGTTCCGGCGCCTTGCCGGGCCATATCGCTACCTCTGGAGGCAGCATTGTCGGTTATTGCTTCGGCCTGCGCGACAGCGGCGAGATCCAGGTCCTCGTGGTTCTCCCAGAGTTCGAGAACCAGGGAGTAGGCCGGGAATTACTGCAGCGCACTACGGCAACACTGTCCAGACTCGGACACGACCGATTGTTCCTCGGCTGCTCTCCATACCCGTCGAGCCGGTCGTACGGTTTCTATCGTCATCTCGGCTGGCGCTCAACCGGGACCTTCGATGAGCACGGCGACGAGATACTGGAGATCTTCATCGATCAGTGAGGGGTTTTTCGCGGTTCGGGCCTAGACTTTCAGGACGGTGCCACGCGACAGCATCTTGATGTTCTTGTCCGGCGCCGCGTCCAGCACCTGCTCGAGGATGCGATCCTCTTCACCCGGCTTCATGCCCGTAAGCCAGATCTCGGGCTCGTGATCCAGGCGCTGCAGATCCTTGGCCAGCGTGCTCGGGCAGTAGTGGCCGGCGCTGTTTGCGAGCTCCGCCATTTCGTCCGGGAAAGACACTTCGATAACCAGCACGCGGAGGTCGTCACAGGCATTGAGTACGGGCCAGAGCGTTTCGTTGGTCTTGGTGTCGCCGCTAATCGCAAATGCGCCACCGGAGTTCTGCACGGTGTAACCCAGCGTAGGCACCGTGTGCATCACGTCGACCGCGTAGAAGTTGCGGTGATCGATCGTGATCGTGTCGCCCGGGCTGCAGACATGGTAACGGAGCATCGGCTGTTCCGCCGTCGGCAGCTTGGCAAAGTTCGGCCAGATCACGTCGTTGAACAAGTGGTCCCGAATCGCCCGCAACGTCTCCTCGCGCGCGTAGACCGTGAGCGGCTTGTCGAATTGCTCGTCGAAAACACTGTCGACAAGCATCGGCAGTCCGGCGACGTGGTCGAGGTGCGAATGCGTCAGAAAGACATGACGGATCGACGCGATCTCCTCGAGCTGGAGATCGCCGATGCCGGTGCCGGCGTCGATCAGGACGTCATCGTCGACCAAAAGAGCCGATGTGCGCGAGCCCGCGCCGATTCCGCCGCTACATCCTAGTACACGAATACGCATGCTGATGGGGTTCTAATGAACACCGCCCTGTGGGAAAATTCAGTCAGTGGAACGTTAGAAAAACCCTTGGTCGGTTTCTGTGTTTCAAATCACAATTCTATTGCTGTACCTGTTGGCAGGCTTGGCTTTCGCGGCTTCCCGGCTGCCCCGGTTCGATGCCAGTTCGCGGGCGCTGCAAGTCTTTGCAGTGCTGTTTGCCGCCGCTGGCGTAGGGCTCCACGCACACGGCCTCATTGGCGACATGGTCCAGGCGAACGGGCTCAGCGTATCGCTGGCCGGCGCCGTCTCCCTGATTGGCCTGCAACTGGCAGTCATCGGCCTGTTTGGCGCCCTCGACCCTAACCTGCGCGGCATGGCCGCGGGCCTGCTGCTGCTGGCGGCCGTCGCCACGATTCCGATGGACATGCAGCCGGACGTACCGATGTCGTCCGGGTTGTCATGGCAAATTCAGGCGCACATTCTCATCGCGATGTTCGCTTACGGCCTGCTGACGGCCGGCGCCATCATCGCGATCTTTGCCCTGGTCCAGGATCGCCGCCTCAAGGCCGGTGTGCTGTCGTCCGGTAACCAGCTGTTCGCCCCGTTAGAGACGACCGAAAAGATGCTGTTCAGCGTCACGGCAGCCGGTTTCTCGGTTCTGCTGCTCGCCGTTCTGTCGGGTTTTGCGTTCGTTGAAAACCTGTTTGCCCAACACCTGGCCCACAAGACGGCATTCTCGCTGCTTGCATTGCTGCTGTTCGGCATTCTCGTGGCCGGCCGGTTGTTTGCGGGCTGGCGCGGCAAGCGCGCCGTTTACCTCTACCTGTGGGGATTCGCATTCCTGTGCGTAGCTTACTTCGGCGCCCGCTACGTCCTCGAGGAACTGCTCAACCGCAGCTGGAGCTGAGACCTGGTTTCTTGACAGCCCGCGCGCGTCCTGATGAAGTGAACAGGCGCTGATTTCAAGGAGGTGGCCTTAACTTTGGCCGATGACGTTCCCCTAGCGGTCCTCGTCGGACTGCTCGTCACATTACTGTTGCTTTCCGCCTTCTTCTCGGGCTCGGAAACGGCGTTAATGAGCCTGAATCGCTACCAGCTCCGGCACAAGGCCCGCGAAGGTCACCGCGGTGCGCGTCTCGCCGAAAAATTACTCAAGCGGCCGGACCGGCTGCTCGGCCTGATACTGTTCGGCAACAACCTGGTGAACATCGCCCTGGTCGCTATCGTCACCCTGGTGGCGGCCTCGGTCGGCGGCGAAGTGGCCGCCCTGATCGCGGTGCCGCTCCTGACGATCATCGTCCTGATATTCGCCGAAACAGCCCCGAAAACGCTGGCCGCCCTGCATCCGGAACGAGTCGCTTATCCGGCCGCGCTCGTGTACTACCCGCTACAGTTTCTCGCTTATCCGTTCGTCTGGCTGATCAACGTGTGTTCGAACGGGTTGCTGTTCCTGTTTGGCGTTCGCGGCCAGGATGCGCAATTGCATTCGCTGACACAGGAAGAGCTGCGCACGCTGGTGTATGAGGCTGGCAACCGCATTTCCACTCGCTACCGGCAGATGCTCATCAGCATCCTCGATCTCGAGAAGGTCACGGTGGACGACGTGATGGTTCCCCACAACGAGATTGTGGGCATCGACCTCGATAACGATGTCGAGGAGATTCAGCGCGTGATTGCCGAAAGCCGGCACACCCGCCTGCCTGTTTACCGGGAGCACATCGACCAGGTCATCGGCATCCTGCACCTGCGCAGGATGGCAAACCTGGCCGAGCGAACGATCGATCGGGACACGCTGCGCAGATTGGTCAGCGAACCTTATTTCGTTCCTGAAGGCACGCCGCTCAGCACCCAGCTCGTGCAGTTCCAGCGGCGACGCCAGCGCATCGCGCTGGTGGTCGACGAGTATGGCGATATCCAGGGCATCGTCACGCTCGAAGACATTCTCGAGGAAATCGTCGGCGAGTTCACAACCGACCCGGCCAATGACGACGACGACGTGGTGAGCGACGGCGCAGACTCGTGGATCGTGGACGGATCTGCCAACATCCGCGACCTCAACCGTTCGCAGGACTGGGAGTTACCGACCGATGGTCCGAAAACCGTCAACGGGTTGATTCTCGAACTGCTGGAGACCATCCCGCAGCCGCGCACCTGCCTCAAGATAGCGGGCTACCCAATCGAGATCGTAGAGTCGGACGACACGCGCATACGCTCGGTGCGTATCGGGCAGCGTATCGAAGAGTCCGAAGAGGCCGGCTAGAACGCCAGGTCCAGTACGTCTCGAATGCGCCTGACAGCCGTGACCCGGATACCGTCCGGCGCACGCTTCGGCGCGTTGGAGGCCGGCACGATCGCCTGCGTGAAGCCCTGCTTGGCGGCCGCCGCAACGCGTTCCTCGCCGAAGCGCACCGGGCGAATCTCCCCGGCCAGTCCAATCTCGCCGAAACAGACCGTGCCGTCTTGCACGGGCCGGTCGCGAAAACTCGAAACAACCGCCAGCAATGCCGGCAGGTCGACCGCAGTCTCATTGATGCGCAACCCGCCGACGACATTGACAAACACGTCTTCGGGCCCGATGGCCAGTCCGCCGTGACGCTGCAGGACGGCCAGCATCAGCGAGAGCCGGTTTTGCTCGATGCCCTGCGCGAGCCGCTTCGGATGCGCCGTTGCGCCGTCCGCGACGAGCGCCTGGATTTCGACCAGCAACGGCCGGCTGCCCTCCCAGGCCACCGACACCACGCTGCCCGGCTCGCTCACGGTGTCGCGAGACAGGAAAATTGCCGAGGGATTGCGCACCTGGCGAAACCCCCTCTCCGTCATCGCGAAAACCCCCATCTCGCCGCTCGCGCCGAAACGGTTCTTGACCGACCGAATCAACGTGTAACGGCTCGCCGGGTCGCTTTCGAAATACAGCACCGTGTCGACCATGTGCTCCACGACTCGCGGCCCGGCGATCGCGCCCTCCTTGGTGACGTGGCCGATGATGAAAACCGCTACTTCGTTTTGCTTGGCATACTGCACGACCCGGCCCACGCACTCGCGCAGCTGTGCGACTGAACCGGGCGCCGATGGCAGGTCAATGCTCGACATGGTCTGGATCGAATCGATCACGACAACGCCGGCAGACACAGCGCGTGCCTGCTCGATCACGTTCTCTAGCGAGGTATCGGCAAGCAGGCTGAGAGCTGACGACGACAGGCCCAGGCGCTCGGCCCGCTGGCCTACCTGGCGCAGGGATTCCTCGCCGGTGGCGTAGAACACGGGCTGCCCGGCATCGGCAAGCCGCGCGGACACCTGCTGCAGCAACGTCGATTTACCGACACCCGGGTCGCCGCCCAGCAGGATGACCGCACCCGGGACCAGCCCGCCGCCCAGGACGCGATCAAACTCGTCGAAGCCGGTCGAGTGTCGCGCACCCAGGTCGCCCGACAATCCCTCGAGACTCGCCGGAGCGACGGCCGCTTCGGCCGGGGCTCGCGACGCGGCAATCCGGGTCTCCGTGAGCGTGTTCCAGGCGGCGCATTCGGGGCATTGCCCGGCCCATTTCACGCTGTGGGCGCCGCACTCGCTGCAGACATATGCCTTCTTGGGCTTGGCCATCTATAAGCTACTGTTTTTAAATGCTTTTGGGGGTGTTCGCGGGCCCTGGGCAGCGCTGCAGCCAATGTCCGCCCGGCGCGCTGGGCGCCGAAGCCCAATGATAGCACCGCCTCCCGTGCCGTTTCTTACATAAAAAATGCCAACCCTATCTCATAACGATGCCTTGCCTTTTCCTATACTTTCGCCCTCGAAAAGGGATTTGCCGGCGTTGAAATCGCAACAAAAACAAAAGCGTAACCGCATTATCACGCTGACCTTCGTCAGTGTGCTGATGGTGCTCGTATACGGGCCGCTGGCGCAGTGGTTCGTCGCCGCCGACAGGGTGCTGTACGACCGGCTAGCCTCGCACCTGCCGAACAAACCGCTGGAAAATGCCTACATCGTCAGCATTGACGCCTCCCGATCCGACCCCGAAACCGTCAGCGCCACCTACGGCCGCATCATCGAGATCCTGAGCCTCGCCGGCGCGCGGCGGATCATTGTGACCGAGCCACCCGAAATTCCGGCCAATCGCAATTTGCCGGGCTGGGCGGCCGCCATGAACGCATCGGTGCCGGTCTACGTGCCCACGCGCCATCGACTGGCCGAGCTTGCAAACCGGCACGGGTTCGTCGACGTCAAGGCCGACAGCGATGGCATTCTGCGAAAATCGGGTCTCTGGCAGCTCAACGATGGCGTCATGTCACCGTCATTGCCGCTGGCCATCGCATTCGACAACGAGGAAGCCAGCACCCACCACCGCATGTCGAGCGCCGTGAGCGCGATCTATTTGTCCAACTACGTCGAGTTGCCACGCGTGGAAGTCGAGAGCCTGCTCGACCCTGCCACCGACAAGAGCGTGTTCTGGGACGCGACCGTGTTCGTCGATGCGTCGCCCGCACTGGTCGGCTCGGTGGCTACGCTGCCCTCGGGTCAGTTCGTCACGGTCTCGGAGATTACGGCGTCGCTGCTCGCGGACGTCGAACAGGACCGCACCGTGATTGCCCCGGGGTGGGTCCGGGCCATGGAATGGCTATTGCCTGCCCTGCTGGCAATTGTCGCCGTGCTCTTCCTGCCGGACCGTACACGCAAGGACATTGCGGTAGTGACCGGTGTTGCCGTCGTCCTGCTCCTGCTGTTCGAAACGCTGCTACTTTACGTGCTGCACGTGCGCATCGATCTCGGCCGGCCGATACTGATATTTATCGGCGCTGCCGCGTTGAGCCTGTGGCTCGCCGGTGACGAGAAGCAAGAGCTGCGCGACGCCTTCAAGCGCGGTAACGACTTCCTGGCGGCTGGTCGACTCGAACCGGCTTTCGCCGAGTTCCGGCGTTGCCAGCCATCCGAGACCGTGGCGACGGTCATGTACAAACTGTCGCTCGCGTTCGAGGAACAGGCCAAGCCTGAGCGCGCCGAGGCCGTGCTGGAGTGGATGAAGCGCACCCACGGAGAAACCCCGGCGGCCGCGGGCCTGAGCCAGGAAAACACAGCCGGCCCGCAGCGGCTCGGGCGCTACGTGATCGAGCGGCGTATTGGCCGCGGCGCGATGGGCGCTGTATACCTGGCCAAGGATCCGCGCATCAACCGGCCGGTTGCGCTCAAGGCAATACCCATCGAGAAAGAATTCGAGGACGACGAACTCAAGGAGGCGCGGCTGCGCTTTTATCGCGAGGCCGAGTCCGCAGGACGGCTCGCCCACCCGAACATCATCACGGTGTTTGACGCCGGGGAAGACAAGGGCCTGGCTTATATTGCGATGGAGTTCATTCCCGGCATACCGCTCAAGAAATTTACCGACCCGAAGAAGCTGCTGGCGCCCAAGCGCGCGCTGGAGCTGTGCGCGCAGACAGCAGACGCCCTCGACTACGCGCACAACCAGGGCGTAATCCATCGCGACATCAAGCCGGCCAACCTGATCTACAACCCCAAGGAGGGCTCGCTGAAAATTACCGACTTTGGCGTAGCGCGCATGACGGACGGCAACGCCACTAAAACGGGCATCGTGCTGGGCACGCCCATGTACATGTCGCCGGAGCAGCTCGCCGCCGAGAAGTTAACGGGACTCTCGGACTTGTTTTCGCTTGGTGTTACCCTATACGAGCTTTTGGCTGGGGAAGTTCCATTTCAGGCGACTAACATCGCGGTACTGATGACGAGAATCACATCGGACGATCCGGCTCCGATATCGCAGCGGCGGGCAGGAATTCCGCCCAGTATTGACACGGTTCTGGCAAAGGCACTTGCCAAAAGACCCGAAGACAGGTTCTCATGCGGCGCCGAGATGGCTATCGCATTGCGAAACTGTGCACGTTTTTCATAGCTCAGCCCATAAGAATCGGTCGACAACAGAATGAGCCTACGCGGGAAAATTGAATTCGCTGAAATCACCGACACCGGTCGCGTCCGTGATCACAACGAAGATGCGATCGGCTCGGATCCGGACATCGGGCTCATGGTGCTCGCCGATGGCATGGGAGGCTATAACGCCGGCGAGGTCGCCAGCGGCATTGCGGTGCAGATCGTCGCGGAACTCGCCACCGAAGGCGCCGCCCGCGAAAATCGCGACGAAGTCGACCCTCACAGCGGGCTCATGCGCCAGTCGATCGTGCTGCGCGATGCGGTGTACCGCGCCAACAAGATCATTTTCCAGACGGCCCAGAGCCAGACTCATTGCGAGGGCATGGGCACGACCATCGTCGCCTGCATGTTCTACGACAACAGGGTCTCCATTGCCCACGTGGGCGACTCGCGTGCCTACCGGTCGCGTGGCGGCAATTTCGAACAGCTGACCATGGACCACTCCCTGCTGCAGGAACTGGTCGACCGGGGCTTCTACTCCGCCGAAGAGGCGCAGCGCTCGACCAATCGCAATTACGTGACCCGGGCGCTCGGCGTGGAGCCGACTGTCGAGGTCGAGGTTCACGAGCACGACGTGCTCCCCGACGATGTTTACCTGCTGTGCTCGGATGGCCTCCCGGACATGGTTGAAGATGAAGATATTTACTTAACTATAAGCACTTTTAATGCTAGTCTTGATATCGTTGGTAAGCAATTGATTGAATTGGCAAATGACCACGGCGGGCGCGACAATGTGTCGGTGCAGCTGGCCCAGGTTATTGCGCCGTTCGCTGCGAAGAAGGGTATCTTCGCGAAGCTTGCCGGCATGTTCCGCACATAAGGGTGCAGGGGTTTGGAGATTGTCAGGATCAAGAGCGATACGGCTTAGTCTCGGCCGCAACTCTCCTGTGTCATTCAGCAACCTGCGATTTTGAATTGGTATCACTGGGAACGGTGAAATGGCACGTTTAATTCTTAGTCTGGACAACCAGGTTCTGGCTGAATACAACATGACGAAAGAGCGCTACACGATCGGGCGCCTTCCGGATAACGATGTTCGCATCGACAATCCCGCCGTCAGCGGTCACCACTCCCTGATTATCAATATCCTCAACGATTCGTTTCTCGAGGACCTGAACAGCACCAACGGTACCTACGTTAACGGCAAGCTGATCAAGAAGCATGCTCTGCAGCATGGCGACGTCATCACGATCGGCCATCACCAGTTGCGTTTCTCGGACCAGCAGGAGCAGCAGCCCGAGCAGGACGAATTCGAAAAGACCATGGTCATTCCGGCCGGACAGCAGAACGCCGAGCAACTCGCGGCGGCCGAGAAAGCGGCGGACGCCGCCGTCGCGGCCTCCGACGAAGCGCCGGCTGCAGCCGCACACGACGTGGCTGCCAGCGTGAAGCTGGACCCCGAAGAAGCTGCTGCACTTGACGATACCCCCAAGGCCCCATCAATGGGCGAGACCGTTGTCGAAGACGAGCGTGTGCACGCGAGTACTCATGCCGGCATCGACCCGGGTTCCGCACCCAATGCCCTGCCGCTCGCCAAGCTGCAGGTACTGAGCGGCGCATTTGCCGGTCGCGAACTGGAACTGACCAAGGCGCTGACCACACTTGGCCGCCCCGGCGTCCAGGTCGCCGCCATCACGCGCCGTGCCGAAGGCTATTACATCGTCCACGTCGAATCGGGCACGGAAGGCGACTTCCCGCTGGTCAACGGCCAGCCGATCGGCGCCCAGGCGCGCAAGCTGACCGACAACGACGTCGTGCAGCTCGCCGGCGTCAAAATGGGCTTCTTCGCCAACTAAGACCTCGCTGGGGCGGGCTCCTACGAGTCAGTCGACGACGAGCGAGTTCTCGCGGTGCATGACTCCGCAGACGAGTTCATAGGGAATTGCGTCGGCCCATGGGGCCACCTCCTCGACTGGAAGGCCCTCCCCCCATAACGTCGCAATGTCGCCGACGTTGTCGCTGGCATCCTCGCCAAGATCGACGGCAATCATGTCCATCGACACGTTGCCGATCAATGGCACCCGCCTGCCATTGACGAGCACGGGCGTACCGGTCCGGAAATGCCGCGTGTACCCGTCGCCGTAGCCGGCCGCGATAATGCCGAGCGTCGTATCCTGCTGTGCGCGATAGCGCCCCTTATAGCCGACGCTGGCGCCCTCTTCGAGCGGTTTGATGGCGATCACACGCGCTTCGAATTGCATGGCGGGCGTAAGCCCGAGGTCGTGCCCGCTGCGACCTGCAAACGGGGAAATGCCAAACAGCGCCAGGCCCGGCCGAATCCAGTGCTCGCCGCTAAATCCCAGAAATTCCTGCGCGTCGACCAGCTTCGGCCAGCCCATCGCGGCCGGCGTATTGGCAAGGCTCACGGCGCCGTCGAAATTCTCGACGACCTCGCGAAAGCGCGCAAACTGCTCTTCGGTCACCGGGCTCGCGAGTTCGTCCGCGCTGGCCAGGTGTGACATCAGGCGCAACTCGGCAACTCGCGGGCTGTTGCGCAATCTTGCGATCAGCCCGCTGGCCGCCTCGGGCGCAAAGCCGAGACGGTTCATGCCGGTATCGAACTTGAGCCAAACCGTCGACGCGCCCGACGGCGCCGCTTCCAGGAGGTCGATCTGCTCCATGCAGTGCACGACGATTTCAAACCTGCGCGCAAGCGCTTCTTCCAGTTCGTTGCGGGTCAGCACGCCCGCGAGCAAAACGATCGGCTTGTCGATGCCTGATTCGTGCAACTGCACCGCCTCTGGCAGCCTGGCCACGGCAAACGAATCGGCGTCGTCCAGCGTGCGTGCCACGGCTTCCATGCCGTGCCCATAGGCGTTGGCCTTGATGACCGCCATCACCCTGGCGTTAGGCGCCGCGTTCCTGATTACAGTGAGATTGTCCTTGAGCGCGCCGAGCCGTATCAGTGCCCGAGAGCCGAAGGTCACGGATAGGCCTCTTCCGCGTACGAGTCCGGGACCCAGTTCTCGAACTTCGTGTATCGGCCGACGAAAGTCAGCGGAAAGTCGCCAATCGGGCCGTTGCGCTGCTTGGCAATGGAGATGTCAGCAATGCCCTTGCGCGGGGTCTCCTGGTTATAGACCTCTTCCCGGTAGATGAAGATGATCACATCCGCGTCCTGCTCGATAGCGCCCGACTCGCGCAGGTCGGACATGACCGGCCGCTTGTCGGTACGTTGTTCCACGCTGCGATTGAGCTGCGACAGGGCTATCACCGGCAGCGACAGTTCTTTCGCCAGCGCCTTGAGCGAACGCGATATCTCCGAGATCTCCGTGGCGCGATTTTCCTTGTTACCGGGCACCGCCATCAGCTGCAGGTAGTCGACAACGATGAGCCCGAGGCCGTGCTCACGTTGCAGCCGACGCGCGCGGGCACGGATCTCCGTGGGTGACAGTCCCGGTGTGTCGTCGATGAATATCGGTGCATCCGACATCAACTGCACGGCCGTGTTAATGCGCGACCAGTCCTCGTCCGGGAACTTGCCGGTTCTCAGGTGCGTCTGGTCGACACGGCCGAGCGACGAAATCATGCGAAACGCGAGCTGCTGAGCGGGCATTTCCATCGAATAGATTGCCGTGGGCACCTTCGCCCCGATGGCTGCGTTTTCGGCCATGTTGACGGCGAACGTCGTCTTGCCCATTGACGGGCGTCCTGCAACGATCACGAGGTCGCCGGGCTGCAGGCCAGCCGTCAGCTTGTCGAACTCGGCAAACCCGGACGAGATGCCTGTAATATCGCCGTCGGATTGGTGCAAGACGTCGATGCGATCGACGGCATCAGGGAGAATCTGCTTCAGGGACTTGAAACCGGACCGCCCGCGCGAACCCGATTCCGCGATCTCGAACACGAGGCGCTCGGCGTCGTCGACAATTTCCGACGCCGTGCGGCCATCGGAGGCAAAAGCGGCGCCGCTGATCTCGTTGCCCGCCGAAATGAGCGACCGCAGCATCGAGCGCTCGCGCAGGATCTTCGCATAGGACCGGGCATTGGCGGCGCCGGGGGTTTCGTTGGCCAGCGAAGCGATGTACTCGAGGCCGCCGGCAGCCTCGAGTTCGCCGCGGTTATCCAGCCACTCGGATACCGTGACGACGTCGCAAGGGTTGGCTTCCTCGGCCAGGCTGGCGATGGCCGTAAAAATAACGCGATGGTCTTTGCGGTAGAAGTCCGCCGCCGACACGATGTCGGCGATCTTGTCCCACGACTTGTGGTCGAGCATCAGGCCGCCGAGCAGCGACTGCTCGGCTTCGATCGAGTGAGGCGGCACCTTGAGGCGCTGCTCAGCGCCAGCCTGTTGTACGCCATCCTCTACTGCTCGAACCATGCTCTCTCCGGCCTGTAAACCTCTGCGGCTAAGGTATCACAGCCTGTGCGGCCGTGGGTTGCTGCTTACTCGGCAGCAACGACCCTGACGTTGATCTCGGCATCGACTTCCGGGTGCAGGTGCACACCGATCTGAAATTCGCCAAGCTCCTGGATCGGGCCTTCCGGCATGCGGATCTCGGCGCGCTCGGCTTCGACCTGGACTCCCGCCAGGGCTTCCACGATGTCGATGGGGCCGACCGAGCCGAACAGCTTGTCTTCGCTGCCCGCATTCGCCGTAATGACGACCTCGGTGCCGTTGATTGCCCCGAAACGCGTCTTGGCGGCAGCCAGCTCCTCGGCGGCGACCTTTTCGAGCTCGGCGCGGCGCGCCTCCATCTGCTTGATGTTCTCCGGCGTCGCAAGGGCAGCTTTCCCTTGCGGAATCAGGAAATTCCGCCCGTACCCGGGCTTGACCTTCACGAGATCTCCGATCGAGCCAAGATTCTCGACGTTGTCCAACAAAATGACGTTCATTTCTCGTTCCTTACTCTTCGTTTGTCGTTACGGCGCGGCGGCGAAAACCAAACCACGCGTCCGCATACCCGACCACGGCCAGCGCCATGATAAGGAATACATGCAAAAACGGCAGCAGCACATACATCGCTATGACCACGAACAGTGGCAGACTGCCTTCGACGTGCATCCAGTGCACGACGGACAGTCCCTGCAGCCAGAAAACCCCGAGCAAAACAACCGCGAGGCTCTGTAACCAGGCCATGTCCGTCGCAAAAGCCAGCAACGACACGATGGCCATAATCAACGCGATCACGCGTCCAAAATCCAGATCGCAAAACCGCCCAAAAGGGGCTTCTTTGCCGGGCGCCGTCAGCGCCAGACGGTAACCCAGGAACAGGAACACGGCCGCCCTGGTCCACCCCCAGAGGATGAAGGCCACGGTCATCGCGTGGGCCATCTGCTCCGGATTGGCCTCAATCACCCGCGCCTGTTCGACGAGGCCGTTCGTGCGCGCCCACTCCAGGGTGAACGTCATGACCGGCTCCCAAAAGGCCGTCAGGTCGTCTACGACGACGTGAAAGCCCAGCACCGCCGCGGCGGCGATCAACGCCGACAGTTGCATTGTCAGCGTCAGCGACCGCGTCGTTAGCAGCGCGGTTGCCAGTACCAGTGCCGGCAACCACGTCGAAGCGGCGTCGACGAGGACCTGCGCGACCGGCGCACCGACAATCAGCGACACCGTTGCCAGGATACCCCCGGCAATAGCGGCCTCGATCGCCGCCAGGCGCGGACCCTGGTGCAATACCAGCAGCACCATGATGATGCCGCTGAAAATCTGCAGCACGGGCAGCAAAAGCGTGCCCGCCAACGCCAGTATCGCGTTTTGCGGCCGGGCGACGACCCACGCGGCCAGGGGTTGCACTAGCTTGCCCTTGTCTCCGATCTAGTGACGATCGGTGTATGGCAACAGCGCGAGATAGCGGGCTCTCTTGACCGCCGTGGCAAGCTGGCGCTGGTAGTGCGACTTGGTGCCCGTGATCCTGCTCGGGACAATCTTGCCGGTCTCGGTGATGTAGGCCTTCAGGAGATTGAGATCCTTGTAATCAATCTCCTCGATTCCCTCTGCCGTGAAGCGGCAGTACTTACGCCTGCGTGAATATCGGCTCATTCTGTTGCTCCTCAGGCAGTCTTCTCAACGGGCTCATCAGCCACGTCGTCGGTGGATTCCTTGGCGGCAGGCGCGTCTTCGGAAGCAGCCTCCTCCTGTGCCGGCTCCTCAGCCTTGGGCTCTTCGGCCTTGGGCTCTTCGGCCTTGGGCTCTTCGGCCTTGGACTCTTCGGCCTTGGCTTCGTCGGCGGGCGTTTCCGCCGCGGGCTTCTCGTCCTTTTCCGTGCGCATGGCGGCCTCTGCTGCAGCCTTGGCCTCACGACGCTGCTGGGCTTCCTTTTCCTTGGCCTTCTCCTCGGCGACGGCGACAGCCATCGGCGAGGCTTCGGTCATCGCCTTGTCGCGGGCAATGACGAGGTGGCGCAGAACGGCGTCGTTGAATTTGAAAGCGCCCTTGATCTCGTCCAGCGGCTTCTGCTCGCACTCGACGTTGAGCATCACGTAGTGCGCCTTGTGAACCTTCTGGATGGGATGGGCCAGCTGACGGCGGCCCCAGTCCTCGGTGCGATGAACCGTACCGCCGGACTCGGTCACGATGCCCTGGTAACGTTCTACCATGGCAGGTACCTGCTCGCTCTGGTCCGGATGGACCAGAAACACGATCTCGTAGTGTCTCACTTGTATCCCCTTACGGATTACAGCCGCCCGGCAACCCGGTGCGGCAAGAGGTTACGGCCCTAGGGCCGCCCCGCCCCACTGGGCAGGGACGCGAATCCTACCCTTCCCCGGCTAGCGACGCAAGGCGTTGGCGATTGATTTCGTAAAGAAAAATGCCTGTGGCTACCGACACGTTCAGGCTCGGTACGGAGCCTTGCATCGGCAGGCTGATGAGCGCATCGCAGATACCCTCCAGGCGCTTGCCGAGACCCGTGTGTTCGCTGCCCATGACGAGCGCCAGCGGCCTGTCCAGGTCGGCCTCGTACAGGGTCTGTGAGCCCCGGTCGCTGGTCCCGAGGATGGTGACCCCATAGTCCTTGAGCCACCCCGCCACGCGGCCCAGGTTGCCCACGCTTGCGAACGGCAGGCTCTCCGCCGCCCCTGCAGCCACCTTGCTGACCGTCGGGCCGAGCCCGGCGGCGCCATGTCGCGGCACGACGACGGCATCGACGCCGGCGGCATCCGCGGTGCGCAGACAGGCCCCGAGGTTGTGCGGGTCCTGGACGCCGTCCAGTAACAACAGCAGCAGTTTGCGGCCGCCCTCGGATTGCAGGCGCTCTTCAGCCAGCGTGCGCAGTCCCGCCTCGTCGAGCACGGTCGCACGGCGCACCTCGGCCACGATGCCCTGGTGACGCGACTCGCCGCTGATCTGCGCCAGCCTGGCCCGGTTGGCCGGCTGGATTTCGATACCGCGGCTGTTGGCCGTCGCGATCAGCGCCTCAACGCGCGGATTGGCGGTCTGGTATTCGGCATAGATGCGCCGCACCTCGGCATCCTGCGCCGCCAGCAGCTGTTCCACGGCCCGCAGGCCGGTTACGTAGCGCGACTTGCTCATTGCTCCTTCGCCAGCGCGAAATCGATGCGCCGGGTTTCCATGTCAACGCGCTGTACCGTCACGCGTAGTGTGTCGCCGAGCCGGTATTTCCGGCCGGTTCGCTCACCGACGAGCTGCATCGCCCCCGAGTCGAAATGGTAGTAGTCGTTGACCAGGCTCGTAACGTGAACCAGGCCATCGATCAGCAGTTCGCTGATCTGGACGAACAGGCCGAAATTGGTCACACCCGAGACGACACCGGCGAACTCCTCACCCAGCTTGTTTTCCATGTATTCGCACTTGAGCCAGGCCTCAACGTCGCGCGTCGCCTCTTCGGCGCGGCGCTCGTGCGCCGACGTAATCACTCCCAGGCGCTCCATGTCTCCCAGCTTGTACGCGTACCGGGCGGGCTTGCCACCCCGGATGACATGCCGGATCGCACGGTGCACGAGCAGGTCCGGATAGCGCCGGATGGGTGACGTGAAATGCGCGTAAGCATCCAGGGACAGGCCGAAATGGCCGATGTTCTCGGGCGTGTACTCGGCATGGGTCAGCGAGCGCAGCATCGTCATCGCAATGGACACGCTGTCCGGCCGGTCCTTGACCTGCTGCAACAGGCGATTGAATTGTTCGGGCTTGACGTGATCGGGGTGCGGTACCTTGAGCCCGAGCGACAGAAGAAAAAGCCGCAGCTCCGCAAAACGTTCCGGGTCCGGTTTGGCATGCACCCGGTACAGTCCCGGGATTCGATGCCGGCGCAGGAACTTCGCGGCCTGGACATTGGCCGCAATCATGCATTCCTCGATCAGGCGATGCGCATCGTTCCGCTCCACCACGCGAATGGCAGCGATCGAGCCGTCTTCATCCAGCTCGAAGCGCGTGCCGGGAATATCGAGCTCCAGGGCGCCGCGCCGTTGCCGGGCCCCGGCGAAGGCTTTGTAGAGGCTTTGCAGGTCGCGCAGCAGGCCCTGCAGCTGCTTCGGCACGCCGTGCTTCGGCCGGCCTGCGAGGAAATCGCCGACCTGGCCATAGGTCAGCCGCGCCGAGGATTTCATCACTGCCTCGACAAATGTCGAACGCGTCACTTTGCCCGTCTCGCTGACACGCATGTCGCACACGAGGCACAGCCGGTCCACCTTCGGGTTGAGCGAGCAGAGACCGTTGGACAGCACCTCGGGCAGCATGGGCACAACCCGGTCAGGGAAATACACGGATGTGCCCCTGCGTGTCGCCTCCTTGTCGAGCGCGGAGCCGATCTCCACGTAATGACCCACGTCCGCGATAGCCACCAGCAGGCGCCAGCCCTTGCCCGCGCGCTCGCAATAGACGGCATCATCGAAGTCGCGGGCGTCGGCCCCGTCGATAGTCACGAGGTCGATGTCACGAAGGTCAACACGCCCCTGCTTGGCGCCCTCGGGCACCGTCTTGCCGAACTTGCGAATCTCGGCGCGCACGGCCTTCGGCCAGTCTGTCGGAATGGCGTGCGACTGGATGGCAATCTCGGTGGCGATGCCCTTTGCGCCCGGTTCGCCAATGACACGGACGATTTTACCGGTGGCCTGCTCGACGTGGGTCGGGTAGTCGAGGATGCGCACGACGACGACCTGGCCGGGTTTCGCGCCGCCTGCCTCGCCCTTGCCGACCAGGATGCGGTGCGAGATCCTGGCGTTGTCCGGAATCACGATGCCGATGCCGCGCTCGCGGATGAACTGCCCGGCGATTTCACGTACGCCACGCTCCAGCACCTCGACGAGATCGCCCTCGGGCTTGCCGCGACGATCCGTGCCGACGACCTTGACCGCGACCCTGTCACCGTCGAACAGCGGCCGCATCTCGCGCGCCGACAGGTAGATGTCGTCGCCGCCGTCATCGGGGATAACGAAGCCAAACCCGTCGCGGTGCCCGGATACCGTGCCGGTCACCAGGTCGAGCTTGGCCATCAGGCAGAACTCGCCGCGCCGATTCTCGATAATCTGGCCCGCACGCACCATGCCGTAAAGGCGATCCTCGAGCAGGGATCGCATGCGTTGCCCCTTTAAACCGAAATCCTCGAGAATCTTTTTGATTCTCAGCGGCTTACCTTTCTTTTCCAGAAAAGTTAGAAGTTCGTTGCGGCTTGGAATCGGGTGCTTGTAGGCTTTCTTCTTTCGCTTCTTGGGCAAGCGGTTAAGCTCCGGTGGAATTGCCTGATTGACAGGTCGCACCCGCTTTCAGTAGAGTGCGCCCCCTTGCCAGAACTGCGATTGTACGCGGTTCCGAAGAGCCCAGGTGGCGGAATTGGTAGACGCGCTAGCTTCAGGTGCTAGTGGCCGTAAGGTCGTGGGAGTTCAAGTCTCCCCCTGGGCACCACCCTCCTCTGTAAGACGAACCGCGCCCAGGTTTCGGCGCCGCTTCAGGTACAGGTAGACAGGAATCGAGATCACGGTCAGGACCAGGCCGTAGATCGTGGATTTCCATTGCGTGGCCGCCACGAAAACAGCGACCGCAAACCAGCCCGTCGCGCAGATGTATCCCGTTACCGGAAATCCCCACGCGCGAAACGGCCGCTCGGCGTCAGGCTCCTGCCGCCTTAGCCTGAACACGCCGACGACAAGGCCAACGTACATGGCGACGAAGAAGATGGTGACGAGACTGAGCAACAACAGGAACTCGCCGATCGCAATCAGGAATATAGTGAGCCCCCAGGTGATCAGCACCGCACCCGCAGGTGTGCCCTTGTCATTGACGCTCGTGGCTCTTTGCGTACCAAGGCCGTCCGTCGACAGGGAATACAGCACGCGCGACGCCACCATGTATTGCAGGTTCTGGTGCGACAGCAGGATGAATATCGCCGCAATAACCACCACGGTGCCCGCTCCGGCGCCGTAAACCGCGTCAATCGCGCCTGCCAGCGCAAGTTCATGCCCAACGAGCGCACCCAGCGGCACGCTGACGACGATTGCCAGGTTCAGCACGATATAGAGCGCTGCGACAATCAAGGCCGCCTGCAGGCTGCCAATAGCGACAGCTCGCGCACCGGACCGCATTTCACCGCTGAAATAACTCGGCGCGTACCAGCCGTCATAGGTGTACACGACGGCCGCTACTACCGTGCCGAGCGCGACCCAGCTCAGGTTGCCGCGAGGGACCTCGGCGTCGGGCACGTCCGCAATGCCGCCGGCGGCGAACGCGCCAAGGAACAACGCGGCCGCAAGCGCAATCACGATGAGGCCGATAATCGCCGACGCAAATTGCTGGATGGCCGCTCCAAGGCGCAGCCCGCGCAGCTGCAGCATGGCGAAACAGGTCGATACGAGTATCGCTACCACCTTGACGTAGGGCGCCAGGCGCGGCTCCAGCAACGCAGCGTACTCTGCCAGCACGAACGCCTTGAGCGCCATCGAGGCGCTATTGGCGACCCAGTCGGACCAGCCGATCAAAAAGCCCGGGTATGGCCCGTAGGCATGCGCCACCAGGGCGTAGATGCCGCCCGTGCGCGGCGTCATTGCAATCAGTTCCGCAACCACCAGCAGGCTCAGCAGCACGAACGCTGCGCACACCACCCATAGCGCCATGTATGGCAAGGGTTCGTTGATGGTCGTGGCAATCTCTCCCGGCGTCCTCAGGATGCCGAGGCCGATAACGAACCCGATGCCCGCTGCAATCGAAAAGCCCTTGCCGAGCAGCTGCTGCAGTCGATTTTCGGACACTACGCTTCCTGTGCCCGGCGTTGCTCGACTTGCGACTGTACTTTGTGGAACAGGTCGTCACGCAGGCCGAATATCTTGAACAGCTCGACGACGACGAAAAACGGGGCGGACAGACCCGCCTGGATCGGGTGCCTGACGAGCACCGGCATGGCCTTCTCGACGGCGTGGCCGACAAACTGCGCAGCGAAACCGCCGAAGAACGCGAGCGCGGCGATCGTACCCGACGTCCTGACAGGAAGCTGGCCAACGTAGCCCGCAAGCTGGGCGATCAGCAGCGCCACCACCAGGAAGACAACCGCGAACGGCTTGTCCAGCGTCAGGTAGAACAGGAAGAACCCAACCATGGCCACGTGCGCCAGGTTGATGGTGATGCCGCCAATGTCCCACCCCACCCAGGTCAGCGGTATCAGCGCTCCGAACATGATCGTGGGAATGCCGATCATGTGTACGAATATGTTGAACGGATGCTGGTGCGCTGCCGCATACCCGGTCAGCATATCCATGAGCTTGCCGTCTTGGCTCATACCCCCCTCCCGTCGTGTAGCCGACGCTGATTATAAAGACAATTGCGCGCTGTATGATGCCCCCGGCGTGCGAAATTGCCCGCAGCGGGTTACAGTTATTTGCCTGTCGGCAAGCATCGTTCTCGGGAGCAACCCACCATGAGCCTGAATACCTGGGCATTCATCCTTGTCGCGTTGCTGCTCGTCTGGCTGCTGGTCCGGCGCCGCAATGCGTCAGCCGCCAAGAAAGCGGAATCCGCCGCTCCCCGGGTCAGTCAGGAGAGCACCCGGTTTCACGCGGTATCGATCCGTTTCGAAAGCAACGCGTGTAAAGCCGCCCGGGCGATGGAAGGCCGCCGCTTCCTGTCGAACGCTGCGCCGCGCCTGCCGCTGCCCGAGTGCGATGTGCTCGAGTGCAACTGCCGCTTCGTTCATCACAAGGACCGCCGCACCGGCAGGGATCGCCGCAGTCCGTTCGGTCCCGGTGGTATCGGCGGCGGAACAGGGAGGTTCGAGCAGGAACAGCGCAAGGGCGGCGACCGCCGCAGAAGCCGGAACGAGGAGTTCTGACAGACTCTTGGCCGTCGCCCGCCGGGTCTTGATTCGGGTTAGTAACCGTAGGCGGTCAACGTCGACTCGTAGTACTGCAACTCCTGCTCGATGCGCGCCCGATCGGCGACGAGCTGCTTGATCTCAGCTTCGAGCTCGCCGACGCGCTCGGCCAGTTCCTTCAGTTCAACCAGCAGCTGCACACGCTGCTCGGAGGTCGACTCGTCCGAGATCATCTCGAGCTGCGCGGCGGCGATGCGCTTCTCCGCGCTGTCGATCTCAGCCTCTTTCGAGTGGATCAGCGAATTCGCGGTGTTCAGGCTCGAGCGCAGGCTATAAAGCTTGTGGCCGGCCGAATACGCCTCGAGAAACTCCTGCTCGAGGTGCGCCGGGCAGACACCGCGGTAGCCGCCGCCATTTACACCAAAGTTGAATCCGCGCCCCGGCTGGCAGAAAGCCTCGATGCCCTGGGCATGACCGCGCTGGTATGCCGCCAGGTCCGCCGCTACCCCGTGTTTGGCGCACGCTTTGCGATGGGTGCCGAGACGGTCCGCCGTGTACCCGCGCGATCCGTCTTCGAAGCCGATCGTGGCCCAGTCAACCGTCAGGCACTCGTCCGCGCTCATCGAGGCGCAGCCACTCAGGCCCGCCAGCGCCAGTACCAGGACGATGTTCAGGAACTTGCTGTTCATGACATACCCTCCAGAATTTCTATTTCGAGTCTGCCCCAGTAATAACTCGCAAAAGCTGAATTGGCGCTGAAACTGCGGGCTGTGCCGCATTCACCGCGTAACCAGTGTGACCTGGATCACAGTGGACGCCACCGCCGCCAGATACCCTAATTGGTGGGAAACAGCGGGTGATTTCGGTATGGATATCGAGAGTTTCAGCGGCGCCGCAACGGTCGCGACAGCCAGTACGATCGTATTTGCCGTCACGATGAAGTCCTGGCAATTCATCGCCCGCCGCTTCAGCACCTCCCCCCACTTCGCTGACGGCATAAACCGCGAGGCTGCCCAGCGATTCCGCGATGAACTGGACCGCATCACCGCATCGCAGTGGACCTACCTGAGCGCAGCCCTCGTATTTGTTCTGCTATTCGTGTCGGCGCACGCGCTCCGTGCCGAGCGCATCTACTCCGGCTACACCGACCGCCAGCTCTACCTGCTGATTGGACTGCTTGCCGTGCTCGCCGGGCTGACAGTAAAGCGGCTCATCGAAAACCAGTTGAGCCGCCTGCACGTGGAACTGCTGCGCGACGCCAATATCGCCATCGGCCATCACCTGCAGCGGATCGCCACCGACTTCGGGCGTGTCTACCACGATGTCGAAACCAGCGCCGGTGTCATCGATCACCTGGTTGTTGGCGCCAACGGCGTTTACGCGATCAACGTCTTCGCCGAGCGACCCCCGAAGCACGGTCACGTAGTGCTCGATAACAACGTGCTGCACTTCGAACCCGGCAACAAGACCCGGTCGGTCGTGGCAACGGGCAAGTGCACAGCGGCGCTGGAACGGGAGTTTCGCCGCTTGCTCGATCATCGCGTCAGGGTGCGCTCCGTCATCGCGGTGCCCGGGTGGGAAGTCCATGAACAGGCTGGTGAGGAACACCTCGTCGTCAATAATCGCAGCCTGCCCATGCTGAGAGGCTGGAAGGACCAGGCCGACTACCTGATGAACGAGGATCTCGAGTCACTACACGGGATGCTGGGCGCCGCTACAGGGGCGTGAGCCGGGTCTCCAGCTCACCTTTTTCGATCACTTCGTGAAGCTCGTCGGCGAGCGGCTCGCAGGCTTTCACGACATCACGCCAGAGACGCATGCGTTCCGTGGGGACAAATGACTGGAAATCCGTTCGATCGGGAATCTTGCGGTTCGGCAGGTTCGCCACGAATTCGGCCGACGGGCTGATCAGGATCGTGCGTTCCACGTTGACCGGGTCCGGCCGGCGCCAGGTCAGCTTCTTGTCGAACCACCCCGGCACGATGTGCTCGAAAAAATGCGGGTACAGCGCCAGCCGGCCGTCGTCGCTGTGCGGCAGGTCGAGGTGGTAATCGATAACGCCGCCATCGCGATACACGCCGGGCAATGCGCCGTAGATGTCTTTGACGCCCGACAAAACGAGGGGGATGGAACCCGTCGCAACGATGGCGTCCACGAGATTCTCCTTGCGCATCATGACGCGTTGCATCGGGAAACCGGTAACGTCGAAAAACGGCGGCAGGTCACGCGCGTCGAAAAACAGCGCGCGTTCGAAGAACCAGCCCAGCGCACGCCGGCTGATCGCATTGAGACTGGCGGCAGTCACGAGGGCTGCGGCGAGGACCTGCTTCTGTTCCGCGGCCGCGATGTGGCGTGCCCTGACGGTCATGATGTGGGTACGCAAGACCGGGTGACTCAGGATCTCGGTTACGCCGTCGTCGCCGAGGACGATCGCCAGGATTTCCCGTGACTTGGCCGTTATCTCGTGAATGTCGGGCGCATCACTGTAGCTCTGGTGAATATAGGCGTCCTCGAACCGCTCGATAGCCGCGATCGGGTCGGACTGCGCGTAACAGGCAAACCGCCAGGCGCCGATTGACGTGCCGATCAGGTGAACCGGGCCCTGCAGGCGCGGGATGACGGTTTCGAGGATGACCCGGTCCATCTGGCTCAGGACAAGCCACTTCGCGCCCCCTGACGCCCCGGCGATCGTGCCAATCTGCTCGGGCGCGAAGCCATGTCGGCGGACGATGTCGTATGCACCAGGTCCGGCCCTGAAGACCAGGTTGCGCTGCGCCAAGAGGCTACTCGAACGGGTGCTGCTTGATGATGGTCTGCTCCCTGTCGGGACCGGTCGAGATGATGTCGACCGGGACGCCCGCCAGTTCCTCGATACGCGCCAGGTAGGATCGCGCCGCTTCCGGCAGGGCCTCATAGTCCGTAATCCCGACCGTCGATGCCTGCCAGCCGGGATGTTCCTCGTAGACGGGCTCGACGTCGGCGAATCGGTCGACAATGACAGGCACGCCGGGAATCGGCTTGCCATCGATCTCGTAGCCAACGCAGATCTGAATCGTCTCCAGGTCGTCGAGTACGTCGAGCTTGGTCACGCACAGGCCGGAGACGCTGCTGTTAACGATGGACCGTCTCAGCGCCACCGCGTCGAACCAGCCACAGCGCCGCGGCCGCCCCGTGGTCGCACCGAACTCGGCGCCGACATTGGCGATATGCTCCCCCGTGTCGTCGAACAACTCGGTCGGGAATGGCCCGGCACCGACCCGCGTCGTGTAAGCCTTGACGATGCCAAGGATGTAATCGAGGTTGCGCGGCCCGATACCGGTTCCGGTACTGGCCGCGGCTGCAACCGTATTCGACGAGGTCACGAACGGGTACGTCCCGTGATCGATATCGAGAAAAGTCCCCTGGGCGCCCTCAAACAGGATGCTCTCGCCATGCCCGGCCAGGTCGTTGAGAATCTGGGTCACGTCAGCGGTAATCGGCGCGATAACTTCGGCGGCAGCCAGCGCACCGTCGAGCGTCTCGTTGAAATCGACGGTCTCTGCCCGGAAGTAATGCTTCAGCAGGAAGTTGTGGTAGTCGAGGACCTCACCGAGTTTCGCGGCGAAATTCTCGCGCACGAACAGGTCGGATACCCGCAGTGCCCGCCGCGATACCTTGTCCTCATAAGCCGGTCCGATGCCCCGGCCCGTGGTACCGATTGCCGCCTTGCCCTTGGCCTTTTCGCGCGCCAGGTCGAGTGCCGAGTGCGACGGCAGGATCAGCGGACACCCCGGACTGATACGCAGACGCTCGAATACGGGCACGCCGTTGGCGACCAGCGCATTCGCTTCGGTAATGAGCGCGTCCAGGGACAGGACGACGCCATTGCCGATCAGGCAGCTCACGCCTTCACGCAGGATTCCCGAAGGAATCAGGTGCAGGACCGTTTTCTCACCCGCGATAACCAGCGTGTGCCCGGCATTGTGGCCGCCCTGGAACCGCGCCACGGCGGCCGCGCGATCCGTGAGCAGGTCCACGATTTTCCCTTTGCCCTCGTCACCCCACTGGGTGCCGACGACAACGACGTTCTTACCCATTAATTTTCCCGACCGTCAGCTACGAACAAAGAACAACAGCAACAGGCCCGCGATCATCAGAGCCAGCCCGAAGGTCCGAAGCTGATTGTCCCCCAGGCGCACGATCTGCGCCACCATTTGCCGGTAGCGCCCCGGACCCACGAACGGCAGGATGCCTTCGATCACGAGCACGAGGGCAACCGCCGTCAGGATCTCCTGCCAGGGCATGCGACCGGGCGTCTAGTTGTTGCCACCCGATTGGTTCAGGTACTGGAAGAACTCATTGTTCGGATCCAGAACCAGGATGTCGCCGTTGTTCCCTACCGATCGCTTGTAAGCGTCGATGCTGCGATAGAAGGCGTAGAACTCCGGGTCCTGATTGTAGGCGTCGGCATATATCTGCGCAGCCTGCGCATCGCCTTCACCGCGAATGATCTCTGACTGGCGGTTCGCGTCGGCCAGAATCACCGTGCGTTCCTTCTCTGCGGTTGATCGGATCAACGCCTCTGCTTCACGCCCCTCGGCGCGGGTATTGGCGGCGACGCGCCGACGTTCCTCACGCATGCGATTGTAGACAGAGGCACGTGCTTCGTCGACAAACTCTACCTGCTTGACCCGAAAGTCGACAATCTCAATGCCGAGACCTTGCGCTGTCGCAGAGGCACTGGCCAACATGTCGGCCATAAGCGCCTCACGTTCAACAGAGATCGATTCCTGCACTGTGCGTTTACCAAACTCCGTCACGACAGCGTTGCGGACGATTTCGCGCAAGCGGTCCGTTGCGAAAAACTGTGAACCGCCAGTCGAGGTGTAGAAGGTCAAAGCGTCGACAATGCGCCACTGCACGAAATAGTCTACCTGCATGGCCGTGCGGTCCAGCGTGAATACGCGCTGTGGCTGGTCGTCGATCTTCAGGATACGGCTCGGGAATTTCGCTACGGTCTGGTAGAACGGAATCTTGAAGTGCAGACCAGGCTCGTAGCCTGATTCGACAACCTCACCGACCTGCAACTTAATTGCGAGTTCGCGTTCGTTTACCGTGAACGCAGACAGGCCCAGAATCAGGAATGCCGCGCCGACGATAACCAGTGCCGTGAGTCGTCCGTTATTCATTGCCGCACCCTCCTCTGGCGACTTGCTTCGTTGGCAGCTTCCTCCTGGGCCGACAGCCCGGGCGGCGTATCACCGGCATAGCGCCGGCTCGGCGCTTCACCAAAGGTCGCACTGCGTCTCATTAGTTGGTCGAGTGGCAGGTACATAAGGCTGCCACTGCCATCCGAATCGACGATGACCTTGTTAGCATTGCCGTAAACCTCTTCGACTGCCTCAATGTACAGGCGGTCGCGCGTCACGCGCGGGGCGCGCTGGTACTCGGTCAACAGCGCGAGGAATCGAGCAGACTGACCTTCGGCCTCGGCGATGACCCTCTGCTTGTACGCTTCGGCATCCTGCAGGATGCGCTCACGGTCACCACGGGCGATGGGCACGATCTCATTTGCAAAAGTCTCGGCCTCGAGCTGGAAACGACGGGCGTCGTTCAGCGCCTTCTGAGTGTCATCCACCGCCTCTTGAACCGCGCCCGGGTAGTCAACGGTCTCCAGGTTCAGGGAGGTTACGACGATCCCGGCGCCGTACGTATCAAGCGTAGCCTGCAGTTCCTCCATCGTTCGGGAGGTAATCTGCTCGCGCTGCTCCCCGATCAATAACTCGAGTGAACTGGTTCCAACGACACCGCGAAGCGCGCTCTCGGTGACGTTGTTCAGGATCAGCTCCGGCTCAACGACTTCGAACAGGTATCTGACCGGATCCGAACGACGGTACTGCACCGTCAGATCGATATACACATAGGCCTGGTCGGTGGTGAGCATTTCAGTCTCAAACTTGGACTCGCTGACCTCCTGGATATTGACCTTGTCTACACTCTCGATGGGAAAAGGCAGGTGCCAGCGCAGGCCTGGCATCGTCGTCTCGGTATAGGCGCCAAATCGCTGCACCACTCCGCGTTCCGCCTCGTCGATGCGGTAAAACCCCGTGATCAACCAGGCGCCCACGAGCAGCACCACGATAAAGACGGCTCCGCCGGATCCGCCAGCTCTATCGCCGCTGCGGCCTCCGCCAAACAATCCACTCAGTCGCCGCTGCCAGTTCTGGACGATCTGGTCCAGGTCCGTCGGCTCGTTGTCATCTCTTTTCCAGGGATCCTTACCGTTCCCCGATTCATTCCAGGACATAGTCTCTTCGTTTCCTCTTCGGCCCAGGCCGTATGGAGTGCGGCTTACGCCGTTTCCTGCACCGGCAGCGGCTCCAGCAGCCCGGCCGGCAAGTTTTCGCGTTTCAGGAAGCGATGTAAGTCCGCTTCCGCCAATTTCAATTCCAGGTTCCAGCCACCGTCGTCGCAGGCCTCCTCACTGAGCACCGCCCCGATCTCGAACAGCCTGGCGCGCTGGCGGCCCTGCGTCGGGCCGAGGTGCATCATGCCATGCATCATTTTCGGACGCAGCCGGTCGCCGATGGCATCGAGCAGCATCGGGATACCCTCGCCCGTCATGGCCGACAGCCAGACGGCCCGTCCCGCACCGTCGCGGTTGTTCGTGACCCGCGCCTTGCGATCCAGCTTGTCGATCTTGTTGTACACCCGGATTTGCGGCACCTGGTCGGCCTCGAGCTCTTTGAGCACCGAGTTCACCTGCCGCACGCGCTGCCAGCGATTCTCGTCGCTGGCATCAATGAGGTGCAAAATAAGGTCGGCTTCGCGCGCCTCCTGCAAGGTCGAACGAAACGCGGCAATCAGCTCGTGCGGCAGATCGCGCACAAATCCCACGGTGTCCGCCAGCACGATATCGCGGCCATCCGGCAACTCGACGCGCCGCACGGTTGGGTCGAGGGTCGCAAACAGCTGGTCCTCGACGTACACGCTGGCGTCGGTCAGGGCATTGAACAGCGTCGACTTGCCGGCGTTGGTGTAACCCACGAGCGCAACGGTCGGCACCTCTGCCCGGATGCGGTTCTGCCGATTCAGCGTACGCCGCGCGTCAACG
>JASJBB010000146.1 GCA_030066735.1 Woeseiaceae bacterium | reverse complement strand
GGATGCCGCGGCGCCATCGCCGAGCCTGCGCGGCCGCTCCGGCATGCGCCTGTCCGAACGCTTCAAGCAGTATTACAAGCTGGTGGCTTCGTCGAGCAGCAACTCCGACCAGTCGCTTGCGGTGCTCGCGTCTGACATCTACCTCGACATGGATGAGACCAGCACGCTGATCGCCCGGACGCGCGAAGAGATCGCGCGTGCCACGCTGATCGAACAGCTCAACCAGTCATTCGGCACGATCACGCCCGAGATGATGGAAATCGTCGGCGGCGTGAAATCGATCCTGTTCGGCGACGAGACCTCGAACGTCGTCATCGCCGGCCCGCCGCCAGGCAGTGTCGAGCAGGCCTATCGCAGCCCCCTGGAACAGTAGGAGATCGAGCCATGAGAATCGCAACCCTGCTCGTCGCTTTCACCACTTTCGCCCTCGCGTCGTGCGCGTCTTCCCCGCCCCCCTGCGAAGGACCGCAGTCGCGCAATCTTTCGAGCGCCGTTGACCACGTCAAAGGCTCCCTCGGGAACGGTTGTGCTGCGCATTTCGATCGTTTCTACGACGACCTGCTGCGCACGGCCGAGGGCGACCCTAAACCCGGAAACAAGCGCGTATTCAGCGAGTTCCTCGTGTGGTCGGCGGATGAGGGCATTCTCAGCCAGCGCCAGGCGAAGGAGTACTACAACCGCTTTTTCAACGTGAAGTTCATGACATTGCAGGGCGACTACAACAATTGCTCGCACACCTGCCCGCGCCGCGACCGGGTCCTGCTCGACATGGAGCGCGAACTCGGCGACAAGGAGCGCGGCCTGCTCAAGGTCAGCCTCGATAACGACGGCTATTACCGTGCCGACGAGTTGTTCAAGGAAGTCGAGCTGGTTCTCGAGGCCACCTGCACGGCCTGCGCCGCGGGCCGGTAAATGCGCGCCAACCGCTTCATGCGCGGTTTCACGGGCGGCGCTGCCGGCACACTTGTCGGCGGCGGCGCCCTGCTCTACGTGCTTAGCCGGTACGGGATCATCGCCTTTGCCGATGACCGCGTGCCCAGCCTCGGCGGCTGGCTGGACTGGGCCTACATGAACCTCGGCTCGTCGATACCCGTGTTCGCCGGCGTCATGCTCGCCTTCTTCTTTACGCTCGGTAAGTTGCGCCGACTACTGGAGACCGACGGCAGCATCAACCGGATCGTGCAACTCGACCAGCTCACCGATATCTGGACAACGCTGTTCTTCGGCACGGGCGTCATCTGGACCGCGATCGGCATGCGCAGCGCACTGATCTTCGCCCTCGGCGACCCGGACGCTTCGTTCAACGAAGGCGCGTTCGTCATCCTCGAGCGCATGGTCGAGGGCGGCATCCTGTTAGCGTTATCGACCACGATCTTCGGTGGCATCGGCGGCTACCTGATGCGGGTCTACAAGGCGATCGCGCTCGGGACCCGGTTGCAGGAACGTTACGACCAGGAAGCACGCTCCGATACGACCAGCATGCGCGACTCGTTGCGGCGCATCGAGCAATACCTGCACGTGGAGCCGCCAGCGTGACGCGGTCTCCGTACTGGTACGCCATGCACCGTGGCGCGGACGCCGAAGGCGGCGGCGTGGCCGACCTGCAAACCGATGTCATGCGTTTCATGGCCATTCTCGCGATCTGCCTCGTCGTAATCTTTGCGCTCGTGCAGAGTATCCCTTTGCGGCCGTCGCAACCCGCCCCGGACACTGCAACCGAACCCGCTGCCGAACCGACTCCGGAACCGACTCCGGAGCCCGCCGCGGAACCCATCCCGGAGCCAGCTCCTGTCCCGGCGCCCGCCCCTTTGCCCGCGCCGCCGCCGGATGCTGTCGAGCAACCGGTCCCTGCGCCGGCCATCGCGCCCCCGCCGCCTGCGCCACCGGCACAGGAGGGTTTCACGCTGCGTTTCGAGTCGGATCGCGCGTTGACGCGCCTGGTCGCCAGGGGGGTCGTGGGGCTGTATGCGATCGGTCACCAGCAGACGCTGCGGCTAAACGTGAATGAGAGTCGCTTGAGCTTCTGGGAAGCGTCCACGCCGAACCAGTTTCACGAGATGGACCGCGGCACGGTGCCTGCGGACGTCGTCAGGTCGCTGCTAAGGGTCGCCGCGGTCGACGTCACGTCAGTCAAGTGGGGCGTAACCCTGCCTGCGGACATGCTGCGCGACCTCGATGGCTACCTGGATTCGGCAACGGGCGGTGCATTGGTCATCGGGGCCAACGGCGATTTGCGGCTGGAGCAATGACATGAATCCCTGCCTGTTCCGTGTATTGCTGGTTGCTGCCGTACTGGCACTCGTGCCGGATGCGCACGCGCGGCCGCGCGACGCCGAAGCATGGGTTGCGCTCAACGTCGCACCATCGCTCGTCAGGGAGCTATCGTCGCACCCGCGGTTCCGTGGCGAGTCGATTCGGGTCGTGGTATTCGCCGACGACCGGCCGGCTGCCAGCAGCAACGCGTTTGCGATGTCCCTGCGCAATCGGCTGGCCGGGGCGATCTTCGATACACCCGGCATCCGCATGGCGGCCGACCGCACCCCCGGCGATCGGCTCGACTGCACGGCCAGCGACATTGACTATTACATCGGAATGCAGATCAGCTACCTGGGTAGTGACGAGTACCGCATCGATCTGCGCACACTCGACATCGCCGACCGGACCTGGGTGACGGGGTTCGACCTGACCTGGCAAGGCGCGCTGACACAAAGCCAGCAAACGGCGCTCGAACAACGCCAGGCAGACCCGTGGTTTCGCGGCGCCCGCACCGCGCCGTACGATCCGGAGCAATCGGACCTGCTGGCGGCGAACCTCGCCCGGGACCTCGCCTGTGCGTCGCTGCGCCAGACCGTCGGCGAGTATGTGGTGCACCTGGAACCGGACAACCACACAGCGGCTGGCGAGACGGCAGAACTGGTCCGCAGCAACCTGGCCGCGCTCGCATCGCTGCAGTTCACCGACGACCCTGCTCGCGCCAATGCGGTCATGCGCGGCCAGTCTCACGTTGTCGATACGGGCCTGGTTCAATTCTGGGCGACGATTGCCCCGGTCGATGCGGTGTCCGACCTGCCGACACTGACCGCCAACGCTTACGTGAGCTTCGAACCCGCCGAACCGGACCCGCTGGAGTCCTTGCTGAGCTCGCAAGCGGTGCTGACCACGGCAAGTCTCGTCGACTCCGGCGACAGCGGGGTAGCCCTGCAAGTAGCGGCAAAGCGCGACGCGGTGGTTTTTTTCCTGAACCACCAGAAAAACCACGGCCTGGTCCGATTGGCGGACCGTGACTGCCGTTCACGCCCCCAGGCCCGCGTCGTGCGCGCCGACGAGACCCTGCGCAAAGCCCTGCCGGTGTCGAAGGTCGAGCCGGATGCGGCAGCGGCCAGTGCGGTGTGGACCCTGAATCCGCAAGCTGACACCTACTACGCCGTAGCGGTCAGTGACAGCGAGACGGCACACCTGCTGGCGCGCCACATTCAGAAGTTGCCGCAGCGCTGCACGTCGGCCGTTCGCTTCGGTCTGCGCGATGCAGCCCTCGAACGGTGGCTGATGCGGTTTGCAGGCATCGTCGGCCAACGGCCCGGGGATGTGGACTGGCAGGCCGTCCAGGTCCGCAATGTCTACTAGGAGAGCAGCATGGTGAGGCTGGCCGGATTCGTCGCGGGCTCGCTGACCGCTATCGCGTTGATAGTGCTTGTGCTCGGTGTGCCCGAGTGGCGAACACCCGGGGCAACTCCGGCCGATTCCGCAGCCACGCAGCCGCAACCCGCCCCCCGGCCCGAGCCGCAATCCGCGCCGGAGCCGCCGCCCGCTTTGCCCCCGGAGCCAAAATCCGAAATGGTGGCGGTGCAGGCGCCGGATGCCGAACCCGCGCCTGTCGCCGCCGCACCCCGCTGGCACAGCTTCTGGAGCCCGTTCGGCAGCCGCATTGCGGCCGACGGATTCGTCAGCCGGCTCGAGTCCGTGACCGGTTTCGACTACCGGGTCCTCAAGATCGAGAACGGCGTGTACGAAGTCGCATTCGCCTACACGGATGACAGCGAACGCGACGCCATGCTGTCCGCGATAGCCTCCGCGGCCGGACTGGACTTGCCTGACACATGAACGAGCCGAGGCACATGGCTCTGGCGTTGCTGGCCGCCACGGTTTTCGCGACTGCGGCGGCGGCCGCTTCGGAATCGAACCCGGCGGAAGCCTGGCGCCACTATGCGGCCAGTTCGAGTTCGTCGGTACCCGGATTCCGCTTTCCGCACGAGACCTGCTTCAAGGCGGCTGCACTCGCGTACGACCTGCCTTACACGCTGCTATTGGCCGTCGCACGCGGTGAAAGCGATTTCGATCCCATGGCGCGGTCCAAGGCCAACGCGCACGGCGTCATGCAAATCCTCTGGCCAACCACGGCCAACCACCTCGGCATCTTTCGCCTGTCGCAGCTCTATGAACCGTGCACCAACATCGACGCCGGCGCCCGCTACCTGCGCGAGATGCTGCAGCGATACGGCGGTAACATCCATCTCGCTCTCGCGGCCTATAACTACGGCCCCGAGCGCATTCCACGCGGCGGCGGGGACATTCCCGACGGCGCCACCTGGTACAGCGGCTACATCTTGCGGCACCTGAATTACATCGTTGGAGATGGCCGTGCTGCGCCGAGCGGCGCCGACAGGCTTTACTCCGACTTCGGCCGATCCACCTTGCTGACCTTCGGCGAGCCGTACCGGGCGGAGGCATTCGTTGCGGGACTCGAGCAACGCGCGCCAGGCGTGCAGCTCGACTGGTTTCGCCAGGGAACCGGCGCATTCGCCGTCGTGCTGGTGTACGAAGATCGCGACGCCTTCGACCGCAGCGCCTCGCTGCTGCGACTCGCCGGCTTCCGGCTGGACCCCTGAGTCTTCAGCGCCCCCTGCGCTCGCGCAACTTGCGTCGCGTGCGCTTGTCCGGCCTGCCGGCCGTGGTCGGCATCAGGAGCCTGTCCTGGCGCAGGGCGGCCGTCTTCGCCTCGCGACGTGCAGCGGTCGCCGCGTCTTCCGAAAAACATTCTCGCGCTTCAGGAGCCGGGCCGCGCCGTGCGGGAATCCGGGTAACGGTCATCGTGTAGTCGAGCCGCTCGCGCACGAGATCGATCCGGTCGCCAACCTTGACCCGGTTGCCGGGCGCTGCGCGCTCGCCGTTCAGACGCACATGCCCGCCGGTAACGGCCGCGCTGGCTTTACTGCGCGTCTTGAAGAACCGGCAGAAATACAGCCACCGGTCGATGCGCAGGGATTCCGCAGGCGCTTGCATGCGCCCGGTATATCACATTCGGGCGTGGTGGAGCCGAGGAGGATCGAACTCCCGACCTCTGCATTGCGAACGCAGCGCTCTCCCAGCTGAGCTACGGCCCCACAACTGGCGAGAATATAGCCGAAAGCGCGGCCTTCGCAGCATCCGTATTTGCCGCGGTAGAATACGCCGCTTATGAGAAACGGCACGCTTCATCACCTCGCGGCGTTTGCGCACGGCGACGCGGGCGGCAACCCGGCCGGCGTCTGGATCGGCGACGAATTACCCGACGCCGCGGCCATGCAGCGCATCGCGGCCGATGTCGGCGCCTCGGAAACTGCGTTCATCGCACCTGCATCCGGCGACCGGCGAAAAATCCGTTATTTCAGCCCCGAAATCGAAGTGTCGTTTTGCGGCCACGCTACGATCGCGTCAGGGGTCGTACTGGGGCGCAACGATGGCGAAGGCACCTACACGCTCGACACGCCCGTGGGCGAGGTCGAGGTGACGGCGCAGAGTCATGATGAAACGATGGAAGCATCGCTGCGCTCGGTCGCTACCCGGCAAGAGGCCATTGCTGAGGACGCGCTTGCCGAGACCCTCGCCTGCCTTGGCTGGTCCGCCGAGGACCTCGATCCCTCGCTGCCGCCGGTCAAGGCCTGGGCGGGCGCCTGGCACTATGTCATCGCGGTCGCCGACCAGGCGACACTCGAAAACCTCGACTACGACTTTGGGGCGCTCAAAGCCCTGATGCAGCATGAAGGCCTCACGACGCTGCAACTCCTGTGGCGCGAGCACGAGGACCTGTTCCACGCCCGCAACCCCTTCCCGGTAGGCGGTGTTGTCGAAGACCCTGCGACCGGCGCTGCTGCGGCTGCGCTGGGCGGCTATCTGCGTGACGCAAATCTCGTGGCGGCGCCGTTCGAATTTGCAGTCCTTCAAGGCGAGTCGATGGGCATGCCCAGCCTAATATTCGTCGACGTGCCGGTCGATGGCGGTATCATGGTGCGCGGTACAGCCCGGAGTATTTGACATGGCCGGTGGATTTGCCAAAGACGGCGCCGTGCAGGACCAGATCGACGCAACGGTCGAGGACGCCGTCAAGCGCGTGCGCTCCAGCCTGCCCCAGGGTGAGAGCCTCGAGCACTGCGAGGAATGCGGCAATGACATTCCCGAAGCCCGCCGCACGGCTGTGCCAGGGGTTCGGCTCTGCGTTCAGTGCCAGGCCGAAGTCGATAAACAGGACGTCTTTAGCGGCTACAACCGGCGTGGTAGCAAAGACAGCCAGCTCAGGTAGGCAAATGACAAGAACGATACCCCGGGTGACGATGACGCTCGTTGCCACGATCCTGATCGCGGTTCCTGTTGCGGCGCAGGATGTGATGATTCCCGATGTGTCCGAGGCCGCCGCAGTCGGCATCGACTCCGTGGAGCGGATGATCGGCGCGGTCGAGTCGCTCGACGGAATCGACGATGA
>JASJBB010000145.1 GCA_030066735.1 Woeseiaceae bacterium | reverse complement strand
GCGGCGATCGTACCGATGAGGAGGCAGATTTTACGCATCGTTCTGCCCTCCAAAACGAATTTCGCCATATACCGTGCGCTGGACGTCGTGCACGGACTGCAGCAGTTCGTCGACTCGCGCATCGAGCGGGGCCAGGCTGTCGGCGCCGAGGCCGGCGCCGATCAGCGTGTCGCGGAAATAATGCGCCGCCGCGGGGTCGCCGCCGAGTTGCGCCGCCAGTGCGGCCAGTTCATAACGTCGCTTGACGTTGGCGATCTGCAAGTCCCCGTCAATACGCACCGTGGAGAACGCCTGGTCGGATAGCCAGGCCAGGTGACCGAGTTCGCCACTCAGTGCCGTGGCTCGCACCAGCATCTCGTATGACCTGGCCGGGTCGCTGCCGATCAGTCGCCGGCCGAGCAGCGCGGCGGCCTCCGGATCCGCGTAAGCGAGCAGTTCCAGTGAGCCGTTGTCGTAGTGGGCATACGGGTGCGGCTGATGCGGCGCAGTCGGCGTGCAGCGGTAGGCGGAGAACGCTTCGCCGCTCGGTGCGACGTGCTCCTGCAGTTCGAGTTCGCAGCGGCGCTCGGTGCGGCCGAAGAGGCTTGGCCCCTCGTCTGAAGCCGGGGCGACAACGTGTTCAGCGTGCGGCTCGGCGTCGGCGGGAAGCGCCGTTGCAGTATGGGCCGCGGGCCAGCCCGGTAGCGAAATCCCGCGCGGCGAGTCTTGTTCAGCCGAGTCTATGGCCAGGAAAGCAGCAGCTGCCAGGCCGAGCACGGCGCTCAGGGTTATGGCTTTTTTCATCGTTCCCTCCTTGGTTGGATGAAGCCTTGGGAGGGGTCACGATACTCAGCCGCGCAAAGCCGGTCAGGGGCAGAAAATGCGCAGTTTGTCGTCTATTGCACGATGGTCTGGCCGGCCGGGCCCGAGGCGTCCTGGAACCGCTTACTTGAGTCTGGCGTGCATCTTCGAGATTATGGAATCTCGGCCACGCGGCGGTCGGAATTGACGTAATAATGCCCGGGTCGGAGTCGTTACAAGAATAATGAACAGTCAGACGCCCACATTGGCTCGCAAGGCATTCGGCCACGATGCTGAAGGCGGTCTCGTGATTGCTGGCGAGTCCTGCCAGTCTGCGCTGCGCTTCCTGGTTACGGCGCTGCAGCAGGACAACGGCGTTGCGCTGTTGCAGGGCCCGCGCGGGTCCGGCAAGACAACCATCGTCCGGGAGCAGGCGTCATGGTGGCAGCGCGATGTGCCGGTCGCTGTCTTCGACGGCAAGAAATCGGCCACCCGCGAGCTTGTCAGCGGCATGCTGGCGCAATACGGCGTCGACGTCATACCGCAGGAAGACGAGCAGATGCTGCAGACGCTCGGCAACTTCCTGTCGCAGAAGGCCGAGTCGGGAAGGGCGCCGATCCTCATCATCGACAACGCCGACCGGCTCGGCTCCAGCACGCTGAGCCTGCTCAACTGGCTGGCTGACCTCGATGTCCGGGGGCGCTGGTCGCTGCGCATCGTTCTGACCGGCACCGAGCGCCTGGCCGAGTTGGCCAGCAAGCACAGCATGCGCAACCTGGAACGCCGCCACCCGGCCGTTTTCACGATGAACCCGCTATCCCTTCGCGAAGCCGTCGCCTATTTGCGCACCCGGTTCGTCATGGCGGGCGGCGAAAAGCCGGAGGAGCTGTTCCCGGTCGATGTCTGTGAGCGGCTGCACGAGCTGGCGCGCGGCTGGCCGGGCCGCATCAACGACTTTGCGCTCGAGGCCATGGTGCGCATGGAAGAGCTCCAGGACACGCGGGAGATGCCACGCATCATTGTGACCAGGGACGGCAATACGCTGGCCGAGTACTCGCTGTCGAAGCGTGAGTGCATCATTGGGCGCGACAAGATGGCCGACATCGTGATCGAGGACAAATATGTCAGCAAGCTGCACGCAATGCTGCAGCTGTACAACAACGGCGTGGTGCTGCTGGATCTGAACAGCACCAACGGCACGCTGGTCAATTCCGTCGAAACCAAGAAGGCCGTGCTGCGCAACAACGACATCATCTCGCTCGGCAGTCACCGGCTCAAGATCGAGAATGCGCCGGCCATCAGCGATGACATGGCGGAGAAAATCCGCCGGGCGGATACGCTCACGCTCAAGAATCTCGACGAGCTTCGCCGGTCACGCGCGCGCCACAATATTGTGGCGCTGAAACACCGTCAATGAGCTTCTACGAAGACGGCGTACTCCCACATTTGATCGATTGGGCCTGCTCCACGAGGCCGCAAAAGAAACAACGCGAAAAAATCGTGCACCTGGCCACTGGCGACGTGCTCGAAGTCGGTTTTGGCAGCGGCCTCAATCTGCCGTACTACGATGCTGACAGTGTTCGCAGGATTTTTGCGCTCGAGCCTTCGGCGGGCATGCGCCGCAAAGCCCGGCCGAATGTCGCCGCATCGGGCCTCGATGTGGAGTTCATTGACCTGCCGGGCGAACGCATTCCTCTCGAGACCGACTGTGTCGATACCGTGCTGATAACGTACACGCTATGCACGATTCCCGACGCAATCGCCGCCCTGCATGGTATGCGGCGCGTGCTCAAGCCATCCGGGCAACTGATCTTCTGCGAACACGGCGCTGCTCCGGATGAGACGGTGCGCAAATGGCAGCACCGGCTCAATGGCGGCTGGAGACGCATTGCCGGGGGCTGCAACATGAATCGCGACATCGTGCGACTGATTGAAGACGGCGGTTTCGAGATCACGGCAGACGAGCGCATGTACATCCCGGGCCCCAGGATGCTGAATTACAACTTCTGGGGCACCGCCCGGCCGCGATGAGAGCCGCTAGTCCCCGCCGAGAATTTTCGCCTTTTCGGCCTCGAATTCCTCGTCGGAAATAAGGCCCTTGTCACGCAGTTCGCCCAGCTTGAGCAGCGCATCGTAGCGCGAGGACTCCACGACGTCCCGTGGCCGTTCCTCGACGACGCTGCCGGCCGGTTTCGCCGCGGCTTCGCTGAACTGCTGCTCGATCATCACGCGCAGGTTCTTGACCCAGCCGTTGTATTTGCGGTGGATTTCCTGAGTTGCCGGGTCATAGTCCATCTGGTCGCTGTCCAGGTAGTAGATCGAGAAATCGACTTCACTGAACGGAATCTCGACTTTTACGAAGTGCCGTCCCCTGACCAGGATGGAACAGGTGATGATCGCGTCGCCTTCATATACCGGCTGCCATTGCCGTTTCGTGCAGCCGTTCATGATCAGTATGCGAACCTCGTCAAGTGAGAATCCCGTGCCATCGGTCCTGTCCGGAATCGCGAGGTTTTCGAGGTTGACGACACGCGCGGCTTCGGCCCGAACAAATGCGACCGATGCGATCAGCAAGACCAGAAAAACGACTCTCTTCATGATGATTTCCTTCTCCATGCTAATTATCTTCGACCGTCGATCTGATGTGCAGGTCACGCTGCGGGAACGGTATCTCGATGTCGTTCTCGCGCAGCGCCTTGAGTATGGCTTCGTGGATGGCGTGCATCAGTGGTAGCCGGTCCGACAGTTGCCGGGAAAAAGCGTGCAATTTGAAATTGAGTGAGCTGTCGCCAAAGCCCAGGAAGAAGACCCTGGGTGCGGGCTCGTCGAGAACCAGCGGCAACGATCGCAGCGTCTCCTCCATAATCTTGTGTGCACGCTCGACGTCCGACGCGTAGGAAATGCCCACTTCGACGACTACCCTTGTAATCGGGTCAGCCAATGTCCAGTTGACGACTTGCTCGGTGATGAATGCCTTGTTCGGCACGATGATTTCCTTGCGGTCCCAGTCGGTGATCGTCGTCGCCCGAATGCGCACCCTGGAGACGGTCCCTGACAATTGCCCGACCGTGACCGTATCGCCAACGCGGACCGGGCGTTCGAACAGGATGATCAGGCCGGACACGAAATTCGCCACGACCTCCTGCAACCCGAAACCGAGACCGACACTGAGTGCGGCGACCAGCCACTGGATCCGCGACCAGTTCCATCCGATGATATTCAGGACGGCGATCACGCCGATCGTGACGACGAGGTAGCGGACGAGGGTATTGGCCGTGTAGCGACTGCCCGGCTCCAGCGTCATGCGCTGCAGCACGGCGATCTCCATGAGACCGGGCAGGTTGCGATACGCGATGGCCGTGCCAGCGGCGACAATCAGTGCGAGCATCAGGTCCCCGAGCGTGACCGGCGCAATCGTCTCGACCCCGTCGACAACGACCGTACGGGTCCAGAGAGACACCTGGTCAAACAGGCGAAACGCCGGGAATACTTCCGACCAGATGCCCCAGCCTGCAATAGCGGCAACGATGATCAGGCCCCAGCGCAGCAGCTTGCGAGTCTGCGCGTCGACTTCGTCGATATCGACAGGTTTCGTCTCGATACTCGGAGCCTCACCCTCGGGCGGCGGCTCCGACTGCTTTTCGCGTTCCGCTTCCATGACCCGCAATGCGAGCTTGGCGCGGCTTATCGCGATCCACCGCAACACAACCAGGTTGACACCGATAAGCACCAGCGCAAGCCAGATGGTGTCGACGATCCGGCCCGTCAGCGTGATCGATGTGTACATGAATCCCAGCGCCGAGAGAACGAAGAGCAGGGCGGGAATACCGACAGACAGCGCGTACCAGAACCAGCGCAGTTTGCTGATCCAGCTATCCGGGTTGTCCTGGTAGTAGCTCGCGGCCACGCCGGTCTTCGGATGGGCCAGCGGGCGGAACGTCAGGACCAGCAAGATGAGCAGCGCAAGGAAGAAGAACCGGCCCATGGTGGCGCGGTCGAATGCGAGTTCGGACGAGTAGAAGACTGCGGTGCCAAAGACAATCGGCGCGCCAAAAGCCACGAGGCGATCGAGGTGCATGCGAATGACGCGCAGATTCTGCTGCCGCCAGCCGAAGTGCACCTGCAGGACACCTTCCTCGGCAGCCAGTACGCGGAAGACCAGCAGGTTGTAGAGAAACGGCGCGACAGCGAACAAGCTGTTCGACACGACGCCGGAGAATGCTGCAGGGTCCGGCGCGACCGACAGGAGCCAGCCGACAGCCGCAAGTACGAACGGCATCGGCAGTGCACGAATACCGGCCGCAGCCAGCGCCGCTATCGTTAGCCCGATGTTATCCGTCGAAATATTGCCGATGCGCTTGTTGGCAGACCGGGTGTACGCCGACAGCGGCGCTCGGGCCAGCAGCAAGCCGCCAAGCACCAGGAGCACCACAACGGCCATGGGCCAGTTGGCGGCCAGTGATTCCGCGAAATCGTCAAGCACCGCCAGCCAGGGCGTGACGGACAACGCCGCCGACTGTTCTTTCTCTTCGAGTTGCCAGTCACCGGAAAAAGCAACGGGCGCACTCGGAATCCACAGCATGTTCTCGTTGAGGAAGCTCCGGTACTCGGTCGCGGTCTCGAGCAATTGCCGCTGCGCGGCGTCCAGCTCGCCGAGTAACAGCAGGTAACTGTTGTAGGAGTTTTCGGCCTGCAGCAGCAGTTCGCGCTGGGCTCGCAACAACGTGCGCAGTTCGTCGCGAATGCCGGCCAGCTCGTCTTCATCCGTGGTGTCGGTCGCGATCTCGGTGGCCAGGGTTTCGACTCGCACGTCGACCGAACGTAGCTCACGGCGCTGCTCGCGGATACGCACTTCGGCGAGGCCTATATCGGCCAGTTCGCGGCTGCGGCTCCGAATCTGTGAACGATACTGGGCGACCTGCGGCAGATCGCGACTCTCCTCCATCATCAGCAGTCCGAGGGAGCGATTCAGGCCCGCGACTTCGAGCCGCTGTTGCGAGCGCTGCAATCGCAACTCCACGTTCTCGGCCTCATCACGCAGGCTCTCGAGGCGCTGGGTCGCCCGGTCGATTTTCGTCGCGATTTCGGGCAGCTCGCGTGTCAGGTTGGCGTTCTGTATCGCCAGGGCACGGATGACAGGGTGTTTGCCTGCCGCTTCCTCCTCGACTTCCGCCGCGGACCGCTGGGCGAGATCGGCGGCCTCCTGGCGCTTCTCGTTGACGATATCGCGCACGAACTCGACACGTTGGTTTGCCTCGAGACGCGACCGCTCTGCGATTTCAAGTCTTGCCCGCAGGAGGGTGAGGCGTACGGGGTGACTGACGAGTTCCTGCTCGAGCTTGTTGATTTCGGCGGCGAGGGCCATGCGCTGCAGCTCCGCAGCGAGGCGCCGTGCGTCCCACAGCGCCTTGGGCTCGGACGCAGAGCGCGGGGCTTCCAGGACCTCGGCCAGGTCGTCCCCGCTGGACCGCAGCTCCGCGATACGTGTTCTTGCAATGGCGGGGCGGCCTGTCTGCACCTCGGCCCGCGCCTCGAGCTCGGAGACCCGCGATTCCGCGGTGACCTGGTCAGCGAGCTCCCGCGACAGCAGCTGAGTCAGCTCCTCGAGGGTCGTCGCGTCGCTGATGCCCAGGTCCACGGCACTCGGAGGTTGTACTTCTTCCCCGAGCAATGCGCGCAGCCGGTCGATTTCTACAGGTGCCGCCGCCAGCGTGTCGCTGTACACGGCCGCGGCCTGCTCGGCCGCCTGCCGGTTCTGGATCTGGGTTGCCGCATTACGCAATTGCTCGAGCACGGCGGTGCGCAGCTCATCGTCGATTCCGTCGAGCGACTCGACCGCGCCGATCATCCGCTCTACAGAGTCGATGCCGACTGCGGCGGCCTCGGATACATCGGGAATCATCACGTCCTGCGCCGCGACAGGAACCGCGATCAGGATCGTGGCAACGAGCGTCATCGTCACCCGG
>JASJBB010000144.1 GCA_030066735.1 Woeseiaceae bacterium | reverse complement strand
ACTGCGCCTGCGTGCCTGCCGGCACAGGATTCGCGCCCTGGTTGGGCCATTGCGCGTTCATGTGGCACGACATGCACGCTGACTTGGGATTGTCCAATGGCCCAACGAGACGCCCGTGACAACCGAGGTGCTCGTAGATGTGGGTGTTGTCGAAGATGATCGACTCCTTTGGCACACCGTCCGGCGTGTTGGCGGTCAGCTCCGGATCATTACCCCACATCCACCCGAGCGGGACCATCTTGTCCCACGAGAATCCTTCGCCCGGCAACGTGTTGTCGTGAACGAACGTGCCGAACACCCAGTGAGTCTCGCTGGCGCGCGAGTCTTTCACGGCGAAGTCGATCTGGTACAGGTGCACATCGGTCACCTGGCGCGGGCAATCGGGTCCTTCGTTCTGAACACATTCGCTGGTATCCGGGTCAACGTAGGCAAAAGCCTGCCACGTGTACGCGTCGCGGACCCAGGGCACCTGGTCCACGGTCGCCGTGGTGAACAGCAGCTTCGCGATGATGGCGCCTTCCGGGAAATCAGCCGCGGCCAGATCGGGAGGGCCCGTCTCGTCGTCCCACACCTGCCCAATCGCGTAGCCGGCCAACGGGCTGTAAATCGCTCGCGCCCACGTGTAAGCGGTCTTGGTCTGGCCCGGGTCCAGGCTGCCTGCGCGCGCGGGGAACTCGCGCGTCAGGCCGTTGATGAACTCACGTGCATTGAACCCTACCGCTCGCCACGGCATGTTGTACCAGGTGCGCACCGGGTTGGTCTGCGTGTTCCAGTCCAGGCTGTTGCCGTTCGAGTCGACGCCGCGATCGATGTTGCCGGCATAAATGTAGCCGCGAACCGACTGCCAGTAAGCCTCGGGATCCGTCTTGAAGTCGATGTCGAGAAACGGCGGCCTTTCCTGCGGCATCTCGCTGGGAAAATCGACACTGAGGGCAAACTCCTTGCCCGTCCAGCCAGCGGGTGGCTGGGCGTTCGGCGTCGCCGGGTACGGTCGCCAGCCTTCCGGTGCCCCTGCTACGGCTGCTTCCTTAATCTCGGCAGGCGCGGCGGATTCCTCCGCTTGCTCTTCAGGCTCCTGTTGGCAGCCCGACAAAGCAGCGCCCATGAGTAGTGCTGGGATGATCCAGATTCTGCCCGACATTATTCGCTCCTTGGTTGTTGTTGCTTGTTATTGAATCAGCGTGTCGTGTGGCCCACCTGATCGAGTATTTCGACGAATTCTTGCTCGTTTCGTAACTCCGCAAAGATAGGATCGACGGCCAGGAAGGCGAGATACGAGTCCCTGGCTTCGACAGCCGTTGCGAGGTGCACCAATGCCTCATCGGTACGGCCCAGCGCGGATTCCAGCGCCGCCAGCAGGTACGGCGACGTGTAGTCGAGCTCATTCAGCTCAGTGAGGACCTGCTCGGCCTCGTCAATGGAACCGGCACGCGCGCTTGCAACACCCAGCGCTGACAGCAAGTACGGTAGCCGTCCTGACAGTTCAATGGAACGTTGAAACGCCATGACGGCCTCGCCCGGTCTGTCGAGCGCGAGCAATGAGAGGCCCTCGTGATAATGGGGAATGCCCGAGTCGGGCCAGAGTTTATTGGCCGCGGTCGCATTGGCGAGCGCCTGCTCGAAGTCGCCCCCGAAGTAATAGATCCAGCCACGATTCGCCGTGATCAACAGCGACAGCGGATCCAGCTCGAGCGCGCGATTAATGCGCGCCTGGGCATTGTCGTTATCGCCGCTGGTCGCAAGAAACAGCGCGTACCAGTGCAACGCCTCCGCATGGCTCGGGCTGAGCTCGATTGCCCGGGCGAACGACTGCTCGGCCAGCGCCTTGTCGAACTCGAAGCGCCAGGCGACAAGACCGATCGCCATGTGAGCGTCGGGCGAATCCGGATCGATCGCCAGCGCACGCTGGGCCGCCGCCTTGGCTTGCGGCAGCACCTGGCTCGGCATCAGGGGGTCGGACGTCACCCACGTCAGTGAGATATATGCCTGCGCCAGGCTCGCATAGGCCTCGGCAAAATTCGGTTCGTAGGTCAGGGCCGTGTTGAACAGGTTGATGGACTGCTCGATATCCTCGGCCGACTGATTGCGCCAGCGCGCACGCCCCTGCAGCAGGCTATCGAGCGCCTGCGGGTTGACGCTCTTCGTGTTCTTCAGGCGGTTTTCTTCATCGGGAGACAGCGACAGCTGAATCTCCCGGGCGATGTTGAGTACGACTTCACTCTGCAGCGCGCCAATCTCTGACGTCGCACGCTGGTACTGGCCGGACCAGAGATTGCGTTCGCGCTCGACATCCAGCAGCTTCGCGTTGACGGTAATCTGGTCACCGGATCGAAGCACCGAACCCTCGAGTACCGCCTCTACATCCAGCTCGTTACCGATCTCGCGCAGTGACTTGCGCGAGTCCCGGTATTGCATCGCCGACGTGCGTGACACGACATCGATCGCCGACAGTCGTGCGAGTTCGGAGATCAGCGCGTCATGAATGCCATCCACGAAATAGTCCTGGCCGGCGATCCCGGTCAGGTTCGCAAGCGGTAACACGACCAGCGACTGTACGAGCGAGGTGCCCGCGCTCCTGCCAGCCAGGAACCAACCCGTTGCGCCGGACACCACCGCGGAAGCAACGACGAGTACGATCAGCGTCGTGGGAGACTGGGAAACCGGCGACGACGGCTGCGGAGCCGTCCGTTTGATGCCGTCGGTCGTAAAGTCGAATACCCAGGCCAGCGCGACGGCAATTGGGAAACCCGACAACACGGCCAGGAACAGCCAGCCCAGGATGTAGTCCGGCCCATCGAACGCTTCGAGCGTGAGGTCGGCCAGCTCCAGGAACCCGATGGCGATCACCGTGTAGCCGACGACGACGTGCCAGACGCGGCGGTACCGCATTTCCGCAAGGAATCTGCCTAGCCAGGATCCCATTTCTTGTTGTTTCTCCCCACGACCCGGCCGATAGTATGCCAAAGATCACCTAAGTACTGGTTATTTCGACGAAAACCCCGTACGACCCCGGTTTACGAATAGTGGTAATTCCGGCCCACAAGAAGTAACGCGAGGGCGCCCCGGGGCCGGTCAGTTGAGCGTCGCCAGGCGGTCCCTGGCATCCTCGGCCAGCGCCCCGCCCTGCGGCCGCAGGTCGACATACTCCTGGTAGCTGTCGCGCGCCGCTGCCTGCATGTTCATGCCCTCCTGGGCACGACCCACCCAGTACGGCAGCTCGGCGGCCAACCGGTATGTCGGCACGTCATCGAGGAAGACCGCCGCAGCCTCGCCGGCACGATCCTGCGATTCCATGAGTTCGTCCAGGGCCTGCATGTGGTAATCGGACTGCAGGTACGCCTTGCCCAGCTGAAACCGAATCAGCCACAGGTCGGCCGTATCGATCGCCTCGCGCAGCTCCAGCACGGCGTCGGTCGCCGAACCCTCAGCCTCCATGATCATGCCGCGCAACATCTGCGCATAGGCTGCGGCCCGGACATCGGTCTGCCCGGCGAGGCCGGTCGCAATGCCCCGGGCCAGCTCGAGATCCCCCGCCTGGATGTAGATCATCGCCGCCGGAACGCTCAACGCAACGCCGTCGCCCAGTTGCAGCGCGTTCGCGGCCGCAGCAGTCGCCTCCGCGAACCTGCCCTCGTCGGCGTACGACTGGGCGAGCGCGATGGATTTGATCGCCGCCTTGTGTTCGTTACGGCTGTCGGTATCCGCACCGATGCCGGCGCGCAATCGTTCCCGGGCCGCGTCGGTCTGACCATGGAACAGTTCGACATCGGCGAGACCCAGCTCAGCCTCGGAGGCGCCGTGCCCGGTAGCCCCGTCCGATGCCATGCGACGGTAGGCTTCGCGGGACGCGTCAACCTGGCCCCGCGCCAGTGCGGCCACCGCCATCGGCAAGTACGCGGTCCCTATCGAAGGGTCTGCAGCGATCACCCGGCCTGCTTCGATCGTCGCCTCGTCCCAGTCGCCGCTGTACATCGCGTAGAGCGCCAGCTGGGTCCGCTGGCGGTCATCGGCCGGCAGCACCTGCAGGATCCGGCGGGTCGCCTCCGCTGCCGTGGCCAGGTCGAGCTGCTGGAACGATGCTGCTGCGTAACCCGCGAGCGCGCTGACGTCGGCCGGGTACTTGGCCACGAAGTCGGCGTAAGTCGCCAACGCCCGTTCACTGTCGTTTGCTACGGACGCCGAGTACTGGCCAACGGCCCGGAGCTGTTCCCGCTCCGTCATCGTTTGCATCAACGCCAGCGCCTGCACCCAGCGGGCCTCTGCCTGGTCGGTTTCACCCAGCGCGAACTCGGCAAGCGCAAGGCCCGCGACGGCACGGCCAAGTCGTGGATCCAGTTCTATCGCCCGGCGGTATTGCTCCGCCGCGTCTTGCAGCTGTACAGCATTGTGCAATTGCCGGGCTGAGACGTACGCCGCCGCGGCATCGAGCGAAGCGGCCTTGAATCGTCTCGCGTACTCGCCTTGACGGTCACCCTCCGTCGTGTCGCCGAGTTCCTCTCTCACGGCTGCCGACAGCTCTCCAATCGCCTTCAACACGGCGTCACGGGAGTCTGCCTTTTCGTCCATCGAGAACGAGTTGCCGTCGTCCGCGCGGTCGACCCCGTCGACGGTAATGCGGTAGTCGTCCCCCGACCGCTCCAATAAGCCCGTCACCAGCCATTCGGTGCTTTGCCGCCGCGCGACCTCATTGGCCAGTCCGTGGTTGCGCAGGACAGTGACGTGCGGCGCCACCTCCAGGCCGACCAGCAGCGCCTCTTCGAGCACTCCGTCGAATGACGAGTCGCCGGTAGTGTTCTCGAAGTTGGCGAGCAGTACGGTAACCGGCTCGACCTGCGCAGCGGGTCCGTCGTCACCCGAGATATTGAGGTACAGCGAAATGACCAGCGCCAGTGTCAGGACGCCCATGACCACGAAATCCGTCTTGCGGGCCCCGAGTTGCTCGACAATGGTGTCGGTCGGGTCGGCCTGTACGTGGATGCCCTCCTTCGAGATATCGAAGACCCACGCAAACACGAGCATGATCGGAAAACCGGCGAACGCGATGATAATCGCCGCCCGCAGCACCCACTCCGGCGTGCCGAAGGTCGGGAGCACAACGGTCGCGACTTCGATCAGAATCCAGCAGATTCCGACGTACAGCCCGGCGGTGCGAAACACCTCGCGGCGTCTCAATTCCCTGATGAATCGGTTCATCGATGAAGGCACGAGGGATCGAACCGCGATTCTAACAGAACGCGGTTCGATCCCTCCCTGAACCTATGGCACCAGTGTGATCGGAGCGGTGAAGGTCGAGATTACCGTGCCATTGAGTATCAGGTCGATCCTGGCCGTTGCCGGTCCCGCCACCAGCGTCCCGGAGCCAGCCGTCGAGTTGCTTGCGAGCAGCGAAAAGCCGTCGCTGCAACCGCCGACTGGCAGTACGCCCGAGAACGAGCAGGCCAACAGTCCACCCGCCGCCCTGATCGCGCTGCCCTGCTCGACGTAACCCTGGAGCGATACCGTCGACAGCGGGCTGCCCGAGTTATTGACGAGGTCGGCCGTATAGGTGGCCGCAGGACCGCCGATAGTCAGCGTCGTTGAGCTCAACGAAACGTTGGTGAGCGTAGCCGGCGAGTTAAAGCCAACCGCGGCGTAATCGCCAGCGCCACCGCCCACATTACTTTGGTTCGCACGAATCTGCAGCGTGAACGAATCGGCAGTCACGCCGGCCGGGATCTGTACGAAGTAGCTGAACCCGGAAGCTCCGCCCGACGTCGCAGGGCAAAGCCCGCCCGTCGAACTGGTGCCGCTGCTGGACTGTGTCGTCAGCACGTTGACGCGGGAGGTGTTGGTATCGAGACCCAGGGCTTCGATACGCACCCAGTCGCCGCCCAGCACGGTATCGCCCGGGCCGATCGGCGAACCGCTGAAGTCAACGCAGGACGTCGATGTCGCGCCCGTCGCTGCGGGCGCCGTGAAGACCCCGGTGATCGTCGGTGCGACCGGGGTATCGCGGAACGTCATCGGGAAGTCGTTACTGCGATCACCACTGAAATATTCGATCCAGACGGTGCCCGCCTGATCCGGGGATCCGAGCGGTGGTCGCAAGTCGCCGTCCAGCCTGATCGTCGTACTGCCTGCAAACACGAAGTTGGTGGACCTCTCTACGCCCGTCACTTCGTTACGCGCCCAGACCGTGTCCGTACCGAAGACCGGTGGCGGCCCGCCAACGATCGTGAAGTTCGTGAGCTGGCCGAATCCCGGCGCCATCGGGTTCGGCGAGACATCCGCAATCGTCACGGTCGGTGGTGGTGGCGGCGGCGGAACGCCGAAGTCATCCGACGGCGGCGGATCGCTGACCGCGGTGCTGTTCGTCGGCTGCGCAACGACCTGGCCGCCGATATCATTGACATCAAAGTCGGTCGTCGGATCGGCGGGCGTTGGCGACGTCGTATCGGGCAGCACCCTAAACGTTACCTGCACCTCCTGGCCCGGCTCGAGGTAGAACGTACCGTCGATGTCGTTATTGAGCGGATCCGTCTGGTTGAACAGCAGCTGCTGCTGCGCCTCGGTTGTCAGCGTGCATCCCTGCGCGATCGGCGTCTCGTTGAGGCGGTATACCATCAGCTGGTAGTCGAGGCCCGCCAGTTCCGGCGCGTTGAGGTTGAGGTTGTACGCGGTTGTCGCGTTGCCCTCGTTGACGATCGAGAAGTTCACGTCAACCTGCTGCGAGTCCGCCCCGGTGGGGCTGTTGAGAATCGCCGGGTTCATGAT